>CAVKGJ010000109.1:0-9387 GCA_963655605.1 Oscillospiraceae bacterium
AGAATCTGGATTGTTCATCCGTAATGGGATAGGCACATTTCGGACAAAGCTTCGGAACAGGCGAAAGTTCGACAATCAGTTCCCCTTCCAGTACAGGAACCATACGATGATCCTTCTTGAAATCAGCTGTCTTGACCACCCGTTTGACAATACCGTTCACCGGAGACAGCACCGATCTTTCCTGTTTCATGATGGAAACATTGAAAAGTTCCTGCCCCTGTTTGACGATATCCCCTTCCTTCACATGGACGATCCAGAGATCGGCCTTGCGCGGGCTGGCCACATGGTAAGGATTGCCGCTTTCGGCAATAACCGATTCACCGCTTCCTCCCGCTGCCGTGACGGGCGCATCAATCTGGACATCACTCGTCAGAATTTCCGAATCCAGAACATATCGCACCGTGGCGACTCCACTGTCGTTGACCGGATCAATACTCAGAAGAAGCATCTGGTGCGGTTTGCCGCTCGACGTATTGAAATTGAGCGTCTGCCCCGGTTTGATTCCTTCAAACCACACATCCAGCGGCAGATAGTTCGGATTGCCGAATTTCTTCTGGAACTCGATCGTCTTGATCGCATCTGCCGGATGATTCAGATACATGACGAACTCCTCATCCGTCGGGTCGCGTTTCAGAAGTTTCGCCAACTCGGCTCTTTCGGCATCCATATCGACCGGCGGCAGATTTTCTAACGGCGAAACTTCCGTACGGGAAGCTATGGCATTTTTCCATTCCGCACCGAAAGCGCTCTGGTACACCCAGTCAGCCGGAAAACCGAGCGGAAGCCGTCCAAACTGTCCAAGCAGAAGTTTCTGGAAAGCCTCGTTGCAATCGCGATAGATATCCAGACGTTTCTGCCTGATCTCCTCGGAAAGATCCTCTTCCTTCGTTTCCGTGACAGCCTTGAGCACGGAAAGCAACTGTTGAACTTCAGGCATGCCGCCACGTTTATATGCGCCCGTTACCGCAAGGAAAGCGGTATTCCACGTCGTTTGCGAACCCGGTGTCACATCATGGTAGCGCACGATCTGGCGGGTATATGCCAGAAAATCGAGCATATACGGAAGCAGCTGGATATAACCCTGCTTGACCGCTCCCTCCTGTGAGGAAGAAGTCGCGCCGCCCGGCATGGCATAACGGATGACATCGTGATCGACCCCCTGGAAATAAGGGGAGCAGTAACGGTCGAAATACGGCATGAACTGCTTGCAGACAAAATTCGCATCCCGCAATGCGTCACGGTTGAGACTGACATCCAGGCCGAGTTCCTCTTCCAGATAGGCGGCCAGAGAACCGATATCCCCCTGACCATAACTGCGAACCGAAGCGCCGAGACCGGCATCGATAATCTGGCAGCCTGCCTCAGCCGCAGCGGCACAGGCCGGCAGGAACAGGCCATCCGTGACATGCCGGTGATAATGCAACACCAGTTCCGGCCAGCGTTTTCTGAGAGCCGTGACCAGCTCACGCATGAATCTCGGCGGACAAACGCCCGCCATATCTTTCAGTCCAAGAATGAATTCCCGGATAACCGCCTTTTCCGGCAAACCCGAAACCCTAGACATCATGGCGATAATGGATTCCGTGACCTTGAGATAATGGTCAATATCAAATCCCTTGGCATAGGAAAGCGACAGGGCGGGTTCGAAGACTTTGTCCTTGCGGTCCATGACGACTTCCGTAATCGGCAGCATGTTGGCCGGTTCATTCAGGAAATCGAAACAGCGAACCACATCATAATGATCGCAAATCATTTCGCCCGTCAGGCGCATAAGATTCCTTGGCTGAGGACTGTAACCGAGCACATTGGTCGAACGGATCAGCAGCTGCTTCAAGGTTTTCGGTGCAAAGGTATTCCACTCACGCGCTTCCCTGAATGGATAAGTCATGTTGGCAAGCATGGACACATGGAAATGGGCGCCGCCGCCGTTTTCAATGGAAAACAGACCCAAATTGTCCAGATAAGGCCCGACAAGCCGATCTTCAGCCAGCCGCATGCGGTTACCGTTGTTCGACTGGGTCATGTCACGTGTCGTGGTATCCGTAAAATGGATCTTGCCACTGTCACGGACATAATCAAGCAGGGCACGGCGGTCACCACGCGGATAAGGCGACGGAGTCCGTTTGGCCTGAGGGGATATTTCCGGCAATATCGCCTTGAAACTGCCCAGTGAAGGCGTATTGCGATTGCGATACGTTCCCAGCGAGACATACGGATTGTAGCCACGTGCGGAAATTTCCGCGACGAGCTTCGCCAGACGTTCGTTTTCCGGTGCAAGATCCGTGTAGTTGAGCAATTCCGGATGATCGTGGATATACGTTGTCGTGATATTGCCGTTACGGAAATTCTCATCATTGATGATGGTCTGCATGAACGGAATCGTCGTCTTGAGCCCGCCGATCACATATTCGGACAAGGCACGCTCCATGATTCCCATCGTTTTCTGCCAGTCATGCGAATAGGTAATCAGCAAGGCGCCTGCCGAATCATAATTGGACGGAAACTCATAACCGGCCGAAAGATTCGAATCCAGACGGACACCCGGTCCACCGGTAGAAACGTAGCGAGTAATCAGTCCTGAATTGGGAGTGAACCCATCCTGTGGATCTTCCAGATTGACACGTACCTGCATCGACGTGAAAATCGGGCGCGTGTTTTCCTCATTGAAACGCAATTCCGAACCGAACGCGATGGCTATCTGTTCCTCGACAAGATCGATTCCGTAACGGCTTTCGGTAATGCCGTGTTCAACCTGCAAACGGGTATTGACCTCAATCATGTAGGGTGTCGAATCCTCGGTCACAAGGAATTCGACCGTAGCGACCGAATGATATCCTACGGCCAACACCATTCGCCGTGCGTAATCCTTGAGCCGTTCGCGCAACTCCGGAGTCAGACCTTTCCAGGGAGAAGGCGTGATTTCGATCAGTTTCTGGTTATTGCGCTGAACCGTGCAGTCTCGTTCATCAAACGCGAAAACATTGCCCCACCGGTCAGCAATCACCTGAATTTCAATGTGATGGACGTTGGGCAGATATTTTTCGACGAACAGACGCGGATTGCCGAAAGACGCCTGAGCCATGGCAGATGCTTTCGAGAAGGCGTCTTCCAGTTCCTCCTGATTGGTCACACGGAAAATGCCGCGACCGCCACCGCCGCCTTCTGCCTTCAGCATGATCGGCAGACCGATTTCCTCGATAATGGCCCGCGCCTGTTCAACCGTCACCGAATCATCCGAACCCGGCACAACAGGAACACCTACCTGACGGGCTATGATACGGGCCTGAACCTTGTTGCCCAGCTTGTACATCGCATCGGCAGAAGCGCCGATAAACGTAATACCCGCTTCTTCCGCCAGTTTCGGGAAAAGCATGTCCTCGCTGGCGAATCCCCACCCGGGGTGCATTGCCACGACATTGCGTTGCTTGGCCAGCTCGATGATCCGCTCAAGATTGAGATAAGCACGGGGATCAGAACCCAAAAGGATCAGTTCCTGGGCCGAGGCGGCAGCCGGCTGTGTCTTGTCAACATCGGTCACCGTCATTGCCGAGACAGCTTCAAACCGTTCACTGATCGACCGGCAAATACGACGTGCCGGGATACCACGGTTCACGACCAGGATGACTTTGCCACGCAGAGACTCCCGGACTTCCTCAAAGGTTCTTTTTTTCAAATTCATTTCTTTTCTCTGCACACTCGCTGATTCAGTCTGTTATCAAAAATTTACTGCTAAACCCAACTACACCGGATTGAATATCAAATGAATGTGAATGGCAAAACTATCTCCACTCGGAAGATGATGACTGTTCATCTCCCCGAATTCAATCGGACCAGCTTCAAAAGCCAAAAAATTCACAAAGACAAATTATATGCTAGGGTGGTATTTTTTTCGCAACATTCTTGAAACCCCGAACGATTCCGGACAGCGGTTCACTGCGATATGACCGGTCCCTTCGTCAATATGTCGTACCAATGAACGAGCAAAACGCCCCCTGGAACGCCACTTTTCCATCCTGCTCCGAACCACCGGAAGCGGATTCATCATCTGTCACGCTTTCCGTATCGCACCTCTCATGCAGGTCCGGATACCGTCCGGCGTCGCCAGCAACAACCCGCCATGCCTGTTTATTCCGGCAAGAACACCTGTGATAACCGAACCGTCCACATCCAGACATACCGGTTCGTTCAGCCACAAAAGCCGGGAAAGCGCCTCATTGCGCCAGAGCGCGGCGAATCTGTCGAGATCAAGTTTTTTCAGGCGGTCGACAAGATTTTCCACAATGGTTTCCGGCTCAAGATTCCGGGCTTTAAGAGGATTGACATTGTACAGGCATGTAGCCGGAAGTGCCGCATCCTGGCGAAGGGCACCGGGATCAGGACACGACATGACGTTGATGCCGATTCCGGCAACCAGTTTGTCGCCTTTCTGTTCAAGAAGAACACCGGCAACCTTGCCGCCATTAATTACCAGATCGTTCGTCCACTTGATTCTGGCATCAAATCCGAAATCGGAAAGTGTCGCTGCAATACAACACGACAATGCCAACGCGGCTTCCACATTGTCGAACGGCGCGACAGACGGCAACCGGATTGCCGCATAGACATTCCCTTTCGGGCTGATCCAGGTACGACCGTACTGCCCCCGGCCGGCAGTCTGTTCACGGGAAATCAGTGCATCAAAAACGGAGAACCTGGATTCGGCAACCATTTTCCAGGCGACATCCAGCACCGACCCGGTACTGTCAAGAACAACAAGCATATGACGTCACTCCCATCCGTCCATTATCCGGAAACACCGGCATCCGAAACCGTTGTCGTCTCCGAACCCAACCTGCAGGACTCCATAACGGAAAAACTTTTTGCCCTCACATCCATATCCGGAAGGCATCTCCTTCATTCGTCGAAAAAGCGGCCGGAAAAGGCCGCTTTTTCAACTGAACCCCTCCGGAAATTACAGGCTGTCGCCAAAATCTTCCCTGAATTTGGCAAGCAGTTTCTGCGGCCAGTCCGTCGTCGGGGCAAGACGTCCGACAAAGAAACGCAATACCTTGGGTTCCTCGATGAATTTCAGGCCACCAATCAATTCACGGTTCTTCCACAGCCACTCGATACGGTCTTGCGCATATTTGACTTGCGAGAGCGTAAAGACTCTTCTCGGGAAAGCCAGACGCAACAGCTCGACCTCGGATGGGACATCATTGCCCTGTTCGTCACGATCCATCGAAATCGTACCGCGTTCCATGCCACGAACGCCGGAAACAATATAAAGAGCGGCAGCCAATGCACCGGCCGGATAATCGAAAGAAGTCAGATGCGGCAGGAATCCCCGTGCATCCAGATGGGCGCCCAGACCGCCTGCCGGCGTAATGACCGGAATACCCTTGGCATCCAGACTGTCTACCAGATATTTGATGAATTCAGGAGAATGGCGAATGACATTCCAGTCAACGGCTTCACGCAAACCGACCGCCATGGATTCGATTTCCCGTACGGAAATCCCGCCATAAGTGAGAAAACCCTCGAACAGAGGAACCAGGTCCCTCATCCTGAGATAAAGATCACGGTTCTTCGTGGCAATGCCGCCACCGCGCGAACAGCTGATCTTGCGTGCCGAAAAATAGATGATATCCGCCAGATCACAAAGCGTGCGAAGAATCTCGGCAGGCGTCTTGTCCATGAATTCCGGTTCACGCATCTTGATGAAATACATGTTTTCGCAAACCAGACTGATATCCAGAACGATCAGAATGCCATTTTCATCGGCAACCTTCCGGACAGCACGCATGTTCTCGACAGAAAACGGCTGGCCGCCGATCAGATTGGTACCGGCTTCCATACGGATATAGGGGATCTTGTCCTTGCCGACGGTCTTGACCAGATCTTTCAGTTTCCCGATATCCATATTGCCCTTGAAAGGCTTGTCGGACCGGATTTCAAGGGCATCGTTCGTAAACAGTTCTACGACCTTGCCGCCAGCCAGCTCGACATGCGCCTTGGTCGTCGTGAAATGGAAATTCATGGGAACGATATCGCCCTTTTTGACGAAGGCCTGTGAAACGATATGTTCCGCAGCACGTCCCTGATGGGCCGGAAGGAAATATTCTGTCCCCAGCACTTCCTCTACCGCTTCCTGCAACCGGTTGAACGATTCGGAACCGGCATAGGCATCGTCGGCAACCATCATCGCGGCGACCTGCCGGTCGGACATGGCATTGGTACCGCTATCCGTCAACATGTCCATAAAGACATCGCGATTCTGCAACAGGAAGGTATTGTAACCTGCGTCCTCCATGGCTTTCAGACGCTTTTCGATCGGCAAAAGATTGAGTTTCTGTACCACTCTCACTTTATGCATTTCAAGAGGAACATATTCCCCGCTGGTCATCTTGATTGTTTCACTGGACATATCAATCCCTATCTATATTGGTGACATAACAAAAAAACTTCCTGCCCGAACAGAGACGACAGGAAGTCCGTATTCCTGAAAATTTCAGACCCTCAAACTGCGTGCATAAAAATACATGATATTATTCCATTTTTTTATGAAAACTCAATGTACGCTGGGAAAAACTTGCCCCGACGACAGCCACGGCATTCGTTTCATCCCTGAATGAATTTTCCGGTATGCGATGATTGTCTGCCGCCATCGGGCTTTCGACTTACTTCCGCGGGGGAAAAACCGCTCAACTCATTTTTGTTTCAGGATATCCCATGATTTTCCGTCATTCATGCAAGACAAGGGCAGCACGCTGCCTGACCGCCATCCTGATGGCCACATCAGTTTTCAGTTGTGCCGCAGCCGGTGAAATTCCTCTCGAACAGCTCGACCGCTTTGCAGAAAACGTCATCCGGATCAAATCACATGAAATCGGCTACCCGGGTAACCAGAACATACAACTGACCGATTTCTACCAGTGGTACGTCAAAAGCGGACTGCACAACACCATCATGAACAACGCCGGCGATCCACAAAGCGGCCACGGCGGAACCAACACCCACTTTTTCGAGGAAGAAGTCATCGACTTTTTCGCTCCCCTGTACGGTTTTGACAAAAACGATACCTGGGGTATCGTGACATTCAGCGGCACAGACGGAAACAATCACGGCCTTTATTTCGGAACACAGTACCTGAAAGCGAAAACCGGAAAAATGCCCGTCGTTTATGTTTCCGAAGAAGCGCATTACTCTATCAAACGTCTGGCAGACGTACAGAATCTGGAACTGAAACTGATTCCGGCCGACGCCATGGGCAGAATGTCCGCAGGCGAATTCGAAAAAGCGCTTGATCCGTCACGTCCCGCTCTGGTCGTCATCGCAATGGGAACGACTTTCAAGGGCGCCGTCGACAATCAGAAGGAGATCGACGATATCCTGAAACGCAAAAAACCGGTTGCCGTGTACCGGCACCTCGATGCAGCCCTGTTCGGCGGATACCTTCCCTTTACCGAATACCGAGATCTGGTCAATCGCAAAAAAAACAGGTTCGATTCCATCGCGGTCAGCGGACACAAATTTTTCGGAATGGACGAACCGGCCGGTTTCTTTCTGACAACCCGCACGGTACTGGAAAACCAGAACCCGTATCGCATCGCCTATCTGAACGACAGTATGCCCATGATCAACTGTTCACGATCGGCACTGGCTCCGCTCAAACTCTGGTGGATCATGAAGAAGAACGGCAAGGAAGGTTTCTCGGAACAAGCCGGACAAATCCTGAAATCAACCCGCTATCTGAAACAGAAACTCAGTGAACTGGACTATCCCCACTGGATCAATGATTATTCCAATACCATTTTCTTCAGACGTCCTGCCCAGTGGATCATGGACAAATGGCATCTGGCTCCCGAAAACGATGAACGTTTCGGCGGCAAACTGGCTCACGTCATCGTCATGCAGCACGTCAACAGCGACACGATTGATACCTTCATCCGTGATCTGGCCTCGGACAAGGCAACAGCCGGGAAATAAACGGATATAGCAGCCGCAAACGGAAACGGAAACGGATCATCCGTACCACCGACAAGCACCATATGCGGAAGAAAAAGAAAAAGCGCCGTAAACCGGCGCCCTGTTCATTCTGGTCGGGGTGAGAGGATTTGAACCTCCGGCCTCTACGTCCCGAACGTAGCGCTCTACCAGGCTAAGCTACACCCCGAATCGGAAAGCGGAAAGACTAGAATTTTCTTTCCACCGAGAAGGACGATAATTCTAGCAGAGATTTTTTATATTGACCACTGTTCAATGCAGATAACGCCTGTACCGCTTCGGTAACAGACTGCCGGGCCTTCCGGTAAGTATATTCCAGAGCGCCACTTGACCTGACTGCATCCGAAACACCTGCAAAGCAGCTTTCATCGCGATTTTCCACACTCCGACGAATGAACGCTTTCTGCTCACTGCTCCCGTTTTTCATCAGATAAATAACGGGTAAAGTCATTTTGCCCTCTTTCAGGTCGTTTCCGACATTCTTTCCCATCACATCGCTGTTACCGGCATAATCGAGCATGTCATCAATCAGCTGAAAAGCCATTCCCAGCGCCCGGCCGAACCGTGCCGCAGCCTCGACCTTGTCTTTCTCCGCATCGGCGACAAGCGCACCGATCACGGAAGATGCCTCGAACAATTTTGCCGTCTTGGCATAAATAACCCTGAAATATGCCTCTTCATCAATATCCGTATTGCGTACATTCATCAGCTGGAGAACCTCTCCTTCCGCAATGAGATTGGTGGCATCGGCCAAGACATCCAGAATCCGCATATCACCTACGGAAACCATCATCTGGAATGCACGTGTATAAAGAAAATCACCGACCAGAACAGACGAGGCATTTCCAAACAGTGCATTGGCACTGGGAATACCCCGCCTCAGTTCGGACTCGTCAACGACATCATCATGCAACAGGGTTGCAGTATGAATGAATTCAATCGTGGCAGCGAGCGTCTGATGATGGCTTCCCTGATATCCAAGCGCTTTGGCCATCAACAGGACAAGAACAGGACGAATCCGTTTGCCGCCTGCGTTAATGATATATTCGGCGATACGTCCGACAAGCGCGACATCCGAATTCATTTGTTGACGGATAATCCGGTTGACCGCATCCAGATCCTGCAGGATCGGTGAGAGAAAAGAGTTATCGGAACCGCTGTTCTTGTTATCGTTCAATGTTGATCCGTTCAATCAAATGACAAGCAATGACAGCGATTATACGATGAGAGTACCATTCAGGCTAACTCTTCTCCAAATCGGCACAATGAAGAATTGAGTCTGTGAAAGATACTGTGGGAATTCAAAATCTGATAATTCAGGAGAAAAACCGGAATGGAATTTCCAGCCATGAAGCAAGAAAAGATAGACGGAATCATCAGCCAACTAGGGCTTGACGATAT
>CAVKGJ010000110.1:0-3423 GCA_963655605.1 Oscillospiraceae bacterium
GTATCATGCTCAGCAATGTCGTCAGTGCCATCACCACTTTTATTGCATATCGGTATGACATTATCCAGAATATGGCATCCTGGTTGCAAGGTAATTTTTCACTGATCGTGAAAGGCAATTACGAACTGCTTTACCTGGGGCTTCCCTGTGTGGCCATTTCATGGTTGTATGCTAGCCGTTTCACCATTGCCGGAATGGGCGATACCCTGGCGATCAGCTTGGGCGAGAACCCACGCCGCATCATGCTGCTGGGACTGGCGATCGTCGCACTCACTACATCGCTCATCGTCGTTACGGTAGGCAGCATTCCTTTTGTCGGTCTGATCATTCCGAATATCATTTCCATGCTCCGGGGCGACAACCTGAAAGGAACCTTGTTCGATACGGCTCTTCTGGGATCGGCTTTTCTGCTGGCATGCGATCTGGCCGGACGCACAATAATCAGTCCCTATGAAGTGAATATCAGTGTGATGGTCGGCATTGTCGGCAGCGTGATTTTCCTAGCACTGCTTTTCTGGAGGACGCGCTCATGAACTTTTCCGTTCATCGGTTTTCCGACAAAAGCAAACTTCTCTGGTTGACCGTGCTTTCCATTGCTGCCGCCGCCTTTTTTGTCCTGTCCGGACTGAACGCAGACAACGCGGGATTCTTCTTGCCGAGAAGACTGGAAAAAATCATAGCCATTCTCATTTCGGCATACTGTATCGGCTATACGG
The DNA here is from genome assembly GCA_963655605.1 of Oscillospiraceae bacterium. Taxonomy (GTDB): domain Bacteria; phylum Pseudomonadota; class Gammaproteobacteria; order Burkholderiales; family Burkholderiaceae_D; genus Oxalobacter. Next base: position 717 of record CAVKGJ010000110.1, read on the forward strand.
CCATCACCTTCCAGACCATTACCGGTAACCGTATCTTGACACCTTCTGTCATGGGACTGGATTCACTGTATCTTTTCATCCAGACCGTCATCATTTTTTTCTTCGGTTCGGGAAAACTGGAAATGATGACGGGAGCAGGCAATTTCTTCCTGTCCATCGGATTTATGATAGGAGCAAGCTGTATCCTTTTTCTGACGCTTTTCGGAAAAGAAAGAAAGGGGGTGTACTTCCTGCTTCTGTCCGGGCTGATCATCGGTGCGCTGTTTATGAGTCTGGCCACTTTCATGCAGGTCATGATGGATCCCAACGAATTTCTGTTTTTACAGGGAAAAATGTTCGCCAGCTTCAATAACGTCAACGTCAGCCTGCTTTGGTTGTGCGTGGTGATTTGTATTGCCGCCATTGTAATCACTTGGCGTGACTATCGGGAATACGATGTCTTGTCGCTAGGACCGGAACAGGCCATCAATCTGGGAATCCAATACCGTACGGCTGTTCTGAAAAGCCTGATCGTGACCGCCGTACTGGTATCTATTTCCACAGCGCTGACCGGTCCGATCGCGTTTTTAGGCATTCTGGTCGCCAATCTGGCACGCCAGCTTATTTCATCGTTTCACCATACGAAAACGGCGCTGGGCTCGATCCTTCTTGGCTGTCTTTTCCTTGTGACAGGGCAATGGTTGGTGGAACGCGTATTTTTCTTCAGTACGACAGTTAGCGTCATCATCAACTTTATCGGCGGCCTTTATTTCATCTATCTGATTTTGAAGGAGGCAAAAGCATGATTGCCACCGAAAACCTGGGCAAACGATATGGAGAAAAGGCTGTTCTGTCCAATGTCACTTTGGAATTGCCGAAAGAAAAAATCATAGCCTTCATCGGCGGAAACGGAACAGGCAAAAGTACGCTGCTTTCCCTGATTACCCGTACACTGTCCAAATCGGAAGGCAAGGTCATGGTTGATGGTACCGAACTTTCCGACTGGAACAACCGGGAACTGGCCAAAAAACTGTCCATCCTGCGTCAGGCCAACGACCTGAATATTCGTCTGACTGTCCACGAGCTGGTCGCATTCGGCCGCTTTCCCTATACACGGGGACGCTTAAATGCCGAAGATGAAAAACAAATCGACAGGGCACTCGATTATCTCGAACTCAAACCGCTTGAAAACCGTTATCTTGACGAACTGTCTGGCGGTCAGCGGCAAATGGCATTCATTGCCATGATCATTGCGCAGGACACGGAATACATCTTTCTGGATGAACCGCTGAACAATCTCGACATGCGCCATTCCGTCCAGATCATGAAAGTCCTGCGCCGTTTGGTCACGGAAGCGGGGAAAACGGTTATGGTCGTCATCCACGACATCAATTTCGTGGCATCGCATGCCGATTATGTCATCGCCCTGAAAGAAGGGAAAGTCATCGCACAGGGGAATACCGGAATCATCATCCGGCCTGACGTGCTGAAAAATATCTATGACATGGATATTCAGGTCGCAGAAATCAACGGACATCCTGTTTGTCTTTATTACAACTGATCCATTTTTAACCTGGAAAAATATCATGAAAAAAAAACTGCTTTACGCTTTTACATTCGTTCTGACACTCGGTCTTCTGACAGCCTGCAACAAACCGGCAGAATCGGTCAAAAATGTGGTACCAGACAAATCGGGTAGTGGATCATCGCTGACCATCAACCATGAACTCGGAACAACCACCGTACCGCTGCATCCAAAGAAAGTCGCCGTATTTGATATGGGTGTACTGGATATCATGGATGAAATTGGCGCCGACACGCAGGTAGCCGTCCCGAACGATGTCATCACGTCTTGGTTATCCAAATACAAAAACAAAACCAATATCGGCAGTATCAAGGAACCGGACTTGGAAGGACTCTACAATTACAAGCCAGATATCATTTTCATCAGTGGACGGCAAAAAAACTATTATCCTGAACTGTCCAAGATCGCACCGACTGTCTATGTCCAGATCGAACCGGGTCGCTACATGGCCGATCTTGAAAAGAGCGTTACCGATCTTGGCAAAATCTTCGGCAAGGAAGACGTTGCCGCCCGCAAAATGGACGACCTCAAAAAACAGATCGCCAATGCCAGAGCTGTTGCCGCCAACAGCAATGACAAGGCCCTGATCCTGCTGACCAACGACGGCAGCATGAGTGCCTACGGCAAAGGTTCCCGTTTCGGCCTGATCCATGACGTACTGGGCATCAGGGAAGCCGATGAAAATATCAAGGTTTCCATCCACGGCCAGGAAGTCGGCTATGAATACATCGCCAAAATCAATCCCGACATCATCTACGTCGTGGACAGAACGGCCGTCGTAGGCGGCACCAAATTCGCCAATACCACGCTGGATAACGCACTGGTCAACGGTACCAAAGCCGGTAAAAACAAAAAAATTATCACAATGGATGCCGAATCCTGGTATCTGACTATCGGTGGGCTGACTTCCACAAAAAAGATGATCGACGATGCATTGGCTGGTCTGAAAAAATAGAAAGACCTCAAAATCTTCCATCAAAAGACCTGTGCATGAGCAGGTTTTTGTCTTGAGGTACACATTCTGTTGTTCAATTACCGGAAGAAAAATTCTTTTCGGGAACGAAAAGAGATGCCATAAGTCCCGAAAAGAAAAAAGCCGGCGTCAAGCCGGCTTTTCTGTAAAGGGGGGGGAGTTACTTGATT
>CAVKGJ010000111.1:0-6928 GCA_963655605.1 Oscillospiraceae bacterium
TCTGTATCGAATTCGGAGAAAGGATTTCTTCCTGTCTCTGATAAATTCCGCAGAAATCGTTACAGGTCCGCCAGAAGAGACTTGACGAACCGAATCCTGATATTATCATTGCCGTTTTTCTCGGCAAGGTGTGCCTGATTGAATGCGGTTTCAACCAGTCATACGAAATTGCCAGAACTTTTGCGAAACTGATGGTGGTTCTGTTACGACCTAATCTGATATACAGAAACCGGGATACAGAAAAACAATCAGCAATATCATTTAAAGAAAGAAAAAACGTCCGGGACGCATTTTCCACTACCGGGATATCTGATCCGATTATCGAAGGAAAGCATATCGGGCTGGTTGACGATATCGTGACGACAGGCCATACGCTTGAGGAAATCGCCCGTGGTATTGGAAAAACAGGAGCGAGACGGGTCACCAATTTCGTTTTCGCCCGAACTCCGCACAATTCATGACAGGAGAAATGAAGTGTTTCATGTTGTACTCGTTGAACCGGAAATACCCCCCAATACCGGCAACATTATCCGTTTATGTGCAAATACAGGCGCCCACCTTCATCTGATTGAACCATTGGGATTTCCTCTGGACGACGCAAAAATGCGCCGTGCCGGTCTTGACTATCATGAATTTGCAACCATGAAAGTCTATTCGGACTGGCAAGACTTTCTGCAAAAAATGTCGCCTGACCCTTCACGAATGTTCGCTTTTACAACACATGGACAAACCTGCTTTGCAACGACCCTGTTTAAGCCCGGAGATTTTTTTATATTCGGTTCTGAAACAAAAGGATTGTCACCCGGGATACATGGATTTTTCCAGGACACGCACCGAATCAGGCTGCCGATGAGACCTCATAACCGAAGCCTCAATCTGTCCAACAGCGTTGCCGTCGTCGTTTATGAAGCATGGCGGCAGAACGGATTTGCCGGAAGTATCTGAAACAAAAGCCCGATTCGTCGTGAAAACGAAACCGGGCTTCCCAATCGGCAATTATCTGCCGCTAACTGAACAAACTTCTTACTTTATCCAGCCATGATTTTGTCTGGGGACTGTGTTTGGCGCCACCTTCAATCACCAGCTTGTCAAACTCGCGCATCAACTCTTTTTCCCTGTCTGTCAGATTGACCGGTGTTTCCACCTTGACATGACAGAAAAGATCTCCGGGCTGCGATGAACGGACTCCCTTGATTCCTTTTCCTTTCAGGCGGAACGTTTTTCCGGTCTGCGTTCCGGCAGGTATATTGAATGCCACCCGGTTGTTCAGTGTCGGTACTTCAATTTCTCCACCCAGCGCGGCAATACCGAAAGAAATCGGAATGTCACAGTGCAAATCATCTCCTTCACGCCTGAAAACCTGATTCGGAAGAATCCGGATCTCGACATACAGATCGCCCGAAGGACCGCCATTCTGTCCAGGTTCACCATTGCCTGCAGAGCGAATCCGCATACCGTCATCAATACCGGCAGGTATTTTCACCTCCAGTGTCTTGTTCCGTCTGATCTTTCCTGCTCCATGACAGGTCGGACACGGATCCTTGATCGTTTTTCCGGTACCATGACAATCAGGGCACGGCTGCTGGATACTGAAAAAACCCTGCTGCATCCGTACCTGTCCATGGCCATGACAGGTTGTGCATGTCGTCGGAGAAGTACCCGGTTTCGCTCCTGATCCATGACAGGTTTCGCAATTATCCCATGATGGAACACGAATGGTTTTTGTGCTTCCTCTGGCAGCTTCTTCAAGCGTGATATCCAGATTGTAACGAAGATCGGCACCACGAAACATTTGCGGGCCACTGCTTCTCTGTCCGTGTCCCCCGCCGCCGAAAATATCCCCGAAGATATCCCCGAAGGCATCGGAAAAATCCGCACCGCCGGGATGCCCTCCCATATTCATATTGGGATCGACCCCGGCATGACCAAACCGGTCATATGCCTCGCGCTTGTGTTCATCCGAGAGAATTTCATAGGCTTCCTTGACTTCCTTGAATTTCTCTTCAGCTGTTTTGCTGTCAGGATTGCGGTCAGGATGATACTTCATCGCCAGTTTGCGATAAGCCTTTTTTATTTCTTCATCCGAGGCGTTTTTGGCAACCCCCAAAACATCATAAAAATCTCGCTTTGCCATCTTGTCCACATTATAAAAAGCGATTCAGCATATCTGAAACAGTCAAACAGAACGCCGAGCAGACGATCCACCGAAAGATACGATCATCATTGCCCGGCGCACAGCGACTCAGGGAAGCAGATCAGTTTTTATCCTTCACTTCCTTGAAATCGGCATCGACGACATCATCACCCAGTTCCTGTTCAGGCGCTGCGCCAGCTCCCGCGGCGGCTCCTGCAGCTCCTGCGGCCCCCGCTGCTGCGGCACCTGCCTTGGCCTGCTGATCCGCATAAACGGCTTCACCCAGCTTCTGGGCCGCTGTCGCCAGCGCACTCATTTTGGAATCAATCGCTGCCTTGTCATCGCCTTTCAGCGCTTCTTCCAGATCCTTGATAGCCCCTTCAATCGTTTCTTTTGTTGCAGAATCCAGTTTTCCGCCATGTTCTTCAAGCGATTTGCGTGTAGTATGAACCAGCGCATCGCCCTGGTTGCGTGCTTCCGTCAGTTCACGAATCTTGTGATCCTCTGCCGCATTCAGCTCTGCATCCTTGATCATCCGCTGGATTTCGTCCTCGGAAAGTCCGGAATTGGCCTTGATGGTGATGGTATTTTCCTTGCCCGTTGCCTTGTCTTTTGCACTGACATGCAAAATACCGTTGGCATCGATATCGAATGTCACTTCAATCTGCGGCATGCCACGAGGCGCGGCCGGAATACCTTCCAGGTTGAACTCGCCCAGTGCCTTGTTGCCTGAAGCCATTTCACGCTCACCCTGATAGACCTTGATCGTGACGGCAGGCTGATTATCTTCCGCCGTCGAGAATATCTGGCTGAACTTGGTCGGAATCGTCGTATTCTTCTGGATCATCTTGGTCATCACACCGCCAAGGGTTTCAATCCCCAGAGACAACGGTGTCACGTCAAGAAGCAAAAGATCCTTGCGGTCGCCTGACAGAACCGATCCCTGCAATGCTGCGCCGACAGCAACCGCTTCATCCGGATTGACATCCTTGCGCGGATCCTTGCCGAAAAACGCCTTGACTTTCTCCTGAACCGCCGGCATACGGGTCATACCGCCGACAAGAATGACATCATCAATATCCGAAACACTCAAACCGGCATCCTTCAATGCAATACGGCAAGGTTCAATGGTTTTGTCAATCAGGTCTTCCGCCAGTGATTCCAGTTTCGCACGGGTCAACTTGATATTCAGATGGACCGGTGCACCATTGGCCATGGCAATATACGGTTCGTTGATTTCCGTCTGCTGGGTCGAAGACAGTTCGATTTTCGCTCTTTCCGCGGAAGCCTTGATGCGCTGCAGTGCGATCGGATCCTTCTTCAGGTCGATACCGTTTATCTTCTTGAATTCATCAATGATGAAATCGATAATGCGCTGGTCAAAATCTTCACCGCCGAGGAATGTATCCCCGTTTGTGGACAGGACTTCAAACTGCTTGTCTCCATCGATATCAGCGATTTCAATGATGGAAATATCGAATGTACCCCCGCCCAAGTCATACACCGCAATTTTCTTGTCGCCTCTGCCCGCCTTGTCCAGGCCGAAAGCCAGAGCGGCTGCAGTCGGTTCATTGATAATTCTCTTGACATCAAGCCCCGCAATACGGCCTGCATCCTTGGTTGCCTGACGCTGGGCATCGTTAAAATAGGCCGGAACGGTAATAACGGCTTCTGTTACTTCTTCACCGAGATAATCTTCCGCTGTCTTTTTCATTTTCCGCAGAACCTCAGCGGAAACCTGCGGAGGCGCCAGTTTCTTGTCATTGAGAACAGATACCCATGCATCACCATTATCTGCCTTGATAATGGAAAAAGGCATGATCGGAATATCCCTCTGGACTTCAGGATCGTCGAACTTGCGTCCGATCAGCCGCTTGACCGCATAAAGCGTGTTTTTCGGATTCGTCACAGCCTGACGCTTTGCCGGTGCACCGACAAGAATTTCACCATCGTCCAGATAGGCGATGATAGACGGAGTCGTACGGGCGCCTTCCGTATTTTCAATGACACGCGGTTGACCACCTTCGATAACGGCAACACAGGAATTTGTCGTTCCCAGGTCAATACCGATAATTTTTGACATATTGTTATCCTTTCAATACCTTAAATTTTCCAGAACCGGAAATGAATCATGCAAGCAACCGGTCATCCGGATACTCCTATTTGATCATTCCTGTCCGTCACTGTTCCTTAGATAAAGACTTTTTTTGAAATTTCAAGACTTTTTGGGAGCCGCGACCACAACGACTGCCGGTCTTAACAGGCGATCGGCAAGGGTATATCCCTTTTGCAAAACAGAAACGACCGTATTGGGTTCCTGATCCGCCTCGACCATCTGGATAGCCTGGTGTTTCATGGGATCCAGTTTTTCTCCCTGTTCAGGCATCACCTCGAAAATCTTGTTCTGCTCGAAAACCTGTGTGAGCTGGCGCAACGTGACATCAACGCCTTCCTTGATTGAATCGACCGACGGAACATCCGTTTTCATGGCCATTTCAAGACTGTCCTTGACTGCCACCATGGATTTGGCAAAATTCTCGATAGCGAATTTGTGAGCCTTTGCGATGTCTTCCTGCGCGCGTCTGCGAATGTTTTCACCTTCAGCCTTGGCACGCAAGAAAGCATCCTGCATTTCCGCAGCCTGTTTTTCCGCATTCGCCAACTTGACTTCCAGCGAATCCTCTTTGTCCTCAACATTTTCAGATGCACCCTGTTCTTCCCGGGTTGCTTCCAAATTTTCCTTTTCCAGATTCTGGTCTTGCACAGCTTCCTCCACATCGATGTCTTTCGTGATCATCCGATAATGGGGACAACAACAATTATTTCAAGAGTAAAAAGGAAAATATTTTGGAACGCCCTGAGGACCGTCAGGTATCATGGGGAGCATTACTGCTCCTGAAGCATTTCACGCGCATGATTCAATGTGGCATCGGTCATTTCGACTCCTCCCAACATGCGTGCGATTTCAACAATCCGTTTCTCATCGTCCAATGGCACAATCCGGGAAACAGGATGTCCGATATGATCGGCCTGTACCTTGCTGACCTGAAAATGACGATTTGCCTGACTGGCCACCTGGGGCAAATGAGTGACACACAATACCTGATGTTCCTTGCCAAGCCGCTTCAACAGCCGTCCCACCACTTCGGCAACAGCGCCGCCTATACCGGTATCCACCTCATCGAAAACCAATGTCGGTACAGCCGTCGCACGCGAGGCAATTACAGAAATAGCGAGCGAAAGCCGGGCAAGCTCACCTCCTGACGCCACTTTGGCCAGTGGACGCAAACTTGTTCCTGCATGTCCTGCAACCAGAAATTCCACCCGGTCTGTTCCCGAGACATGAGGACTGTCCGGAATGACCTCGACAGAAAAACGTCCGCCGGACATATGCAAATCCGTCATAACGGCTGTAACCGCATCACTCAATTCCATGGCTGTCTGCCTGCGCCGTGCAGAAACACTTTCGGCAAGCGCAAAGTATCGCTCTCTTGCCAGATTTTCCTGTTTTTTCAATTCGTCAATGCTGGACGAATCGACATACTGCTGCAACCGCTTCTTTCGGCTGTCCCATTCATCCGGCAACAATTCCGGTTGCACCTTGAATTGCCGTCCTGCGGAATGAAGCGCTTCCAGCCGTTTTTCAACCGTCTGGAGCAACCCGGGATCCAGATCTGTATGCGACAGATAATCCCTCAGGCCATAGACAGCTTCCTGCAGCTGTATCCGCGCCGATTCCAGCAATTCCGCAACCGGTGCCAGCTTGTCATCAATTTCGGACAATCCGGACAATTTCTGTTTTAAGACATTCAGTTTCGACAGAACAGGCGAATCCGATTCGGAAAGTTCGGACAACGTTTCCCCTGCGCCCTCAATCAGACTCGCCGCATGCGACAGACGATCGTATTCGCTGTTGATCCGCTCCCATTCTCCCGGCTGCGGAGACAGTTTTTCAAGTTCGTTCACCTGCCATTCAAGCTGTTCCCTTTCCGCCAGCAATCTGGCTGAATCGGTTTCCGCATCACGTATTTTCTCCAGAAACGATTGCCATGTCCTGTAATGCAATGCCAGCGCTTCCACTTCCTGCTCCAGACCGGCATGCCTGTCGAGCAATTTGCGCTGTTCATCACCCCTGAGCAGGGACTGATAGGCGTGCTGGCCATGAATATCAACAAGCAACGATGCCAACTCACGCATTTGAGCCGCCGTAACCGGAACTCCATTGACAAACCCCCGCGATCTGCCGGAACTGTCAATTGTCCGCCGCAACATCACGACATTGTCCTCACACCCGATTTCGCTATTTTCAAGCCACCTGACGACTTCATTTCCAGCAACAAATTCCGCACTGATATCAGCCCTGGATGCCCCCTCCCGAATGACACCGGCATCGCCACGTCCTCCCAATGCCAGCTGAAGCGCATCAATCAGAATGGATTTGCCCGCTCCGGTTTCTCCTGTCAACACGGAAAATCCGGATGAAAAATCCAGTTCCAGAGAATCGACAATGACAAAATCATGCACTGACAAAGTACGCAGCATAGCAATCCTGCAAAGAAATTCAGGTTAGAACAAAAAACATACCCAAACTGTCCGAATATTCTTCAAACGCTCAATTGACCTTTTCCCGTCTGGAAATCTCGTTCCAGTGCAGCTTGTTGCGGAGCGTATCGTAATAGCTCCATCCCATCGGATGAAGAAATGTAATCGTATCGGCAGAGCGTTTTATGAAAATCCTGTCGGCGACTCTCAGACTGGCAAAAGACTGGGAATCAAAATTGATGCTGGGCTGAT
>CAVKGJ010000111.1:6938-18194 GCA_963655605.1 Oscillospiraceae bacterium
CTTCGACGACGATCTCACTGGTATCCGGTATCACAATCGGCCTGTTGGACAAGGTATGCGGCGCAATGGATACCAGAACAATTCCGGCCAGATTGGGGTGCAACATGGGACCGCCGGCCGAAAGAGAATAAGCCGTTGATCCTGTTGGCGTCGAAATGATCAGCCCATCCGAACGCTGCTGGTACATGAAGTGGCCATCCACATGGACACGCAGATCAATCATGCCTGATCCTCCGCCCCGGGAAATGACGATATCGTTGAAAGCGACGGCATGATGTACCGTTTCGCCAGACCGAATAATAGATCCCTCGATCAGAAAACGCTGTTCGGAAACATATTTTCCCTTGAGCATCTTGTCCAGAACCAGAAGCATCCTGTTCAACGGAATATCTGCCATGAAACCCAAATGCCCGTGATTGATCCCGATCAACGGCACACTATAGGGTGCAAGCTGCCTCGCGATACCCAGCATCGTACCGTCACCGCCGATCACAATAGCCGCTTCCGCCTGCGCGCCGATTTCTTCAAGATTCATCGCGGTAATGCCCGGAAGCGAAATATTGGATGCCGTTTCCGATTCGTAAACCACGGTATGGCCTGCTTCTACCAGAAAATTGGCGACTTTTTCCATTGACTGGATGATGCTGCTGATATACACCCTGGAGACGAGTGCGAAAACTTTCTTTTTAGTCTGCATGTTTATCTGAGGATAAGCTGTAACACTTTCAGATTACACCAAAAAACCGTTCCGAAACATAAAATTGTTCTCAAACCAACAATCAATCCCCGGAAATCATTCATTTCACTGAAATCCTGTTCGATGAGATACTGAAACGAACAGAAACAATCGTTTTTTTCACATGAAAACAATCCATCCGACACTGTTTTGAGTTTTTTCAACGAATGGCACACATGACAGAATACAAAACTTCATGAAAAAGCCATGAATTTTCACGACTGCTTCAGCCTGTAAAAACAGACAAAACAAATATTTGATTTACCAGAACGCTCCGCAAAACCCCGTTCTTCAGGAAGGGGTATAAGGAGCGGGTTGTGTTAAAATTCTCTCTGGCGGCAGGGCGTGCCGTGTCAGCCTGTGGAGAGTTCGTGAGACCTGGGGGAATATGAGGTTGATTCGACGCCGTAAAATTCCCCATCGTGGAAATTTGAAGCAAAAACCAGGCGCAAAATCCTCTGGGCAGTCTCGATGAAGCAGGAACCCGCCGAGGGGATTGCGGTTCTGCCGCAACCCGACAGGAATCTCCAGCTTCATGCAGGGGAGGACGTCAAAATATTCCGGTTGATCCGAAGTGTAACTGATACAGAAAATGTCTCTTGAACCACGTGCACGAACCCTGCTGAAAACTCTGGTCGAACGGTATATCGCCGAAGGCCAGCCTGTCGGTTCACGTGTATTATCCAAGCTTTCCAGACTGGAATTGTCACCGGCCACGATCCGCAATATCATGGCCGATCTGGAAGAAATGGGTTTTGTCTCCAGCCCGCATACATCCGCCGGTCGCATACCGACCCCCAAAGGGTTCCGCGTTTTCGTCGATACCTTGCTGACGGTCCAGCCCATCAGCGAAAACTCGATAGAATCCAACCTCCAGCTAAGCGCACAAATCGGGCAACCGCAGAAAATTATTTCCAACGCTGCCCAGATGCTGTCGTCCCTGACACAATTCGCCGGTGTTGTCCTCGCTCCACAACACGAATCCGCCTTTTCACAAATTGAATTCCTGCGTCTATCCGAAAAGCGCATCCTGCTGGTTATCGTCACCCCCAACGGGGATGTGCAAAACCGGTTACTGCTTACAGAATCAGACTATACTCCGATCCAACTGAACGAAGCGGCCAATTACATCAACCACCACTACAGTGGCCTGAGCTTCAATGAAATCCGTCTTCGGTTACGGAACGAACTGAAAGAAATACATCATGGCCTGACCAAGCTGATGCAAACCGCCATCGAGGCAGGAAACGAAACCATAACCGACAATATCGAAGACGTTGTGATTGCAGGCGAAAACAATCTGCTGAACGTTCACGATTTCACCTACGATCTCAATTCCCTGCGCAAACTGTTCACCATGTTCGAGCAGAAAACGGAACTGATGCAACTGCTCGATATATCCAGCAAGGCCAGCGGCATACAGATTTATATCGGGGGAGACTCACAGCTCGTACCCATGGACGATATGAGTGTCGTTACGGCACCTTATCAGGTCAACGGGAAAATCGTCGGGACATTGGGAGTCATCGGCCCCACCCGCATGGCATACCAGAAAATCATCCCGATTGTCGATATCACTGCGCGCCTGTTGTCAAACGCACTCAGCCATTCCCGCCCGCCGGGCGATACCGATTGATTTCGTCCCGCGTCTGTATTGCCGCACGTCTGGATATGGTCGCATAATTTTCGTTTTCGCCGATACCGGCATAAAGAATGGCGCGTGAGGAATTGATCATCATGCCCGTTCCATCGGCGGTTTTTCCGGCCGAAACAGTGGCTTCAACATTTCCGCCCTGCGCTCCGATACCCGGAATCAGCAACGGCATGTTTCCGATAATTGATCGCACTTCCGCGATTTCGTGCGGGAACGTGGCACCGACAACTATGGCACACTGTCCATGGACATTCCATTTTTCTGCGACCAGATGGGCGACATGCTGATACAGTGGAATATTCTTTCCCGATTCACTGACTTTGAGGAACTGCAAATCGGAACCTCCCGGATTGGAGGTACGTGCAAGAATAATGGCACCCCGATCCCGATATTCCAGATAGGGTTCTACAGAATCAAATCCCATATATGGACTCAGGGTCACCGCATCTGCATTGTAACGTTCGAATGCTTCCCGTGCGTACTGCTGCGCTGTTGCACCAATATCGCCACGCTTTGCGTCAAGAATCACCGGAATGTCCGGATACCGCTCACGTATATAGGCACAAATCGCTTCCAGTTGGCTCTCGGCACGAGCCGCATGGAAATAGGCAATTTGCGGTTTGAAGGCGCACACCAGATCGGCCGTTGCATCGACAATCCCCCGGCAGAAGGTATAAATCGAATCAGGTTTGCCACGGAGATATTCCGGAAAACGGTTTATATCCGGATCCAGCCCGACACATAAAAGCGAATTGCTTTTTTTCCAGGCCACCGATAGTTTTTCGATAAATGTCACCATAAAATCTCCGTCATTGACATCCTTCTCCCCCGCCTTCAGGCAGGAGATTCCTGCCGGGTCACAGCCATCGTGCCCTGATCTCTTCAGCAGGATCCTGCTTCAACAAAACTGTCCGGCGGAAAAGGCACAGGATCGCCACCATCCGTTCCTTATATTGCCGCGCTAAAAGGCATGGCTTTCCTGCACACCGGATATCTCCATCCATCATTCTGAAAAGGTCCTTTCCTGAAATGCCCATCCCCCATTGCAGGAAAAACCTGCAGCCAGGATATGGCTTTCATGAAAGAACCTGCGGATTTCAATCCGGCAAAGAATGTGGTTTGCCCTCGCAACCACTTCAGTTTTTCAGCGCATCCAGAATTCCTGCGCGAATCGCTTCAATCGAACCTACTCCGTTCAGTTTCCGGTATTGTGGCGCACCGGACTCGCCCGAAGCGGCCCATTTGCCATAATAATCCACCAGAATTTCGGTCTGATCGTGATATACCGCCAGTCTTTTCTTGACGGTTTCTTCCTTGTCGTCGTCACGAATGATCAGATCCTCTCCGGTCAGATCATCTTTTCCTTCAACCTTCGGAGGATAGAATTCCACATGATAAGTCCGTCCTGACCCCGGATGGACCCGCCTTCCGCTCATACGAGAGACAATAATTTCATCAGGCACGTCGATTTCAACCACATAATCGATTGCGATACCTGCTTCTTTCATCGCCTCGGCCTGGCCGATTGTGCGCGGGAAACCGTCAAAAAGATATCCTTTCTGGCAATCCGGCTGCTTCAGCCGGTCTTTCACCAGATTGATGATCAGTTCATCCGAGACAAGGCCACCGGACTCCATCACCTTTTTGGCTTCCAGGCCAAGCGGTGTACCTGCAGCGACAGCGGCACGCAACATATCGCCGGTCGAAATCTGTGGAATACCATACTGTTCACGAATGAAAGCAGCCTGAGTACCCTTGCCTGCCCCCGGAGCTCCTAACAAAATAAGACGCATTGCAAAATTCCTAGAAAATGTAAAAGTGACGGCATCGCAAACCCTGCCGTTTTGCACCACGACATTGACCAACGACGCCTGCCGTTTTCAAACTTTTGATTCTACCCTGTAATTCAAACAATTTCGACCATTGTCAATCCTGTTTGTTGCAATTGAAAAAACGGCGTACCCGCTCAAGATCCTCAGCTGTATCGACGCCTGCCTCCGGTATCTTTCCGGTGACATGCACCGCTATGGGATAGCCATGCCAGAGAACCCGCAACTGCTCCAGGGATTCGATCTGTTCAATAGGAGAAACCGACAATGATGAATACTTTTTCAGAAAATCATTGCGAAAGGCATAAAGCCCGACATGACGCAAGGCCGTGAAAAGGGAGGGAAACGTTCTCTTTGTTTTGGCATAGCCATCCCTGTACCAGGGAATGGGAGCCCTCGAGAAATAAAGCGCCCGATTGAAACGGTCAAGAACGACCTTGACGTAATTGGGATTGAATATATCCTCCGGCTGTTCCAGCTCGTGTGCCGCGGTTGCCATGGGGACATCCTTCGACACGAGTGCCGCGGTGGAAGCCACCAGATCCGGATCGATAAGCGGTTCATCTCCCTGGACATTGACCACGGTTGCGGACGGCGACCAATCCATTTTCAGTGAAACTTCCGCAATACGGTCAGTTCCTGAAACATGATCTTCCCTTGTCAGCACCGCCCTGATGCCGAAATCCGAACAGACATTCACAATGGATTCATGATCCGTCGCAACAATCACATCATCCGCTCCGGATAACCGCGCCTGCTCTGCGACCCTGACAATCATCGGTTTGCCGGCAATATCCGCCAGCGGCTTGCCGGGTAAACGAGTCGAGGCAAGTCTTGCCGGTATAACAACATAAAAAGACATCATTCAGCGACTCTCTGTCAACAAGAAATTTATCGATTTTCTTCAGGATAGTGATCCAGCGATTTCGCCTGATCAATCCACATAACGGGAATGCCATCCCTGATCGGATAGGCCAGTCCATCTCCACGACAAACCAGTTCCTGCCTGTCCCTGTCATATTTCAGTGGTCCCTTGCACAGGGGGCATACCAGTATCTCAAGCAATTTTGCATCCACGACATTTCTCCACGATCTTCCGCTCCAGTTCATCATTATCCATTCCGATCGTCGCTGGAACCACCCAAAGCCGCTCATCGTTTGCCAATTCATCAATTTGGGAACACTTTACGGCATCCTTTTCAGTCACAAGAATTATATCCGCCTCGACTTGCCTGAAAGGATTGGGTGAAAAACCGAAATGATCCGGCAAGGGCATTTCCGAAAATGCAAGACCGCAAGCGCGCAAAGAGGCAAAAAAACGCGACGGATTGCCAATACCCGCAGCAGCCACGATTCTGCCTTCCATTTTCTCCAGTCTGACCGAATGACTCCGGTCTTTCAATTGCTCCGCAGTTTCGGTTTTCAGTTGTATCAAATGCAAATCGGGCACATAAATCGGATTGCCCGGCGATGGATAGTTCCTGCCATTGATAACCGTAAAATCGCCCTTCCTTGACAGCGGTTCCCGCAAAGGTCCGGCCGGCAACATCCACTGGTTCCCTCCTCCGCGGCTGTCAAACAGCATTATTTCAATATCTCTTTGCAAGGCATAATGCTGCATTCCGTCATCCGATATGACAATATCGACCCCTGCATGCTTTTCAAGCAGGAAACGACCTGCCTCTACCCTGTTTCTGCAAACCACCAGCGGACAACGGGTCTTCTGTACGATCAGTAAAGGTTCGTCTCCTGTTTCAGATGTCTTCGACCGGGAAGATACTTCCATCGGACGCTCACTGGACGCACCATATCCTCTTGAAATGACCCCGGGATGGAAACCTGCTTTCCGCAACGATTCCACGAGCCAGATCACCATCGGCGTCTTTCCGGTACCTCCGACAAAAATATTTCCCACGACAATGACCGGTACCGGCAAACGAACCGATTTCAGCCATTTTTTCCGGTAACCATAACGGCGGACAGCCACGATCATCCGGAAAAGAAGCGATAGCGGCCACAACAGACGTGCGACAAAACCACGCCGCATCCAGACGTTCATCCAGAAATTCGAATGGTTGATCTTGGAAATTTTCAACGATTCTCCTTGCCAGAACTGTTCCAGCGACACACCACGTCACTCAGGTTTTACCGTTGCGAATGTCAGTCTGTCCAGACCGGCCAGTCTGGCCGCTTCAAGCACATTGACGATATTCTGGTGACGGGCCGCCCCATCGGCAGAGACTATGACGACAGGTCCCTCGCCATCACTCTGCACCATGACCCGCTTCCGCATTTCAGAGGCAAGCTGTTCCGGATTTTCATAACGGATGGATTCATTGTTCAGCGCGATTTTGCCGGATGCGTCAACTGTCACGACCAGTTCCTGCATCCGTTCAGGAACATTCTCCGCCGTTGCTGTCGGCAATGTGATCTGCAACTCGGAATACTTGCTGTAAGTCGTCGTAACCATCAAAAAAATCAGGATAACCAGCAAAACATCAATAAAAGGTATCAGATTGATTTCAGGATCCTCATGCACTTTGCCTTTCCGGAAATTCATGACGCCATCCCTCCAGTCAGGTACGGCGTGAAGAGCAGACTGCATCCACCAGTCTGGCCGACTGTCTTTCCATTTCGATCAGGAAACTGTCGGACAACGCCCTGAAATGCCGGTAAAAAATCAGCGTCGGCATGGCAATCAACAAACCAAATCCTGTATTGTACAGCGCGATTGAAATACCTTGAGCCAGTTGCGCCGGATTCGTACCGGCCGCATTCTGGGCGCCAAAAATCTCGATCATGCCGACAACCGTCCCGAACAGTCCCATCAATGGTGCCAGTGTGGCAATGGTTCCGATAGTCGTCAGAAAACGTTCCAGTTGCAATGCGACTGTACGTCCGGCATCTTCCATCGCCTCCTTCATGTCATCCCTCGACACATCAGAATGTTGCAACCCTGTCGCCAGAATGACGCCCAGCGGCGAGTTCTTTTCAAGCCGGTCAATCGTAGCGCTGTCAACACGTCCGTTCCGATAATCCCTGATAACCTGTTCAAGAAGGCCTGATGGCAGGATCTTTTTCCGCCTGAGATACCAGAGCCGCTCGATAATCAGCGCCAAAGCAATTACCGAAGCGACCAGCAATAACCAGATAGGCCATCCTGCTGCCTGAATAATATAAAACACTGTGGCCTCCAAACATTCATGTTTTCAGATACGAAAAAAACGGAACCGTTTCTTGTCCGGTTCTCCGGTACGAATCATTCAAGCCGTTTTTTCAACCCGGCAATGGCACTTTTTACCTGATCAGGTGCTGTTCCGCCAATATGGTTGCGTGCGCCGACAGACCCTTCAAGCGTCAGAATCCCCAATACATCCGGTTCAATGAGATCGGAAAAAATTCTCATTTGTTCCAGTGTCAGATCGCTCAAATCACATCCTTTTTCCACGCAAAACCGCACTGCCCTTGCAACAGCCTCATGCGCGTCCCTAAACGGCAATCCCTTTTTGACCAGATAATCGGCCAGATCTGTCGCCGTCGCATATCCCTGCAATGCGGCCTGCCGCATGGTATCCGGCTTTACTGTCACCGCACCGATCATATCGGCGAAAATACGCAATGTATCGGTAACAGTATCCACCGTATCGAACAACGGTTCCTTGTCTTCCTGATTATCCTTGTTATAAGCCAGCGGCTGACCTTTCATCAAAGTCAGCAACCCGATCAAATGGCCATTCACCCGCCCTGTCTTTCCGCGAGCCAGTTCCGGAACATCCGGATTCTTCTTCTGCGGCATAATGGATGATCCCGTACAGAAACGATCCGCCAGATCGATAAAACCGACTCTCGGGCTCATCCAGATAATCAGTTCTTCCGACAGCCGTGATACGTGCGTCATGATCAAGGCGGAAACTGCACAGAATTCGATGGCAAAATCGCGGTCGGACACGGCATCCAGCGAATTGCGGCAGACATCTTCGAACCCGAGTGTCCTTGCGACCCGTTCGCGATCTATCGGAAACGTTGTTCCGGCAAGCGCAGCGGCCCCCAACGGCAAACGGTTTACCCGTTTGCGACAATCATGCAACCGCTCGATATCCCGGTAAAACATTTCTGCATAAGCCAGCAAATGATGGCCGAAAGTAACCGGCTGTGCAACCTGCATGTGCGTAAAACCGGGAAGAATCGTACTGTAATGCCGTTCGGCGACATCGATTAGCGCATTGCACAAATGACGCAACAAATGATCGATATCATCAATTGCCGAACGAAGATACAAACGGATATCGGTCGCTACCTGGTCATTTCTCGAACGGCCTGTATGCAAACGCTTTCCCGCATCGCCAATCAGATCGGTCAAACGCCGCTCTATATTCATATGGACATCTTCCAGACCGATTTGCCAATCAAACCTGCCGGATTTTATCTCGTCACGAATCTGCGACAACCCGTGCTGGATATCCGCATAATCCTGTTCACTCAGAATTTTCTGTGCACACAGCATTTCGGCATGCGCCAGCGATCCCTGAATATCGAATTCCGCAAGGCGTTTGTCAAACGTCACCGATGCCGTATAACGCTGGACCAGTTCATCGACCGGTTCGGAAAAACGACCGGACCATACATCGTTTTTTATAGAAGATTGTTCGCTCATAATAAAATCCTGTTGAATAGGCAGGATTATAGAACATGCCGTATGAAACCACGACCATGCTTCAGAAAATAAAGCCCTGCCAACAAAAAATCCCTGCTTCAGGCAGGGATTTTCTCTTGCACCAAACAATCTATCAGGAAATATCTCTCACTGCCCCACGATCGGCAGAAGTCGCCATGGCTGCGTACATCTGCAAAGCCTTGGAAACCTTGCGGTCACGCTTGACCGGTTTCCAGGCATCTGCACCCTTTGCTTCCATTTTCTCGCGACGCTGTTTCAGCACGTTATCTGACACTTTCAGATGGATACGACGGGCCGGAATATCGATTTCGATTTCATCGCCTTCCTCAATCAGCCCGATTGCACCACCCGATGCCGCTTCTGGCGAAGCGTGCCCGATCACCAGACCGGATGAACCGCCCGAAAAACGTCCGTCCGTAAACAAGGCGCATGAAGTACCCAATCCTTTCGATTTGATATAGGAAGTCGGATAAAGCATTTCCTGCATGCCCGGTCCGCCCTTGGGTCCTTCATACCGGACGATAATCACATCACCGGGATGGATCCGGTCACCGAGAATCGCTTCGACGGTATCTTCCTGACTTTCGAAAATACGCGCTTTTCCGGTAAATTGCATGATACTGGCATCGACACCCGCCGTTTTCACAATACAGCCATTTTCGGCAATATTGCCATACAGTACGGCAAGACCGCCATCCTGTGTATAGGCATGAGCCTTGTCACGAATACACCCTGAAACCCGATCCAGATCAAGTTCGGCATGACGTGCATTCTGTGAAAACGCTTCCTGTGTTCTTACTCCGCCCGGCGCAGCCTTGTACAAAGTGCGAACACTTTCATCCCGGGTTGTCATGACATCATACTGGCGGATCGCATCCCCCAGCGTCGTGCCATAAACCGTTCGGGTATCCGGATTGATCAGACCTGCCCGATTCAGTTCCGCCATAATTCCCAGAATACCGCCGGCACGATGCACATCTTCGACATAATAATCGTGTGTTGCCGGCGATACCTTGCAAAGACAGGGAACATGACGCGAAACCTGATCGATGTCCGCCATCACAAATGGGACATCTCCTTCATTGGCCGCCGCCAGCAAATGCAGAACGGTATTGGTCGACCCTCCCATCGCCACATCCAGCGCCATGGCATTTTCCAGCGCCTGCTTGGTCACGATACTTCTCGGCAACACGGAATCGTCATCCTGCTCATAATAGCGTTTGGTGATATCGACAATCGTACGTCCCGCTTTCAAAAACAGTTCCCTGCGATCGGCATGCGTGGCCAGAAGCGTACCGTTTCCGGGAAGCGCCATACCGAGCGCCTCCATCAGGCAGTTCATCGAATTGGCCGTAAACATTCCCGAGCAGGAGCCACATGTCGGACAGGCCGATCTTTCATAATCCATGACCAGTCCGTCACTGTTATTGGGATTGCCCGCCTGAATCATGGCATCAATCAGATCCACCTTGACAACCTTCTGTCCGGCGACAACGGTCAGCTTGCCCGCTTCCATCGGACCACCGGAAACGAAAATAGTCGGAATATTGAGCCTCAGCGAAGCCATCAGCATTCCCGGAGTAATTTTGTCGCAGTTGGAAATACAAACCATCGCATCGGCACAATGCGCATTGACCATATATTCGACCGAATCAGCAATCAGTTCCCGCGATGGAAGGGAATACAACATCCCGCCATGTCCCATGGCAATACCGTCATCGACCGCAATCGTATTGAATTCCTTGGCAATACCGCCTGATGCCTCGATTTCGCGCGCTACCAGCTGACCGAGATCTTTCAGATGCACATGACCCGGCACAAATTGGGTAAACGAATTGACAACAGCGATAATCGGCTTGTCGAAATCGCCATCTTTCACACCAGTTGCGCGCCACAAGGCACGCGAACCCGCCATATTCCTTCCATGAGTTGAAGTCCAAGAACGATATCGAGGCATTTGTAAATCTCCAATCTGTTTTGCAATAACAAAATATTTTGACATGAAATCAGAAAGGAAACATCTTTCTTGATGGCGATTATGAACAAAAAGGTAAAAAACCGCCCTTTAGGAAGAGGATATAAGGCACGGACGGCAAAGCCGTCCCGAAGAGGGAATTTTTTCATGGTTTCGTGTCCGGCATGAAATCAGAAGAAGATCAAAATCCGGCATACCATGCAAATCAGGAATGCCTTCCCACGAATTGATGCCAAAAGGTGGAAACATCCGCAAGATAGAGCCCGTAACGATTTCAGTGGACATTTATCAGAGAAAGGAAGAAACCCTTTCTCCGAATTCGATGCAGAATCGGTTCTGTGCTGACCGGGTCGGCATGGTTCATTTCCTGGAGCCTGTAAAGGATTC
>CAVKGJ010000112.1:0-12858 GCA_963655605.1 Oscillospiraceae bacterium
ATTCAATACCAGGTATCAGTGGCACATTAAGTTGTCGTTTGAAGATGAATAAAAAGGCCGGATCACACTCTGGAGTTTTTACGGCGCATGTGCTGCTAATCTCTGGCCGATAAAGTCGATCAGCTGGCGGCACGTATCGTACCGGATAACCGGCTTGTCGATGTGATTGCCGACACGGTTTCAAACATCATATCCGGTGCACCACTCGCTGCCCGCTGGCACAAAAAATTCACAAGACTGCTGACAACCGGCATCTCTCCTGTCACATCAGAAGATGTATGACGAATGCTTAGACTGTTTCAATACGGAAAACTTCAGAACTGGCGGCTGCCGGTCCTTCCTCTGCCACGCTCGTCCGGTTTTCAAGGGCAAATGAAAAAGGACGCAAATTCTGCGTCCTTTTTCACAAATCATACCGTTCATGCATTCTTGAGATACCGTGACAGATAGATGCTTTGCCCGACGACAAAAACCAGCATGAGTCCCATACCTCCGAAAAGTTTGAAACTGACCCATGTGGACGTTTCAAAACCGCCCCAGAATGCGACATAAAGATTGAGAATCCCCATCAATACAAAGAATGTTATCCATGCCGCATTCAGTTTCCGCCATACAGGATCCGGCAATCTGATTTTCTTTTCCATCATGGCACGAATCAGATTCTTTCTAAAAACAGCATTGGCGACCAACAGCGCTCCGCCGAACAGCCAGTACAGCACGGTCGGCTTCCACTTGATGAATTCCTCACTACCGAAATAAATGGTTGCCCCTCCGAAAATCGTAATGATGACCAATGAAATCCATAACGTTGCCTCGATTTTTTTCCTTCTCAAAAGCAGGTAAACAATCTGCAAGGCACTGGCGACAATAGCCAACGCGGTCGCCAACAAAATCGGAACTGACGATTCCAGAATACCCGCTCCGGCAACAAATGCGGACAGATATTTATCGGCTATGGACTGCGCTGCTCCAATATTGTTTCTGGCCCATGAAAAGGAACCAAAAAACAGAATGACAGGAAACAGATCAAAAAGAAACTTCATTTCATTCCATCATTTTTCAGAAAATTCCGTCACCTTCGGCAAAGGTTCAAAACGCAAGGCGACAGAATTAATACAATATCGCAATCCCGTCGGCAAAGGTCCGTCGTCAAATACATGACCGAGATGGGCATCGCATACAGCACAGATAATCTCCGTACGAACCATACCTAACCGGGTATCGATCTTTTCCCTCACATTTTCAGGATCAACGGGAGTGAAGAAACTAGGCCAGCCGCAACCGGAATCAAACTTGGCATCCGACAAAAAAAGCGGTGTTCCACAACTGACACAATAATATACACCCATTTCATGATGGTTCCAGTACTCTCCTGTAAAAGGATACTCCGTTCCCCCTTGACGGGTCACATCATAGGCCAATGGAGACAACAGTGCTTTCCATTCGGCATCCGTTTTCCGAACTTTGTTTCGTGTACCCATAATGCACTCCTCAATCGTTTTTGACAGTTGACGAAAACAATGGCTGATTTTGGACCTGCAATCCGGTTTCAGATTAAAAAGGTATGAATTCCGTAACATATACCATTTTCGGAAAACGGGTACAGGACAAACTAGCCTATCCGTTCAAAAACCGCCATCGATTCCACATGTGATGTATGGGGAAACATATTGACGACCCCAGCAAATACAAGCCGGTATCGTCCTTCTGTGACAAGAACCCCTGCATCTCTTGCCAAAGTGGACGGATTGCAGGAAACATAAACAATCCGTTTGGGCCGAAAAGCATTCTGGTCATTTCCCAAGGCCGCAATTGTCTGACAGACCGACGCAGCTCCATCTCTCGGCGGATCAATCAACACCCTGTCAAAGGGCCCCAGTGCCATCCAGTCGCCAACCGTCATTTCAAACAGATTACGGGTTTCAAAACGGGTTTTCTTTTCCAGCCCATTCAATACAGCGTTCTCTTTCGCGCGTTGCGTCAATATTTCACTTCCTTCGATACCGGTCACTTCTTTCGCATGCCGCGCAATCGGCAATGAGAAGTTGCCAAGTCCACAAAACAGATCGGCTACCCGTTCATGGCTTTCAACACCCAGCAAGCGGATGGCTCGTGATACCAGTACCTGATTGATCTGGTGATTCACCTGTGTGAAATCACCTGGTTTGAATGGCATTTCAACTGCAAATTCCGGTAATACATACTCCAGCTTATTGTTGGCAGGATAAAAAAGGGAAATGGTATCGGGTCCTTTCGACTGCAACCACCACTGGACACGGTATTCATCGG
Source organism: Oscillospiraceae bacterium (assembly GCA_963655605.1). GTDB lineage: Bacteria > Pseudomonadota > Gammaproteobacteria > Burkholderiales > Burkholderiaceae_D > Oxalobacter. The sequence continues at coordinate 2,290 of CAVKGJ010000112.1, forward strand.
CAAACCTTTTCAACCTGCTTTCGTCTTCCGTCGTCAACGGCGCCATAATCCGCAGCAACAGCGCTGTAACCAGTCCGCTTGCGCCATTCCCCACCGCCACCTCGATTTGAGGTACCTGCCGAAAAATGGATAACGAGCCGATCAATTCACGTAACGGAACAAGCATATCCGAAACATGTCGCGGCAAAATGGAACATTGCTTCATGTCGGCAACATATCTTGACTGTCTTTCCCTGAAACCGACCAGTATTCCTCCCTTCTTGGGAACATGATTGACCGAAAGACGAGCCCTGTACCGATACCCCCAGTAAGGTCCATGAATGGGTCTCAATACGTTTTCTGCCCTGACCCTTCCGATATGCCACAGATTGTCTTCCAGCACCCGCTGTTTGAGCGCCACCTGTGCTGCGGAATCGAGATGCTGCATGGAACATCCGCCACAAACTCCGAAATGAGGACAGGTCGGGACGACTCGCAAGGACGATTCATGAAGAAGGGATACGGTTCTCGCCAGCTCCCATTTGCTTTTTTTCTTCCATGATTCGCATTGCACGAGCTCTCCCGGCAAAGCACCCTCGACGAATACCACTTTCCCCTGGGTTCCATCCTCATTCGGCAAATGCCCTATACCGCGACCTTCAGCATCCAGTGTTTCGATTGAAATGATATGAGTAGACATAAAAAAGCCAGAAAAACAAATAACGCACATTGAAGCAATATGCGTTATCTATCAAAGAATAAAGATGTGACTATTGTGCCGGCAAATACTTTACCGGATCAACCGGCTTGCCCTGGTAACGTATTTCAAAATGCAGTTTCACCCGGTCGCTGTCCGTACTGCCCATTTCCGCAATCTGCTGTCCGCGTTTGATCTGCTGCTTCTCGCTGACGAGTATCCTGTCATTATGCGCATAGGCCGAAAGGACATTGTCACTGTGTTTGATAATGACAAGATTGCCGTAACCGTTCATGCTTCCTTTATGCAAAACGGTCCCGTCGGCTGCCGACAATACTTTCTGTCCCCTGGTTCCGGCAATATCGATTCCCCGGTTTTTTCCTGCCACAAAAGATACAATGACTTTGCCCTGTGTCGGCCAGCTCCAGTTGATACCCTCCATTTCCTTGATATCACTGGCGGAAGAGGAAGCCGTTTCTGTTTTCCCGGAATGCCCTGCGACCGTGGCGGGAACCGCCTGTGTTTCCCTGTTCGCTGCGTCAATCGATCTGACTTCCACATGGGAAGCCGTTCCGACACTGGCCGTCTGCACACCGGAATGGCCCTCGCCCAATGGCTGTACTCTGAGAACCTGGCCCACTTTCAGATCATTCAGATTTTCAAGATGATTCCATGATGCCAATTCGGCCACGCTGTGACCGCAACGACGGGAAATCTGCGAAAGCGTATCTCCGCCCTTAACCGTATAGCGGACAGTATTCCTGTCGATAGGCGCTTCAATCGAAGAACTGGCAATAACGGATCGGTCTGCAATCGGTGCTGTCCTTTGCGGACTACTGCACGCACACAAGCCGGCGCAAACAATCATCAATAACGGATAACCTGTCTTTTTCATTTAAATTGTTCCAGTCTCTCTGTTGGTACTCCGATTTTAAACCGTACCCTGCCGCAACGGTACAAAATGGCAGTCGTCCAGTACCGTACTTTCCCATCTGCTTTCCGATACCCGTTCAACCAGCTGCAATGTCTGCCGTTCACCACCGACCGGTGCGACCAGCCTTCCACCGACAGCCAGTTGTTCAAGCAATGCATCCGGCACCCGGATACCTGCCGCAGCGACGACAATGCCGTCAAAAGGCGCCACCTGCTGCAATCCGAGCATCCCGTCACCGTAATGCAATCTCAGATTGGCAATTCTCAATGGCCTGAGATTGCGGCGCGCCAGCTCATGCAGGCTTTTTATCCGTTCGACAGAATAAACCTCTTCCGCTATTTTAGCGAGAACAGCGGCCTGATAACCGCTTCCTGTACCGATTTCCAGAATCTTTTTCATGCGTGACCGCGTCATTCCGGTACGCAGTGCTTCAAGCATCCTGGCCACGGTAGACGGTTTTGAAACAGTCTGGTGCGCACCGATAGGCAATGCAATATCTTCATAGGCCTGTCCGGACAATCCGGGTTCAACAAAAAGATGACGCGGAATCTGCCCGATCGCATCCAGGACAACAATATCCTTTATTCCGGCTCTCGCCAGACGCCCGACCATGGAACGCAATGACCCTGAAGCAGCCTGCCAGTCCAAACCTGTTTCCGGCCACCGCGCAGGTTTCGCCACATGTTTGCTTGCCGTCGGTTTCTGCTGCCTGTTTTGCAAAGTGGTCTTTATGCCGTCAACCCTGCTTCCGATCCCGGAATAGCCCGGTTTTTCAAACGAAGACCGCCCCATGACACTGGATAACGGCAAAGGGAATGTTTTCGTTTTCTTGTTCATTCGAGGATTTTTTCCAGATCACCCAAGGCAGAAGTATGCGTCCAATCCAGCTGAAGAGGTGTAACTGACACATAACCGTTCCTGATGGCATGAAAATCCGTCCCTTCTCCTGCATCCCTGACAGACCCGAATGGTCCGATCCAGAAAATCTCGCGGCCAAACGGATCTTTTTCACGAATGACCGCTTCCGATTCATGTCGACGCCCAAGCCGGGTCGCGCATATCTTCTTTATCTCGGCATAAGGTTTATTGGGAATATTGACGTTCAGCAGAAACGGTTTCGGCAATTTTTCGTACACACGGAAAATCACATCCCTTGCAACCAGGGCTGCGCTTTCCAGCTCAGCCCATCCCTTGTTGACCTGCGAAAAGGCAATGGAAGGAATATCGAAAAGATACCCTTCCATGGCAGCAGCCACTGTTCCGGAATAAATGGTATCTTCTCCCATATTCTGACCGTGATTGATCCCCGCAACCACCAGATCTGGACGCCAGGGCAAAACCCCTGTTACCGCAATGTGAACGCAATCGGAAGGTGTCCCGGTAGTATACAGAAACCCGTTTTTGCCTTCGTAAACCGAAATGGGACGTTCCAGTGTCAATGAACTAGACGCTCCCGAACGATTGCTGTCGGGAGCCACCACAGCGACTTCGGCAACCGTTTCCAATGCCTTTGCCAGCGCACTGATCCCCGGCGCCAAATAACCATCATCATTACTGATCAATATACGCATTGGAACCAAACGTCCTTCCAGACAGATCAATCCGTACGCCTGATTGTCATGAATACTTCATATACAGACGCAAAACGTCACACGCTCACTCTTTTTTCACGAAAGTGAGCAACGACAGTATTTCCTCCAGTTCGGAACGAATACCTTCAATGTCAACAGAAGGTACCGTCACACCGCTTTCTTCTCCTGCAACCGTTTCCGCCTCAATCACACTACGTGCCCCGCGTTCATTAAGCTTGTTGCGGGCACCGCTGATCGTAAATCCCTGTTCGTAGAGCAATTCCCTGATCCGCCTGATCAGCAAGACCTCATGATGCTGGTAATAGCGCCGGTTACCTCTGCGCTTGACCGGTTTCAGCTGGGTGAATTCCTGTTCCCAGTAACGCAATACATGCGGCTTCACCCCGCATAACTCGCTGACCTCGCCAATGGTGAAATAACGTTTGGCCGGTATGGGAGGCAAAACAACTGTCTCGAATTTATGGACTCGTTCGTTCATGGGAAGAGATTATGTTGCTCGTCAAATTATTCCGCAGATTCAACCATTGACTTCAGTTTCTGACTGGCATGAAAAGTCACCACCCGTCTGGCCGTAATGGGTATTTCCTCTCCCGTTCTCGGATTGCGTCCGGGACGTTGAGGCTTGTCCCTCAGCTGGAAATTGCCAAACCCGGACAACTTGACCATTTCACCCCGTTCCAGTGCACAGCAGATTTCCTCAAAAAATGTTTCGACCATTTCCTTGGCTTCACGTTTGTTCAGGCCGACCTGCTCATATAATAATTCTGTCAGTTCGGCTTTTGTCAAAGTCGAAGCGTTTTTTTCAGAATCCGGCAAAATGCCTTCCCTTGGAGAAATGGATTCCGTTTTTTCCGTTAATTGCGAATCGGTGGATCGTGTCATTGTTATGGTAAAAAAACAAACGTCAACTCTGGAATTCAGGTACGCAGTCTCGCACCCAGATCTTTCTCGGCAGCAGCGACAAATGCATTGATGGCGGCTTCCACGGCTTCATCCTGCAGGGTTCCGTTGATATCTTGCAAGGTAAACCGGAATGCAAGGCTCCTTTCATTGGTCTCCAGACCTTTTCCACGATAATCATCAAACAAAACAACAGTTTGCATGATACGGCAGAGGGAATTATTATCTTTTTCCCTGTAAAATCTGTCAATGATTTCCTGAACGGGCACAGAAGAATCAACAACCAGCGCGATATCCCTGATAACAGGCTGAAAACGTGATATTTCCCGATATACCGGCACTTTGACAGTCTGAAACGCATGCATATCCACTTCAAACAATACCGGTGCATGCGGCAAATCGTATTTGTGCTGCCATGACGGATGCAATTCTCCGATTATCCCGATTTCCCTGCCATCCAGTTCCACACGGGCACAACGGCCCGGATGCAATGCCGGATGAGTGGTTTTGGCAAACCGGAGCGATGCGGGAGCAAACAGCGCCTCAAGATCGGCCTTGACATCAAAGAAATCAACCTGCCGATCCGGCATTCCCCACTGTTCTTCATCTGCCAGTCCGTAAGCAATGGCAGCAAGCCGTTTCGGCTGGTCGTATCCCGCAACCGTTACCGGACCATCCTTCACTTCACCGTTTCTCAGGAACACCGCTCCGATTTCAAACAGGCGGATTCTCGAAAATTTGCGATTCAAATTATACCGGACATTGGCGACAAGATTGCCGATCATGGTGGAACGCATGACGCTCATCTGGCTGGCGATCGGATTCAGCAGCCGTATGGGATCGTCATTGCCGGCGAAATCCTTTTCCCATGCCTCTTCCACAAAACTGTAATTGACCACTTCCTGATAATCCAGATCAGCCATCTGTTGACGGACGGAAAACAGCGAACGGAAGTTTTCCGGCTTGATGCGCATGACATTCGACGCAACAGGAGGAAGAGCCGGAATGTTTTCAAACCCGTAAACACGGGCGATTTCCTCAATCAGATCTTCTTCTATCTCGATATCGAAACGGTAAGACGGCGGAGTGACCGTAAATTCATCTCCATTCTGCACAAACGGCAATTTCAGGCGACTGAAAATATCCGCTATCTGTCCGTTGTCCAGTGCAATACCGATGACCTTCTCCGCTCTCGACCGCCGAAGGGCAACAGGCTTGCGTACAGGCAAATCGGCAATCTCGTCATCCACAGGTCCGACTACCGTCTTTCCTTCTATCCCGCAAATCCGGAGAACCAGTTCGGTAATCCGCTCAATGGTTTCGACTGTCCTCGCGAAATCGACCCCCCGTTCAAAACGGTGGGAAGCATCCGTCGTGAAATTGAAGCGGCGGGCACGGCCACGGATCGCATCCGGCCACCAGAAAGCAGCTTCAATGAAAATGTTTTCGGTATCCAGTGAAATGGAGGTCCGGTCGCCTCCCATCACACCGCCCAAAGACTCGACTCCGTTCCCATCGGCGATAACACCGACCCAGTCATCGACTTCAACCGTCGTCTCATTGAGAAGTTTGACGGTTTCGCCTTTTTGTCCCCAACGGACATCCAGAGGACCGGAAATCCGGTCAAGATCGTAAATGTGATTCGGCAACCCGCATTCAAGCATGACATAATTGGAAATGTCGACCAGTGCCGACACGGAACGCTGGCCGCTTCTTTCGAGACGTTGTTTCATCCATTCCGGCGTAACCGCTCTGGCATTGATGTTTTTGATCACCCGACCCGAGAATCGGCCACACAGGTCCGGAGCGATAATATTCACTTTCTGTCTGGCATCCGACGTGACCGTCGCCGGAACAGCCTCATGAAACATCAGAGGCGCGCCAGTCAACGCGGAAACCTCGCGAGCCACACCAAGCAACGACAGGCAGTCCGCCTTGTTCGGTGTCAGCTTGATATCGAAAACCGAATCTTCCAGTTGCAGATACTCCCGCAAATCGCTGCCGACAGGCGCATCTTCAGGCAATTCCATGATTCCGGAATGATCCTCGGACAGTTGCAGTTCCCGGAACGAACACAACATGCCATTCGATTCCACGCCCCGCAATTTCCCCTTTTTGATCGAGAAAGGCTTGCCGTCTTCCCCGGGTGGCAGGACAGCGCCGACCAGTGCACACCCCGTTTTCATGCCGGGTCGCACATTCGGCGCACCGCAAACGATATTCAGGATCGTTCCCGTACCGGCATCGACCTGGCAAACACTCAGACGGTCTGCGTTGGGATGCCTGGCAACTTCAATTACCTCAGCAACAACGATTTTCGAAAAGGGTTTCGCGACAGGAATCACCTCCTCTACTTCAAGTCCGGACATTGTCATCAGATGCGCCAGTTCATCCGTCGTCATATCCGGATCAACCATCGTTCGAAGCCAGTTTTCAGAAAATTGCATGGTCAGCTTTCAACACAAAAAACGGTGACAGAAAAACACATTTAATTGAACTGTTTCAGAAAACGTAAATCGCCTTCATAAAACAGCCTCAGGTCGTTAATGCCATAACGCAACATCGTCAGTCTTTCCAGACCGGAACCGAATGCGAAACCGATATACTGTTCCGGATCGATACCCATATTCTTCAGTACATTCGGGTGAACCTGACCCGACCCGGAAACTTCCAGCCATTTCCCTTTCAGGGGACCGGAACCGAAAGCGATATCGATCTCGGCAGATGGCTCGGTAAACGGGAAATAGGATGGCCGGAAACGGACCTGAAGATTGTCTGTCTCAAAAAAGGCCCGTACGAAATTCAGATAGACCCCCTTGAGATCGGCAAAACTGATATTCCTGTCTATCCACAGGCCTTCCACCTGATGGAACATCGGCGAATGAGTCGCGTCACTGTCAACACGATATGTCCGTCCCGGTGCGATAACCTTTACGGGCAATTCATGAGAACGGGCATAACGCACCTGCATCGGACTGGTATGCGTGCGTAACAACAACGGCTTGCCCTGTGAATCATTGCCTTCTATATAGAAAGTATCCTGCATGGAACGGGCCGGATGATTTTCGGGACTGTTCAGGGCTGTGAAGTTGGTCCAGTCCGTCTCGATCTCAGGTCCGTCGGCAACATCGAAACCGATAGAGCCGAATATCCTTTCGATACGTTCCCAGGTTCTCATGACAGGATGAATGCCACCCCGGCTTCTCCCGCGTCCCGGCAACGTCACGTCAATCGCTTCGGCACTCAGCCTCGCCTGAAGTTTCTCGTTCGCCAGTTCCTGCCGCCTTGCATTCAACGCATTTTCAATCCGGTTTTTCGCAGCATTGATCATGGCACCCTGAGCCTTTCGCTGGTCAGGCTCCATTTTTCCGAGCATTTTCATCTGCGCGGTAATCAAACCGGTCTTGCCGAGATATTTCGCTTTGGCATTTTCGAGCGAAACCGAATCGGCAGCACCCAGGAAGTCCTGCCTTGCCAAAGAAATCAACTGTTCTAACGAATCCATGCCACCTTGTTCCTGTCAGACAACAGAAAAATAAAAAAAGCGGGGCAAGTCTGATCCTTGCCCCGCTCCGTTCCATGCATACTGCAAGACGGTCAAGCCGCGATAGCAGCCTTAACCTGATTGACGATTGCAGCGAAAGCAGGTTTGTCCGAGACAGCCATATCGGCCAGCACCTTGCGGTCCAGTTCGATAGCGGCTTTCTTCAAACCATTCATAAATACGCTGTAGGACATTCCCAACTCGCGGGTCGCTGCGTTGATACGGGCGATCCACAAGGCACGGAATACCCGTTTCTTGTTACGACGGTCACGATAGGCATACTGGCCAGCCTTCATGACGGCTTCTTTTGCTACACGATAAACCGAACTGCGACGACCACGATAACCTTTGGCTTCGGCAAGCAGTTTTTTATGACGGGCCCGTGCGGTGACCCCACGTTTTACTCTGGACATATTTTTTCCTTGTTATTCGTGTTGAAGGATCAGGCGCTTGGCATCATACGCAATACGGATGTGACATCGCTTGCATTGACATTGGTCATTCCGCGCAACTGGCGTTTGACTTTGGTGGTTTTCTTGGTCAGGATATGACGCTTGAAGGCCTGTGCGCACTTCACGGTACCACCCGGACGGACGCGAAAACGCTTTTTCGCGCTGCTTTTGGTTTTCATTTTTGGCATATCACTTCCTGTCCTTTCGGACAGCTCCTTTTTAACATGATCGCAGGTGACAGCACTCCTGCTGCACTTGTATGCCTGCTCACACTTGTTTTACAGCGGAATTCCCGCCGCTCCTTTTCCGCCGCATGGCGACGGAAACAGATTCTATTTCTTCTTTTTCGGCGCCAGCACCATCACCATCTGGCGCCCTTCCATTTTCGGAAACTGTTCAACCTGACCGTAAGGATCCAGATCCTGTTTCAAGCGCTCCAGCATCCGGAAACCGATATCCTGATGAGCCATTTCACGCCCACGGAAGCGCAATGTAATCTTGCATTTATCACCGTCTTCCAGGAACTTGACCAGATTACGCAACTTGATATTGTAGTCCCCTTCATCCGTTCCCGGGCGGAACTTGATTTCCTTGACGGAAATCACCTTCTGTTTCAGCTTCGCCTCATGAGCCTTTTTCTGTTCGGCATACTTGAACTTGCCATAATCCATGAGACGGCATACAGGCGGACGAGCGTTCGGTGCGATTTCAACCAGATCCACATCTGCCTCTTCAGCCAGCCGGAAAGCTTCCTGAAGACCGACAATACCAATCTGCTCATTATCCACGCCCAACAGACGTACTTCATGAGCCGTAATTTCGCCATTGATGCGATGAGACTTATCAGTAGCTATGTTGACTCCCTGCTTATCAAATTATGCTGTTCACCAAGAACTTACTGTTTCGCCCCGATTTCGTTTTCCATGCGGGCCATCAGATCATTCACGGTCATGGTGCCCAGATCGACTCCGCCACGAACGCGAACAGCGACAGTATTTCCATTTTTCTCCTTGTCTCCCACAATCAGGAGATAAGGGACCTTATTTACAGAATGATCGCGTATTTTATAGGTAATCTTCTCGTTTCGCAAATCGGCTTCGGCCCTGAAACCGGCCTTTTTCATTGTTTCGACAACACTTTTTGCATATTCCGCCTGGCCATCGGAAATATTCAGGACAACGGCGTGTACCGGAGCCAGCCACAATGGCATCGCACCGGCATGATTTTCAATCAGAATACCGATGAACCGTTCCAGCGACCCCAGAATGGCCCTGTGAATCATGACCGGAATCTTGCGGGTATTGTCTTCGGCGACATATTCGGCCCCAAGTCTGGTCGGCATGGAAAAATCGACCTGGATGGTCCCGCATTGCCACATTCTGCCAATGGCGTCTCTCAAGGTATATTCGATCTTCGGTCCATAGAAAGCGCCGTCTCCCGGAGACAGTTCGAATTCGCACCCGGAGCGCCTCAGCGATTCGATCAGGGCATTTTCAGCCTTGTCCCACGCCTCGTCCGATCCCACCCGTTTTTCCGGACGGGTCGCCACCTTGTAGATGATGTCGGTGAAACCGAAATCCTTATAGACCTTTTTCAACAGATCGGTGAACGCGACACATTCATCCAAAATCTGGTCTTCCGTACAGAAAATATGCCCGTCATCCTGCGTGAAGCCCCTGACACGCATCATGCCATGAAGTGATCCGGACGGTTCGTTGCGATGACACTGGCCGAATTCACCATACCGGAGAGGCAACTCACGATAGGAATGCAGACTGGAACGATAAATCTGGACATGTCCCGGGCAATTCATCGGCTTGATGGCATACACACGGTTTTCCGACTCCGTCGTAAACATGTTTTCCTTGTAATTGTCCCAGTGTCCGGACTTTTCCCACAGGGAACGGTCCAGAATCTGCGGCCCCTTCACTTCCTGATAGCCATTATCCTGATAGACCTTGCGCATATACTGTTCGACCTGCTGCCAGATAGTCCATCCCTTGGAATGCCAGAAAACAAGCCCGGGCGCTTCATCCTGGAAATGGAACAGATCTAGCGCACGTCCCAGACGACGGTGATCACGTTTTTCGGCTTCTTCCAGCATGTGAAGATAGGCATCCTGATCTTCCTTTTTCGCCCAGGCGGTACCATAAATACGCTGAAGCATCTCGTTTTTGGAGTCACCCCGCCAGTACGCTCCGGCAACACGCATCAGCTTGAATACCTTCAGCTTGCCGTTCGCCGGTACATGAGGACCTCGACACAAATCGGTAAAATCACCGCTTGTATAAAGAGAGACTTCCTCATTTTTGGGAATCGATTCGATGATTTCGGCCTTGTAATCTTCTCCAATCGACTTGAAGTAGACCACAGCCTCGTCCCTCGGCAGAACCTTCCGCGTCACAATCTCGTTTTTACGCGCAAGCTCAGCCATTTTCTTTTCGATAGCCTGCAAATCCTCAGGTGTGAAT
>CAVKGJ010000113.1:0-4504 GCA_963655605.1 Oscillospiraceae bacterium
TCTCTAAACTCATCGGCATTCATCTTGCCACGTAAGGTATTGGCAACATTCCACAATTGAGTTCGGAGTGATCCTCTTTGTCCACTAACAGATGAAACGAACGGATCCTTGGCAGATACATTATCCATAACGAGCAAAACAGAATTGATGGCGATACATGCGAGATAAAATCTCGTAAAAATAATCCACTGAAATCAATAAATTACTATCGGCGCCACAAGATGAGGTACATGTACCGTAGACAATAAGAAATTGTACACAAATCATGTGTCCGTGCCAAATTCTACTCAACACCGACAACATCCAATTCTGCTTTCTATCGGACAATCAATCCGTACGGCTCGACTTGAAAAAAAGATGTCTCAAGAACAACTTGCCCTGCTGTCTGAGGTTGACCGCAGTTATATCGGCAGAGTTGAACGTGGAGACAATAATGTTGCAATTCTGACGTTAGCTAAAATCAGTTCAGCACTTGATTTGAGTCTTTCCGACCTAATGAGCAAAGCCAGACTTTAGAAGCAGATGTCATCCTGTTCAATTTGCGATACAGCAAAGAGTCTGTTTCGCCTCAAGCCGCGCATAAATGGTTAACTGGTCAGTCACTTCCTACCACTGACAAGATCAGAACCCTGTCTGAGCGATTGAATGTTTCCTATGAATGGCTAAGGTATGGCGTCAAGCATGAACCTGAAATCAGTGATGCAGACAAATTGATGCTAGAATACTTTCAGAAACTGACCCTTCCCAAAAGCAGGCTTTCCTGAATCTGATTGTTGAAATGCTCAAATCCTAACTGAACAGCACTTCAGGATTTCTGGCGAAACAATAATTGTTTACTTGATGTGACAAAGCATTGACATGACCTCGACAAAACTGTGACAAAATTGTGACAGAAATTATATTAAGCCTTAAAATCCAAATAGATATCGAAAATTCTTAATAACTCTCTGCTTGCCCGCTAGTGTCATTAAGCTATTGATTTTAAAAAATATTTCCATTTTTCCGTCACCGGAGTTTGCATGAAAAAAATAACTGCGATTATCAAACCTTTCAAGCTGGATGAAGTACGCGAGGCTCTTTCCGATGCCAATATCAACGGCCTGACCGTTACCGAAGTCAAGGGATTCGGCAGGCAGAAAGGCCATACCGAACTTTACCGCGGAGCCGAATACGTGGTTGATTTCCTGCCCAAAGTCAAAATTGAAGTCGTTGTGGACGACAGTATGCTTGAACTGGCGACTGAAGCCATCATGAAATCGGCCAGAACCGGAAAAATTGGCGATGGCAAGATTTTCGTACAGGATATCGAACAGGTCATCCGCATCCGGACTGGTGAAACCGGTACCGATGCGATCTGATCATCGTCAAAAGTAAGGCCGTTCATTCAAGCGTACCTGTAACAGAGATCAATCCATGCTATAGATATCTTTTACCATCCGGGCGAAAAAACCGATCATGTCTGTGGCATCATCTGTATTGTAAAAATCAGTCAGACGTGTAGAAATTCTTCCGGATCACGGTTCATGACGGTTATCGGATAAAACCGGGCGCCAGAAAAGGATTGTGGAATCTAACTCAGACATCAAATCAAATAAAAAGGCAACGACTGATCAGCTGCTTTCTTCAATCCAGTTTCTTCCTGAAAATATATGTATCCAGACACCCAACATCCAGTGAAACATCATTTTCAAATCGGTCGACAATGGTAAAACCGTTTTTTTCATAATATGGCACATTACAGGTTACATCCGCCCAGAGAAAAAGATTCCCGACTCCATTTTCACGCCCGACCTGTTCCAGATTTTCAAGGAGCATCCGTCCGGTTCCACTGACACGGCTTATGAACAGTCCCATCTGGATATCGCACTCGCCCATGAATCTTTTGACTGCATTTCCATTTCCGGACAGATAGTTTCTGTATTCCTGTACGATCTTCTTTTCATCATCCGAAAAAAACGACAGATTGCGCTCAAACCAGATATCGCACTCGCTCCTGTCCGTCTTGAACCCCGCCAGCAGAAAGGCATCGAGCTCATCGCTGACATTGCAGAACGATAAACGGCGGTTGACATCGTAATAACGTACCAGATATTCATGAACGAAACGGTTCAATTCCGGTCTGACGCCATCCAGTTCGAATGACCACACGTCACAGGCCATCTTTCCCGCTATTTCGATATCGTCTTCCTGAAATGTCCTGATTCCCATAAAATCCGATCGTGTGACATGACGACAGTCAAACCATCACAGCACGGTACCTGAAGATACCTTGCAGAAAAAAATCCTTTTCCGACTGAATTCTTTCCAGGGAACGCAAGGAAGAACCCGTGCGATATGGCAAGCCGGTGCGCATGACCACTCTGCCGTCCTCAAAAAACCCCATGCAATCCCGTAAAATACAAAAAAATGGAAATGCCGGATTATTTTTTTTCGCTTTCTGCCACCAGTTTTCTGGCTTCTGCCTGTTGCTGCGGTGTCATGATCGCCAGCATGTTTTTCGCACCGGTCTGGGACATTTTATAGCCCTGTCCTCCTGACAGACTGTACCACTTGTATGCCTGTACCGGATCGGCTCTCATGCCAAGTCCCAGTTCATACATCCTGCCCAACATGTACTGCGCACGGATATGTCCCTTCTCCGCAGCACGTTTCATCCACATGCCGCAAATCTGATCGTCCTGTTCGATCGTCGTCCCGCTGCAATACATTTCAGCGATTTCCACCATCGAGTCTACATTGCCTTTTTCTGCTTCAGCAGTCAGCTTCGCCACTTTTTCCTGACCGGTTGTACAGCCAACAAGAATACCGAATGAAACCAGAAGAAAACCGGCAGGAAGCGTTTTTTTCAGAAAAGACAACATGAAACCCTCTCAATAAAAAAGATGATGACCCAACGGACACCGACCAGTCGCAAAGTATATCGGGACAAGCCATATTATTCCAGCTACTAGCGTCCTTTCAGAAGCACAACGACCGCGCCGGATCCACCGTCCGCAGGTTTTGCCTGACAAAATGCGACGACATCCGCTCGCTGGACCAGCCACTTGTGGACAAGTTTTTTCAATACCGGCTCATTATTGATGGAACCCAGTCCCTTGCCATGAATGATGCGGACACACCGTATGCCCCGTATGGCCGCCTGCCGCAGAAACTCGACAATCATTTCCCTTGCCTCATCCCTGCGCATCCCGTGCAGATCAAGCTGATCTTGAATGACCCAATGCCCTCTTCGCAGTTTGCGAACGACATCCGGGCCGATCCCGTTTTTCGCATAACTCAGTGCCTCATCGGTTTCCAGCAGGCTTTCCACGCTGAATTCATCAGACAACGAGTCACGCAAGGCCAGTTTTTCATCGGCGATTCTCTGAACTGGAATTGGCCTGGGGAATGAAAAAAACGGTTCAATCCGGCCATGATTTTCAAGTGGCGTCACACCTCCGATACTGCTTAGAAACAGTTCCCGATCCGAAACGGCTTGCTTTTCAGCTTTCAGATGCGCTTCTTCCTGTTTTTTTCTGTCTTCATTGACTTTTTTCACCGCTTTTTTCAGCGTGCGAAAATCGGAAATTTTCCTGGATGACGAAGCCATGCTTTCAGCGCTCCGGCAAATGTTTTTCCAGATAACGCTGCACATCCAGTGCAGCCATACATCCGGAACCTGCACTGGTAATGGCCTGACGGTATGTATAATCCTGAACGTCCCCCGCAGCAAATACCCCCTGAACGCTGGTCGCTGTCGCCATACCGTCCTGTCCCATACGAGTTCTGATATATCCGTCTACCATATCGAGCTGACCCTTGAAAAGAGACGTATTCGGCTTGTGCCCGATGGCGATGAACACGCCATGAACGGCAATTTCTTCAGTACTGCCGTCTTTTGTCGATTTGACGCGGAGCCCGGTCACACCGGAATCATTTCCCAGAATCTCATCAACCACCGTATCGTACCGGATTTCGATCTTGCCATCCCGAACCCTTTCCATGAGACGCTGAACCAGAATAGGTTCAGCCCTGAACGTATTGCGACGATGGATCAATGTCACTTTCGAGGCGATATTGGACAGATAGATCGCTTCGTCGACTGCCGTATTGCCTCCACCGACAACGGCGACATCCTGAGCACGATAAAAGAAACCGTCACATGTCGCACAACCGGATACACCCTTTCCGATATAGACCTGCTCCGAAGGCAACCCTAAATATTGCGCTGCAGCTCCTGTCGCAATAATCAGTGCACGACAGGTGTATTCTCCCATATCGCCGACCAGGCGGATCGGTTTGCCGTCTAGTTCGGCCGTATGGATATGATCGAACATGATTTTTGTATCGAACCGTTCAGCATGCTCCAGAAAACGCTGCATCAGATCCGGTCCGGGAACACCGTTTCCGTCACCCGGCCAGTTTTCGACATCCGAGGCCGTCATCAACTGCCCTCCCTGCTGCAATCCTGTGATCAAAAGCGGTTTCAGATTGGCCCGTGCGGTATAAATGGCCGCAGTGTATC
>CAVKGJ010000114.1:0-2285 GCA_963655605.1 Oscillospiraceae bacterium
TTCCCTGCCTGTCTTGCGTAATATTACATATTTCCAGACCCATATTATCTGTACAGAAACGCATTCCGACCGGAAATCCGGCTCAACAAAACGGAAAACGCTCCCCAAGACAAATATCCTGAGGAGCGTTTTGAACACTCGGAAAACCGGTTCGAGAACCGGTTTTCAAAGCTGGACTAATTATTTCTTGCCAACTTTACTTACGATGTTCAGGCTCTTGATACGACCGGATTCAACACCAGCATCCGGATCAATCATGGCATTGATCAGGCATGGTTTCTTGGAAGCAACAGCTTCTTCCAGAGCAGCCTTCAGTTCTGCCGGAGTATTGACCAGATAGCCTTTACCACCGAAAGCTTCCATCATCTGGTCATAACGGCCACGGATCAGACGGGTACAGGAAACCAGACCATTGCCCGGATCTTCTTCGTTACCCTTGTAGATACCGCCATTGTTCATGACGATTACGGTAACCGGCAGGTTGTAACGGCAGATGGTTTCCAGTTCCATACCAGAGAAACCGAATGCGGAGTCACCTTCAACAGCAATAACCGGATCGCCGGTTACGGTTGCGGCAGCAACGCAGTAGCCCATACCGATACCCATAACACCCCAAGTACCGGAGTCCAGACGGCGACGTGGTTCGAGCATGTCAACGATCATACGGGTGTTATCCAGAGCGTTTGCACCTTCGTTAACCAAATTGATGCTCGGGTTCTTCAGCATGAATTCTTTCAGAACACCCAGGGAGTTGGAATAGTTCATACCGGTCGGAGCGACTGGAGCAGCCATCTTGGTAGCCAGTTTGCCTTTGTTGGTATCAACTTTTTCTTTCAGAGCGCCCATCCATTCAGCCGGAGCTTTCGGTGCGCCTTTCAGAGCTTCCGTCAACAGGGACAAACAGGATTTGACATCACCAACAACCGGAGCGGCGATTGGCTGGTTCGAATCCATTTCATTAGCTTGGATATCAATCTGAACAAATTTCTTCAGTTCATTGCCCCAAGTCTTGCCTTTACCATGCTGCATCAGCCAGTTCAGACGTGCACCAACCAGAACGCATACGTCACACTGTGCCAGTGCGAAAGCACGGGTAGCGGCAGCGGACTGTGGATGTGTATCAGGCATCAGGCCTTTAGCCATGCCCATTGGCAGGAAAGGAATACCGGTCTGTTCAACAAACGCCTTGACTTCTGCATCGGCCTTGGCCATTGCAGCGCCTTTACCCAGCATGATAACCGGACGTTTTGCGTTCTTGATGATTTCGGCAGCGCGAGCGATTGCATCAGCGGCAGGAATCTGTGCAGGGGTAACATCAACCGGCTTGAACATCAGCTGTTTGGCTTCTTCGACAGTCAGAGTCTGGCCGAACAGTTTAGCTGGCAGGTCAACATAAACACCGCCCGGACGACCGGAAACTGCTGTACGGATAGCACGTGCAATACCGATTGGAATGTCCTTGATGCTGTTGATACGGAAAGAAGCCTTGCAATGCGGACGAGCGATGTTCATCTGGTCCATTTCTTCGTAATCGCCCTGCATCAGGTCAACGATTTCACGTTCACTGGAACCGCTCATCAGAATCATTGGGAAGCAGTTGGTGGTTGCGTGTGCCAACGATGTCAAACCATTCAGGAAGCCAGGTGCGGAAACGGTCAAGCATACACCTGGTTTGTCGCCTTGGATGTAGCCAGCAATAGATGCAGCGTAGCCAGCGTGCTGTTCGTGGCGGAAGCTGTAGAACTTCTGACCATCCTGTTCCCACAGACGGGCCAGGTTGGTGATAGGAATACCAACAACACCATACATGGTGTCGATGCCATTCATTTTCAGTGTGTCCTTCAGCACATGAAAGCCATCAGTCAACTCTACATTATCTTCGTTACTCATGAGTAATACCTTTCTTTCGGTTGGTTTTGATAAACGTTGTTCAACGTCACTCCTGAGTATGACGCATTCCACCTGAAAAGGCCGTTGACCTAGGTCAATTTGCCATTACTGACACATGACAATTTGAGAACATTGACCTAGGTCAATTTATAAAAGTTGATCCAGGTCAATTTGACTGATTTGCTCAAAAAACGGTTCTGCCAAGTCAGAGCGTTTGAATCTGCGACGTCTTCTTGTATCCAGTGAAAAAGGTCTTGATAGCAAAATCTTTACTGGATTTATAGCACTGATTCTGAGCCTGTAACGCATTCTGCGGGCATTTATCAGAGACAAGAGGAGATCCTTTCTCCGAATTCGATGCAGAACCGATTCAGTGCTGATTTCCAGTTCCGGAT
>CAVKGJ010000115.1:0-8164 GCA_963655605.1 Oscillospiraceae bacterium
AGCCGGACAAGTCTCGATGCAATACACATTCTGAAGCAATCGTCGAACCACAAAAAAGAGGGGCCTTGCCCCTCTTTTTAATTCCCTTACAACAATCCATCTTTCCTTTCCATACTACCCCCACCCCTTCAATCGCATTTTGAATCCACCATCATCGTAAACATTCATAAAACACGCCAAAAAAAATCCTGCCCCAAAAAACGGTGAATCACCGTGCCTCATCACCTGAAAAAAGATAGCAAAAATTTTCGGGGAAACACCTGTTTTTCATAAATAAATAACAGGACATCTTCGGAGAAACATCTGTTTTTTATAAATAAATAACAGGACCTCTTCGGAGAAACACCTGTTTTTTATAAATAAATAACAGGACCTCTTCGGAGAAACACCTGTTTTCATAAATAAATAACAGGACCTCTTCGGAGAAATATCTGTTTTTTATAAATAAATAATAGGTCCTCCTTGGAGAAATACCTGTTTTTTATAAATAAGTAATAGAGGAAAGAATTCCTGACGCCATGAGCAGGAACCCTGGCCGATACAACTTACTGATGCCAAGTCGTCTCTGTTGCGGCCCTGAAATGAACAAGCACAACGTCACCCATACGTTTTCACCTCATTTCCGACAAATATGAACAAAGTGCTTCTCGAAAAGACGGAAATTCCCCCCGCCTTTAATAGAGACACTATGTCCAAAATTCATCATCATCGTGAACATTGTCATCATGGATATCAATCATCACATCCTGAATATCACCATCATCCTGAATATCACTATCATTATCACCATCATCCTGAATGATCAACAATGAATGACATGACAACATCCATTGATACATTGATGAGACTACAAAATGACATCATGTCCTAATAGATGACAATGATATAAACGATGGAGAAATGAAGACCTGAAAATGAAGTCATGATGACAACACATACATCACGGTTACCGGATGACTCATCATGAGCAGCAACAATCCGGCATCATGAGCATCGTGCGCATCATGAAAGGGAACAAACCGGAAACATTGATGCATCACCCCTTCATGACAAAAATGTCAAAACCAGAAGATGGAACATTTGTCTGGCCATGGGGTTTTATGGCCGGCAAAGCGGGAACACCGCTTCCCGCCCATCATCGTGAACAACATCATCCATGAAAAATGACGGAATCCCTTATTACATTTCCTGTTACAAGAATGAAAGAAGCAATCATGTCATATTCTGAACATCACTTCATGAAAAATGACGGAATCCCTTGTACATTTCCTGTCACAAGAATGAAAGAAGCAATCATGTCATATTCTGAACATCACTTCATGACCAATAATAGTCTATCCATGAGAGGGAAGATTCATGAAGAATCCGGTTACCGGTGCGGGATCGGATGGAGCAACAATGGCAAATCGGATCGTAAGCCATTGAAGCAGGAAGTGGTGGAGATCGATTCAGAAGAGCATCTTGCCGGGAATTGGATGATGGCAAAGATGAAAACAGTATGGCAATTCATCAAATCATCACTGGTGCCATTGAATGGTTCAAGGAGATCAGAGAATGATTCCGGTTACAGATTATGCAGGGATAATATATGGGACATCATTTTTTGCATGACTTGAACAATATGGTGAGGAAGTTCCTGTATATGACAATCTCCCGACAGATCATATTAAACCATTGAAAGTTCTGAACAATATGTTGATCTGATTCTTTATGGTACTCGTCTCGACATCATCGGACATTTTCCCGGTTTGATAGATATTTGTTTGTCAGATTCAGACTGGTACATATGAAACGTGTATATCCTTGTGATCTTCTATCATCGCCAAAAGCTCGCTTCCATACTCTTCGATTTCCGGTATAAAAATTGGGACACTTGCCAGGCCATGGGGTTTTATGGCCGGCAAGGCGGGAACTCCGCTTCCCGCCCGTCATGGTGAATAATACTGTTATTCCATGAGATATGACCGGAACCCTTTGCGCTTTCTGATCATCCTGAAATCAGGAGGTCAGGGAAATATTGTTCAGATCGACAATATCTCTGTCAGAAGTCACATTTTTCAAAAGATAGTCCAGCCACTTTTTGGCATTGGTCATATCCGGAACGGGTTTCACACAGAATTGCCCGTGCCTTCCTTTTTCAAAACCATCGGAATGTCTGGCTATATTGATCAAGGTATCGAAAAAATTCTTTCGAGCCTCTTCCGTATTTATATAATGCGGTATTTCCAGCAAGGCATGAATGTGCAGTCGTCCGTCTTTCTGGGATTCGATCACGGAAATGCAATGCAGTGTCTTTCCAAAACGTCTGAACGCATTTCCGAGAAAAGCCCGATTCACTTTTTTCAGAAATACCCTGAAACACGACGTTACGGCATATTTTTTCCGTTCGTTTTCATCCCGACGCAGGACCTGAAAAGAAGCGCTCAGAGACAGTGTGGCCGCACACCACTGAATATCCGGAAGTGCTTCTATTTTGTCTGAAAGAAAATCATACCAATTCTGTCTGGAAGGTCTGTAAGCTATCATGATCCGATTCTTTCCCTGTTGTTCACCCATTCATCGATTTCACGCCGATACCAGCCGACTGCACGAGCGCCCAGTTTGATCTGGCTGGGGAATTTGCCGTATCGCATGTTGTGATAAATGAAACTTTTGGAACAACTGGTGATTTCCTTTACTTCTTTCAGTCTTAGAATTTGTTTTTCCATAAAAGATCCTTGTCAAAATTTGTATATCTTCCGCAAAGCCGATCTTGCGGAAGGCCTCAAGCTGTTCAACATGCCTTTCCATTGGTCAATACTTTCCCCGTTCCGATTGACAAACCGGAAGCGCGAAAAGAATACTGATGGAATGGGAAGGTTTACGGGGATGAAATGCTGATCACTTCATCCGCTCAATAAGGATGTTGAACACTCCTTCAGAAGAAGGATAAGAAAATTTTACAGAATGGCGGATGATAAAAAAATCCAATTAGACTGTTTGAAGTCTAATTGGACCTGACGAAGCGTTCTACTTTAATTCAATGGCTTTGATGCAGTCCGGAATAAGCGTTCTCAGATTTGAGGCACTCAATCCTCTATAGTTGATATATATACTGGCAAGTTTTTCGATCAGTTGGGTCTGTGTCGTTTCTTTAGGGAAAGTCCTTTTCCATTCGGTGAACAGGGCTCCGACAAGATGCCTGAAGGTCGTTCTTTCCCGAGGGGAGAGTCCTTTCTGGTCTTTTTCTTCTTCATCACTCATCAGACGGGATATCTCACTCATTGAAATATACAGGTCATCGATGGAAATTTCCGGCATCGCTATGGAAATGCTGTCATACTGAAAATGTTTCCCGTAGAGTTCGTTGTCTTCATCCTCCATTTTCAGTACACGATGAGCATAACGTTGTCGTTCTTTTTGTTCCGGATCCGACAGGCTGGAAAACTGAGTCCGGGACATGACGTTGGCAGGTTTGAGGTGCAACCCGGGTTTTTCTTTGAAAACAAGTTTTTTGTTATTGCGATCCCATCGTTGGTAATAAGGGAGGCTTTCATCTATCTGCCAAAGTCCGGAGAGGATGATTTCGTAACAGATCATATGCACGGGAGTCGGTGTAAACACGCGCTGTCCGCAAATTCTGCAAGGATCGCCATTGATGGATATTCTTTCGATAAGTACGGAAGTGAGATGATCCCCGAAGGGATCTGATAGCCAATCCGTTGTGTAGTCCTCTTCAAAAAAGGGTTTGTAAGACTCCCGGTAAGCGGTACCCTTGACTTTATCGAGCGAGATTGACAAGCGAATCAAATCGCTTTCTGCAAAATTCAGGATTTTTTCCAGGCTCGCTCCTGTATATTCACAGGCTTCTGTTATGCGGCAGTATTTCAGTTCGGGTAATTTTCTGGTGACCATTATTCTCATCCTGTGTTTTTTTCTGTTTCTGTGAAACGTCAATGCATTTCTGATATTGCCAGGATTGAACCCTGTCGGACAAGGCTGTCTCTGCTGACATCATTGTACAGCCTGATGCTGTCAATTTTGATTAATTTCATTTGCTATTATATTTTTTGCAGACTAGTACATTTTTCAATTCCAACTGAGACACTAAGCATACCTTTTGCGCCACAAAGATTTCTTTCATTTAAGAAACGGGAAAAATAATATGAATGAGTATTGTTTTACAAACACAACGACTTCCTTCGATTAGAATTCAAACGCAATTCGAATTTAGATTGTTGTTGTCGGAAATATGCGACTGCAGTCGTCATACCGGGACTATCCATTGATGTTGTATAATGGTTATATATTTCATGTTTGCGTAACTCATTGATTTTTATAATACTTCGAATCCATTCATGGCTTTTCGTATATACCTGTGTTAAGGTGGCATTTGTCTAAAAAGGATAAACCGGAACGAATGACAATATCGTAGTTCGCGACACTTTTTGCATATGGCTTCCGACAAAAGGATATATGACTGAGTGTCGTTGGTAAATAGCTGACAAAATCAATAAGACAAAGTGTGATATGAGCAGAACAAATATAACAGAAGATTACTACGAACAGGCCATCATAGAGCGGTTGCGTGATCACTTAGGGTACGACTACTGTCTTGGTTCCGACATAGAACGGACCAGTCCACACTACACAGATGTTTTTATTGATGACCGACTGACTGAATCACTGAGAAGAATCAATTCCGGTATACATCCCAATGCATTAAATGAATTGTGCCGCCAGGTCAAAGAAGTATATGACGGCGACTTGTTTACCCGTAACCAGATTTTTCATGAATATTTGCAAAAAGGCGTTGAAATCAACTATTTTGACGGCAAGGAACAGCAGTCAAACAGATTCAGGCTACTTGATTTTGACAATCCAGACAGAAACGATTTTCTTGTCGTAAACCAGTGGACAATTGTTGAAAATGAAAACCGTCGTCCAGATCTTGTCCTGTTCGTGAACGGTATGCCATTGGTGGTGTTTGAACTCAAATCACCGTCCCGGGAAAATGTGGATACATCGGATGCATATGGCCAGATACAACGTTACCTGAAAGAAATTCCCTCATTCTTTGTCCCGAATGTCTTTGTTGTTTTAAGCGATATGGCAGATACCCGGGTGGGGACCATTACCGCGCCGGAAGACCGTTTTGTGCAATGGAAAAGTGCTGACGGCAGTTGTTCCAGCGACCGTTACCGTACCATGCTGGACGGCATGTGTGCCAAAGACCAATTACTCGACATCATAAAAAACTTTGTCTGTTTTGATATCAGTGAAAAGGGCAAAATAAAAATGCTCGGCGGATACCACCAATATTTTGCCGTACATAAAGCCGTGGAAAGTGCCATCAACGCCATGCAAGGCAATGGCAAGGCAGGTGTTTTCTGGCACACGCAAGGCAGTGGAAAATCCATGTCCATGGTGTTCTTTACTCACCTGCTCTATCAGCAGCAAAACGGCACAACCTTTGTTGTGGTAACAGACCGTAATGACCTGGATGATCAGTTATACGGTCAATTTTCGCGCTGTCATCAATTTTTGAACCAGATACCCGTTCAGGCAGACAGCAGGGAACATTTGAAGACATTACTGAAAGATCGCACAGTCAACGGTATTATTTTTACCACCATGCAAAAGTTTGCTGAAGGTTCTGGCCTGCTTTCCGACAGACACAATATTATCGTCATGGCAGATGAAGCGCACCGGAGCCAGTACGGTATAACCCGCTCTGTCAAAATGATAAAAGACAAGGATGGCAATGAAACCTCAAAAATCGTGATGGGGAATGCAGGTTGGCTGAGAGAAGCATTGCCTAATGCGTCATTTATTGGTTTTACCGGTACGCCGATTTCCAGCAAGGATAAGGACACAAAAGAAATCTTTGGTGATTACATCGACGTGTACGATATGACACAGGCCGTTGAAGACGGAGCAACCCGTCCCGTCTATTATGAAAGCCGTGTTGTCGCCTTGTCGTTGGACAATGAAGCGTTGAAACTAATAGATAGTTGGTATGACGAAGCGTTAGATGACAATGAAGAAATCCTCATTACAAAAAGCAAACGTGAACAGGCCACACTGGAAAGTGTATTAAGTGCACCTCAAACCATTGAAAGTCTGGTTGACGACATTCTGACGCATTATGAAACCAACCGAGCAGACCTGCTGACAGGCAAGGCGATGATTGTGGCATATAACCGCAAAATCGCCATGTTGATATACCAGAAAATACTCGAAAAAAGACCCGATTGGCAGGATACCGTTAAAGTGGTGATGACTGGCAATGTAAATGATCCTGAGGAATGGAAAAAAATCATCAACAGGGAATCCAAAGACCAACTGGCTGCAGGATTTAAAAATACCGAAGAAAAAGGCCATATCAAGCCATTCAAGATTGCCATTGTGGTCGACATGTGGCTGACCGGCTTCGATGTACCGTCACTGTCCACCATGTACATCTTCAAGCCCATGAAAGGACATAACCTCATGCAAGCCATTGCACGAGTGAATCGTGTCTACAAGGGTAAGGAAGGCGGTCTGATCGTCGACTACATCGGCATTGGCAGTGCATTGAAACAGGCGATGAATGATTACACCATTCGGGATAGAACCCGGTATGGCGACATGGATATCGGTAAAACCGCCTATCCGGAATTCCAGAATCATTTGAGCGCCTGTCGGGACTTTTTATTCAAACTGCATTATATGAAGGCCATGCAATCCGGTAACAAAACCGACATCGCAGACAAAATCCTGGATGGTGCTGATTTGTTACTGGAACCGGCTAATGCAGAAAACTGCAAACATTTCTGTAATGAAGCAAGACTGATGAGCCAAGCCTTGAGCCTGGCAAAAAGTCGCGCTACAAAAGAAGAACAACTCGAAGCCGCCTATTTTGAAGCCGTTCGCTCAATCGTGGTAAAACGCCTCATGCCACCCACAGGCAGTTCCGGCGATGCGCGAAAACGGCTGGAAACCTTGAATGAACAAATTTCCCGAATTATTGGACAAAGCGTAAAAAGTGAAGGCGTGCTGGATTTGTTTAAAGGACAGAAAATAGAATTTTCCCTGTTTGACGAAGCCTTCCTCAAAGAAGTGGCTGCCATGAAACATAAAAATCTGGCAATCGAGATGTTGCGTCGCCTGATCGAAGGCAAAATCAAAGACTATAACCGTAAAAGTATCGTACAGGCACAGCGCTTCTCTGAACTCTTTCAGAAAGCGCTGAATGGCTATCTGAACGGCCACCTGACCAACGTGGAAGTCATCGAAGAATTACGCAAAATCGCACAGGAAATCATCAAGAACCGTCAGGAAGCTGAAGAAATGGGGCTGAATGACGAAGAAATGGCATTCTACGAAGCCATTTCCAGACCACAGGCTGTACGTGATTTCTATACCCATGAACAACTGATCAGTCTGACACGGGAACTGACAGAAGAATTGCGCAGGAACAGAAGCATCGATTGGCAAATTAAAGAATCCGCTCGCGCTCAAATGCGTAGTTCGGTAAGACGCTTGCTCAAACGGTACAAATATCCGCCTGACGAAGTACCGGATGCAACCGATACCGTCATCAGGCAATGTGAAATGTGGACAGATAATATCGACATGTGAACATAAATCATGGCAACGAAAAAAAATGACAATACCGCCGAAATCGGCTTCGAAGAAAAAATCTGGGCTGCAGCAGACAAATTACGCGGGAATATTGATGCATCAGAATATAAACACGTCATTCTGGGATTGGTATTTCTGAAATATCTGTCTGACAAATTCGAAGAACGCTATCAGGAACTGGTCGCTGAAGGCGACGGTTTTGAAGAAGAAAAAGACGAATACACGCTCTCCCGTATCTTCTGGGTACCGCCGGAAGCACGCTGGTCAGAAATCGGCAAGTCGGCACATACACCTGAAATCGGTCTAAAAATCGACAATGCCATGCGAGCTATCGAAGAAAACAATCCCAAACTGAAAGGTATTCTGCCGAAAAATTTCGCACGTCCTGAACTCGACAAGATCAAACTGGGCGGCGTGGTGGACCTGTTTTCCAATATTGCCATGGCAGACAAAGCCCATGACCGGGATTTGCTGGGCAGAACTTACGAATACTGCCTCGGTCAATTTGCTGCCAATGAAGGCAAAAATGCCGGGGAATTTTATACCCCCTCCTGCATCG
>CAVKGJ010000116.1:0-3259 GCA_963655605.1 Oscillospiraceae bacterium
GCGCAATACGGCGATCGATTTGCTGGCGACCTTGCAGGATGCCTGTGATGGCGATCTGAATCGCGTCAGGCGGATTGTCAAGGTGCTTTCTCTGGTCAATTCGACGGGAGACTTTACCGATCATCATCTGGTTACCAATGGCGCGTCGGAGTTGTTCGTCGATGTATTCGGTGAAGCGGGCCGTCATGCCCGTTCGGCTTTCGGCGTGGCCCAGATTCCGACGGGTGCCTGTCTGGAACTGGAACTGATTGCCGAAATCGCCTGAGCCCGGTGGAGAAAAGGCAGAGGCGGAGTGCCCGCAAAACGGACGGCAGTTCATTTGATGTTTTCGAGCATGACAGGGGTAAAACGGGATTCGACCGCTTTTCCCTTGCGGGCGCGTTTGCCGGTATGGGGTTCAATGGCATTGCCGGTGATTCGGACTTCATACCGGTTGTCGTTTCTGGCCATGCAGACGACCAGACAGCCTTTTTCACTGACCGGCAGCGCCGCTTTCAGCTTCTCATCGTTTTCCAGCGCCATCAGGATGACGCCATGCCCGCCGGATGAAAGTGCACGCAGTTCGGCGATGCCGAAAAGCAGCAGTCTGCCTTTTCCGGACAGGGTGGCGATCCATTTGGTGTCTGATGCAATGGCGACGGGGGCAAGCAGTGTTTCCCCCTTTTCAAGATTGATGAACGATTTGCCGTTGCGGACCCGGCTGGCCATATCCGATACCCGGGCGGAAAAACCGTAGCCGGAATCCAGAGCGATCAGAACGGTCGTGTTCGGTGCTCCGGCGAAATACCGGACAATCGTCTCGTCAATGCCGGTTTCGGCAAAAGTCGTGATCGGCATGCCGTCGCCACGGCCTGCCGGCAACTGGTGGACGGGAACGGTGTAGATCCGGCCTGTTGAGGAAAAGGCCAGAAGAAGATCGGTACTCCGGCATTCATAAGTGGCGAAAAGGCTGTCGCCGGATTTGAAGGAAATGCCGGAAAGGTCGAGCCCATGTCCTGTTCTCTGCCGTATCCAGCCGTTTTGCGATACGATGACGGTAACCGGTTCATCGACGATTTTCTGTTCGGCGGAGGCCTTTTCCGCTTCTTCGATCAGTGTGCGACGCTTGTCGCCGTATTTTTTCCGGTCGGATTCGATCTCGCGAATGACGAGCCTTTTCATCGAGGAAGGGTTGTCTAGCAGATCGTGCAGGGTTTCCTTTTCCTTGCGCAGTTCGGCCAGTTCCTGCTCGATCCGGATTTTCTCCAGACGGGCAAGTTGGCGCAGACGGATTTCCAGAATGTCATCCGCCTGTCGGTCGGATAGGTGGAACATTTCGATCAGGGCGGCCTTGGGATCATCGGACTCACGGATGATACGGATGACCTGATCGATGTTCAGCAGGACGGTTTCGCGTCCTTCCAGAATGTGGATACGGTCGTCCACTCTATTGAGCCGCCAGCCTGTGCGGTGCCGGACGGTCACGAAGCGGAATTCGATCCATTCTTTCAGGATTTCCGACAGGCCTTTTTGCCGCGGTCGACCGTCGATACCGATCATGACAAGATTGACCGGTGTATTGCATTCCAGCGATGTATGCGCCAGTAGCATTTGCATGAATTCATCGGGATTGATACGTCTGGATTTCGGTTCCAGCACGATACGCACCGGTGCGTCCCGGCTGGCCTCGTCGCGAATGGCGTCCAGTATGCCGAGGAATTGCTGGCGAAGCGCGATCTGCTCTGGTGACAGCGCTTTTTTGCCGTTTTTGACTTTCGGGTTGGTGATATCCTCGATTTCTTCCAGCACTTTCTGGGAAGACGTTCCCGGAGGCAGTTCTGTCACGACGGCCTGCCATTGCCCGCGTGCCAGTTCCTCGATTTTCCAGCGGGCCCTGACTTTCAGACTGCCGCGCCCGTTTTCGTATATTTCGGAGATGATGTGCGGCGCCGTGATGATCTGTCCGCCGCCAGGGAAATCCGGACCTGGCAAAATAGCCATCAGTTCGGTATGCGACAGCTTCGGATTACGGATCATCGCAATGGCTGCCTGTGCCACTTCGTTCAGGTTGTGTGACGGAATTTCGGTCGCCAGACCGACGGCAATACCCGATGCGCCGTTTAACAATGTGACCGGAAGTCGTGCGGGCAGAAGTTTCGGTTCCTGCGTGGAACCGTCGTAATTGTCCTGGAATTCCACGGTTCCCTGTCCGATTTCTTCCAGCAGCAGTTGCGCGATCGGTGTCAGGCGCGCTTCTGTGTAACGCATGGCGGCAGCGCCGTCTCCATCGCGGGAACCGAAATTGCCATGTCCGTCAATGAGTGGATAGCGCATGGAAAAATCCTGTGCCATGCGGACCAGTGCATCGTAAACGGACTGGTCTCCATGCGGGTGCAGCTTGCCGAGCACGTCACCGACGACGGCAGCCGATTTGCGGGGTTTCGCATCCGGAACGAGCCTTAATTCATTCATTGCATACAGAATGCGCCGCTGGACCGGTTTCTGGCCGTCACAGACATCGGGCAGCGCGCGTCCTTTCACAACGGAAATGGCATAGTCCAGATAGGCTCTTTCCGCAAAACTGGCGAGCATCAGGGTTTCGGCCGGTTCGTTTTCGGGAGGCAACTGATCGAAAAGTGTGGGTTGTGATGTCATGGCGGTATATTCGTTGAAAGGGTTCGGCTAGATATCGGCTTCGGCTTCGTTTCCGTGTTCTTCCATCCAGTTCCGGCGGGCGGCCGCTTCTCCTTTGCCCATCAGCATCTGGAAACGTTCGACCGATTCGTCACGGGTGAAGGTACCGAATGTGATCGGCAACAGGCGCCGTGTGTCCGGGTTCAGTGTCGTTTCCCAGAGCTGTTCGGCGTTCATTTCGCCCAGACCCTTGAAACGCGAGATGCCCAGCGCATTGTCACGGATTCCCTCGCTTTTGAGTTTGTCCAGAATGCCGGACAGTTCCATGTCGTCCAGGGCATACAGTTTCTGGACCGGTTTCTTGCCGCGCGCCGGCGCGTCGATCCGGTAAAGCGGCGGACGGGCCACGTAGATGTTGCCGTTTTCGATCAGGCGCGGGAAGTGCCTGAAAAACAGGGTCAGCAGCAAGACCTGAATATGCGAACCGTCCACGTCGGCATCCGAAAGAATGCATATTTTTCCGTACCGAAGCCCGGACAGGTCGCAAGTATCGTTCATGCCGTGCGGATCGACACCGATGGCGACAGCGATGTCGTGGATTTCCTGATTGGCGAAAAGGCGGTCTTTTTCGGTTTCCCAGGAATTG
>CAVKGJ010000117.1:0-9106 GCA_963655605.1 Oscillospiraceae bacterium
GGTGACATCGACGAAAGAAAATTGTCCGGGAACGGAATGTCCGCATTATCAGGACTGTTTCGTGATGAAGGCGAGACGGTCGGCACAGCAGGCCGATGTGGTGGTCGTCAACCATCATCTGTTTTTCGCGGATGTCGTTCTGAAGGATACGGGTGTGGCGGAACTGTTGCCGACGGCCAATACGGTGATTTTCGACGAAGCGCATCAGCTGCCCGATACGGCGACGACATTTTTTGGACAGTTCGTCTCGACTGGCCAGATTCATGAACTGTGCCGTGATACGCAGGTGGAGGGTCTGTCGCAGGCGCGGGACGGGGCTGACTGGGTGGCGCTGGTCGGCAAGCTGGACAAGGCGACGAAGGATTTGCGGTTGACGTTGCCAGACGGCGTGCACCGGATGGCGGTTCACCAGATCGCGAAACATGACGCCTTTGTCGCGGCGATGGAAACGTTCGGGGTTGCGCTGGAAGAACTGAACGGGGCACTGACGGGACAGGCGGAACGTTCCGAACTGCTGGAGGTCTGCAGGGTGCGTTCGGAACAGACCAGCGCTTTTGTGCGCAAGTGGCTGGCATTGGTCAGAGGCGAGGAAAAAACCGAAGACGTGCTCTGGGTGGAAACGTTCGGCCTGTCGCTGCAACTGCATCTGACCCCCCTGTCCATTGCAGACGTGTTCAACAAACAGCGGGAAGGCACGCCGCGCGCCTGGATTTTCACATCGGCCACACTCGCCATCAGGCAGGATTTCAGTTATTTTGCGTCCCGGATGGGACTGACGGAAGCCGAATCGAAGACTTGGCCCAGTCCTTTCGATTATGGCGAAAATGCCATGCTGTATGTTCCGCAGAACATGCCTCAGCCGATGTCGCCGCAGTATTCCGATGCGGTGGTAGAGGCGGCCTTGCCTCTGATCGAGGCATCCGGTGGCGGTGCATTCATTCTGTGTACTACCTTGCGGGCGGTCGAACGGATTTCGGCACGCTTAAAGGAGATTTTCAGAGAGCGGGAATGGCCATTTCCTCTTTTCGTGCAAGGGGAATCAGGCAAGACTGATCTGCTGGAGCGTTTCCGGAAATCGGGCAATGGCGTGCTGGTAGGTAGCCAGAGTTTCTGGGAAGGCATTGATGTGCGAGGAAAGGCGCTGTCTCTGGTGATTGTGGACAAATTGCCGTTCGCGCCGCCGGACGATCCGGTGCTGGCGGCCCGTATAAGGATGCTAGAAAAGGAAGGAGGCAATGGGTTCATGGATTTCCAGCTGCCGGAAGCGATCATGAGCCTGAAACAGGGGGCGGGACGGTTGATTCGCGACGAGCGCGATCGAGGCGTTCTGATGGTTTGCGATACGCGGCTCGTTTCCAAACCCTATGGCCGACGCATCTGGCAAAGCCTGCCGCCATTTGCCCGTACGCGGGACGAGGCTGTAGCGTGTGGTTTTTTCAGTGGTAGCGACCGGAACAAGACGGTCTGAGTGTTCAAATTGCCCTAGTCAGCCGTTTTTTGCCACGCCAATGAATCCGCTTGCGTCGGTTCATGCCCTTTCCGTTCCGGCGGATGGACGGGTCTTGTACAGAAAACGCAGCCAGAAAAGGATGCCTGCGGAGGTCAATCCCAGCGGGAAGGCTATCCAGATTCCCACAATGCCGTATCCCATGACAAAGCCGAACAGGTAACTGGATGTCAGGGAAATGACGAAGTAGGCGATAAAGGAGAACAGCATCATGATTTTTACGTCCATGATGCCGCGCAGGGCGTTGGCGAACGCGATCTGCATGCTGTCGCCGAATTGGTAGATCATCATGATGGGAAAGAGACTTCCCAGTGTCGCCAGTACGGCGGCATTGTCTGTAAACCAGCCGCCGATGATGAAACGGAATTGCCAGAAGAGGGTGGCTGAAATGGTGGCCATAACGAGGATCAGGAACAAACCGGAAAAGGCCGCACGCCGCACATCGGTCGGCTTGGCTTGTCCCATGAAATAGCTGACGCGCACGGCAGTCGCGGCGCCCATGCCGTAGTACATCATGAAAAAGAGGGTACTGATGGTGAACATGACCTGATGGGCGGCGAGCGCGATGGTGCTGATCCAACCGACCATAATGGTGGTGAGCGAGAAAGAAGCGGTTTCCATGCCCATTTGCAGGGCCAGCGGCCAGCCCATCACGTTGAGCCTCAGAAAATCGGCACGGTTGATGGCGGACCGGATGAAACCGGCACGGTAATCGCGGTAACGGGGAAGCAGGAAAAAGATGGCGATAAAAATACCCAGCATAACGATGCGGGAGAACAGGGTGGAAATTCCGGCGCCGATCAGGCCTAGTTCCGGAAATCCGGCGATGCCATAGATCAGGACATAATTGCCCATGATATTCAGCATATTGCCGAACAGCAGGATCCACATGGAAGTGCGGGTATCCATGATGCCATCGGCAAACTGCTTGAAGGCATTGAACAGCAGGATGAAAACGAGCGAGGCGAGTACGACCAGATAGTAGGGCTTGATCAGAGGAATCAGTTCGGGCGGCTGATCGAGTTTTTCGATATTGAAAAAGAGGACGGTCATCGCTAGCGTGAAGATGACGGCAACCGTGAAATTAGCCAGCAGGGCATTTTTGAGTTTGCCGCCGATGCCGGTTTTGTCATTCGCGCCGAACAGTTCGCCGATGAGTGGCGTCAGTCCGTAGGAAAAACCGGTGCTGCCGATGATGACGAGGTTGAACAGGTTGTTGACGAAACTGGCGGCGCCCAGCGATTCGGTGTTGTAATGCCCGATCATCATGGTGTCGGCGAAACCGAGCACGATCATGCCGATCTGGCCGATGATGATCGGCATGCCCAGTGCAATCAGTTTGCGGAAATGGTCGGTAAACGGTATTGGCTGGTTCATGCGTTCTGGTTTCTGTCGGGGCAGCAGGCCGGGTGGTTCAGAGGGGATTCCTCCAGTATCGGCAGCAGTTCGTCAAGCCGGCGGATTTCATAGTCCGCTGCCAGAGCCGGTTCAGCCGTTTTGCCGGACGGGTTGTACCAGCAGGTGTCGATGCCAGTATTTTTGCCGCCAGCGATGTCGGAAGTCAGTGAGTCGCCGACGATCATAGCTTTTTCAGGGGAAAAGCGGTCAATGGCGTTGAAAACGGCGCGGAAATAATCCATGCTCGGTTTCTGGTGACCGATGGTTTCCGAGACGAAGATGTCGTTGAAATATTCGTTCAGTCCACTTCCCGCCAGCCGGCTGTACTGGGTGGTGGCCACACCGTTGGTGACGCAGTAGAGCCGGTATTTCCCGGCCAGTTTCTCGCAAAGTTCCTTCGCACCGTCGATCAGATAAAACCCTTCTCCCAGCGCCAGCTGGTAATCCCGGGCAAAAGCGATACCATCGGCGGCATAACCGGTTTCGGCGAAGAGACGGGAGAAGCGGGTGGAGGTAACGGTTTCCTTGCTGATTTCGTTGCGTTCAAAGGCAGCCCAGAGTTCGTGGTCGACAGTATGGTAGATGTCCCGGATTTCGTCGGTCAATTTCAGACCGTAACGGGAAAATGTCAGATCCAGCGCGTTTTTTTCGGCTCTGGAAAAGTCGAGCAGTGTATCGTCTGCGTCAAGCAGGAGCGTGTCATAATTTTTTTTCATGATGTTTCCTGTTGCAGAATGCCTTGTGAGCAAGGGGAAAGTATACCATTATGGCGTTTCGGCGGTATGAGGCGATGTGGGAATGTCCGGGTAAATATTGCCGGTATCCCGTTTTTTTTCAAGGTCTTTTTTGCGTGCTTCTTCAATGGAGATGGCCTGAGTCAGATAGACGATGGCTGCACGAGCCAGCCGCAATACCTTGAGTGTGATATGTTCCAGTGTCTGGCGGGAAAGAGTGCTGTCGACGATCTGACCGGACGGAGAGTCGAGTTCGACGATGCGCAGATAACGGTATTCGAGCGTTTCGGTAATGTTTTTCAACAGAGGACTGTGTGGGTCGATAGACGGCAGGAGTCGTTCGGGAGGGAGTGCACGCGACAGCCAGAACAGGCCGCGCAGGGGCCAGTTTGTCGAATAGGCAAACACATCGGCCAGTCCTTCGGCCGGATTGCCGTTTTTGTACCAGACGGTTTTCAGACCGGTTTTTGCTTCCGGCAGCCCCAAGGCGAAATAGAGATTGACGGACAGGGCGATTTTCGGTAACAGTGACCAGGCCGAGCGGCAGGCGAGTTTGAGCGTTTCGACAGCGAGCGACCGGCCTTTCCTGTCGGTTTCCGCGTTTGTGTCTCTGCGGATTTGCAGGGCTTTGGAGGACAGCGCTTCATGGCAAAGGTGGCGGATGGTGACATATTCATGACGTATTTGGGACATGAATCGGATGGCGGGAGACATGATGCGCAGCGGCGATGGTCCGGGTACAGGCTGTTCCGTGATGTCGTAGGCTGCGACATTGGTACGGCACAGGTCGTTATAGGGATTCAGATACAATTTTTCCGAAAGGCACCATTTCCGGAATTCCTTGTTTTTGCCGGGTTTGTCTATCCGGGTAAAAATTCTGCAGGTGATGGCGGCGTCGTCGCTGTTGGTGTCCGGCAGGGTGGCCTCGATTCTTTCCAGTTCGGCACGGAAATATTCCCTGCCCTGTGCATCGCCGTAATAGCGCGCGTTGTCATCGATCGCGGCGGCAAGATTGTCTGTTGCCATGTTGAAAAAAGCCGGTTTTAACGTATCGTCGACCATCAGGTCAGCATATTCGGCAATGACCTTACCACGGTTACCGAGCGCCATGCCGAAGCTGGTATCCGTTTCGATGGCGCGGTCCCAGTATTCGATGGCATGGATGAAGTCGCCCGTATAGCCGTACTGGTTGCCCAAAAGCGTCAGGATCCGGCAGCGCAAGAGTTCGTCAAAAAAAAGAAAAGCGGGATCGTCCACGGTTTTGCGCAAGTGGTATATTGCCCTTTCGATTTCGGGCTGTTCCCATGCCGCGTTGGAAGCGTTCTTTTTTTTGTGATGCAGGCAGATCCATGCTTTGGCCGTATAAAAGTCGAGCAGGCAACGATGCGTGGCATCGAGTTTTCTCTTTGCGGCGGTTTTACACCAGGACAGGGTCTTTTCTGCCACACCGGGATTTTTCGCCTGTCCTGCCAGTGCGGTCAGGGCGGCGATATCGGCAAAAAGTGTGTTCACGTCGCGTGCGGGACGTTTTTTCAGAAGTGTGGCAAGAGAAGGCGTGGTGTTTTGGCCCGTCTGCTTGGAAGTCGTGTTTTTTGTCATGGCGTTCGGTACGGGGTTCTGGAAATATCACTGTCGTGCCATTGCCGGAACGGGACCGTATTGTCCGAAACGGTCCCTGCGGGCACAAAAGACCCTGTTATTTTAAAGCCGTATTATGACAAAACCGTGTTTTGTCCGGAATCTTTCAGCCAAATTCCGTCGAATTCATCAAAAGGCAGCGGGTGTCCGTAATAATGGTTTTGTGCCAGCAAGTATCCGCAACGTTTGAGAAGTGCTTCAGCATGGCGGTTTCGACATCTTCACACAGGATATCCACATACCGGGATTGTCGTCGATGACGCTCGTTTCCGTGATTTCGATATCGAGCAGCCCGGTCAGCTGGTCGCTGGTGTGGATGCCGGAGTATGCAGGGCCTGATAAAAACAGGCACAGTGGATACTGGTATGTGGAAAAGAACAGAGAGAAGGCGGACAAAAAGCGTAAGTATGATCGTGATCATCCTGAACAGTTTTTTTCCGTGGTGATGCATGTTGTCACTGGGCAGTGCAGTACCGTTATACCGGATATTCTTCATTGTCACTTGGCATACGGAAAAATATGATGAGAGAAAACCGCTGTCGCACGATATCGCCAGATAGCCAGTATCTCCGCGGATGTGCCGCCATCTGCTGCATCGTGACGGGTGTGAGTGGTACCGGACGGGCAACGATCCGGTTCTGATCTCCATAACAGGGGGGTGTTGTGGTTGTTGATATCATGGCCAAAGTGTTCCGCTAGCGGGATGGTTGAAAAGTGTGGTGGATTCGCCATGTGCATTATCCCCGTTTCCTGTGGATAACCTCGTGGATAACTGGATAGGATTCATGCTGTGCCGGCTTCGGGTTGGAGATGCCTGTTTTTTACGCGTCCGGTAAAAAACGGTATCATCTATTTTTTCGGGTTGCGGAAACGGTTATGGCGTGTTATCGGCGGTGTCCGTTATCCGGTTTTTCATGAACGGAGCGGGGATTATGCGGAAAATCATCAATGAGGCGGGGAAAAAGGCGATCGGCGCATTCGTCCGGGAAAACCTGTCCGGGCGGGTCAGCGAGGAAACAGTGAAATCATATGTCGATATGGCAGAAAGCCAGATGGTGATTCACGGAGGCTTTCCGTGCCTTGAAATCTCGATGTGTTTCTCTCTGACGGGCATGACGGAATACCTGGAACTGGATGCGGATGAAGTGAGTTATGAGGATTGCGTTTTCGACAGCGCCGAAGCGCTAGCTGGTGTTTTCGGGGCTGGTACGGCCGCGCGTCTTGCCACCGTTGTTTATGAAAAACAGGTGACGGCATCGGAGGAGTGCCATAAAGCTATGATTACGGTTTCCCATGACGGTTACCGGTTCTCCGTGACGGCCGTCAGGATGTCTCCGGGTGGTGATGCAGATTTTTACGAAGTGAGATGTCTCGGGCCGGACAGCCGGAAAACGGAACATGAAACGGCATGAAAAACGCGTTTTATCGATACGTGTCGACCTGTGGATAAGTTGACGTGTTTTGCGGGATGTTTGAATGGAAAAAGCCGTTATTTGACGGCTTTTCGTGTTTTTTCAGGAAAAACGATACTGTTGGGTTGCCTGTCGGTCAGTCCGTGATATCCAGATCGAGACTGCCTGCGATCATCCGGATAAGGTAGGCGATTTCCTCCAGCGATTCGATATAGAAGGCGTTCGGATCGAGTACATCCGTCTGGAACTGCGTGATGACCTGCCGGTCCTGCATGTGGCTGTTTTTCCCGCTGTTGAAAAAACCTTGCAGGGCGGTGAGATACCGGTCGGGTGCCATTGGCAGTTTCTGGCTGTCGGCGATGGTTTTCGACAGGAACTGGTCGGCGATGATGGCAAAAATTTTCCTGTCGTTTTTCAGAAGCGGTCCGATCCATTCGGGCTTTTTGATTTTCAGAACGATCAGAAATGTCGCGATCCCCTGTTCGGGCGGTTCATCGGCCAGAATGTAAAGCGTGACTGCGCGCTCGATTTCCTGAAGTGTCAGGGGAACGAGTGCTGCCCATGCCGTCATCAGTTCAATGAAACGCTGCCGTTTGTGTGCGGCGATATCCAGCCCGTGCCGGGAGAAGATACTACCGATAAACGAGCGGATATGGGCCAGATGAGCCGTGTCGTTCGACGGAAAGCGCGGTAGCGACAGGAAAAAGTCGATGAACTTGTGGAGATAGGCTCCAGCATCCGTATCCGGACCGTAAACGCTTTTGACCGCTTCGTAAAGCTGGATACGGTTTACCGGCAAGACGAAAATCAGGTCCGGCATATCGAAATAGTGCCGGATCCGTTCGAGAAACCGGATGGCGAACGACGGACGGCACCGGTCGAGTTCGTCAACAACCATGACGATGGGTTTTCCGCGGGAGGAAACGATCCGGCCGAGTGTGCTTCTGAAGTTGGCGAAAAGGGCTTTTTCGGCAGGCCATGCCTTGAGCCGGTTGTCGATCCAGTTTTTGATGTTGTCGCTGGCTGTCTGGAAGGAGGTATTCAGGGAATCGGCGGCTTTCCGGGTATTGGAGGATTCATGGGCGGATGGTGCAGAGGAAATTGTCTTGACTGCTGCCAGCCTGCCTGTTAGCGGCATCATGGCATTCATCAGACGTGCCGTCTCGCTGCGGATGGCATCGCCCGTTCCCTGTTCGTCCTCAAGCAGGAGCGCCAGTTCTGCCGCCAGAATGAAAAACGGATCCAATTCGTCGTTCTGGGCAAAAGCGTCAATGAAAACGACAGGATGGTTTTCGCGACGCAGCCGTGCCGCCCAGTTTTTGGCGAACCATGTTTTTCCTTCTCCCCATGATGCGTCGATAGCGATGACGGCACCTTCTTTCAGGCGGTTGATGTAACCGGTCAACCGGTCGGCCAGCCGGGTGCGTTCCAGCAGGTCGCCGGTGAAAGGCCGGGCAATGTCATCGGGTACGCCGCTTTCCGGATGGGGAACAGTACGGGTGACGCGGTTCATGTGGAATCTCCATGTGAAAGGTGAAATGATCGGGATGAAAAGGATTGCAGCATCCACTTTAACGCAAAATGCATGTCAGGGTGACAACATTGTGCGGGTTTATCCGTTTTTTCTGCCTGGTATCATGACCGGCAGACCGTCCGGCATGTTGTCTGTCCGATACGCTGGCAAAATCCGGTGTTGCCTGTTGCCGATTTTCTTTTTCTCCAGGGATATTGAGTCTTGTACAATAGCATCTCGCCGAAAGCAGGAAAGGATTTTTGATGAGTGCACCGGATGAACTGGGAGATGAATTCGTATCAAAAAAAGTGCTTCAGGCACTGGGGATCGAGGTGCCTGAAGATGCGCTGGGATTCTATGTGAAAGAAAAGACGCTGTATATTGAAGCGATGCAGACAGGGGATGATCCCGGCCCGTTGATGATCATGGTCGATACTATCGAAGTGCCATTGTCTGACGGGCAGATCGGCCGGTTGAAGGCTGATGGCCTGTACAGCAGCAAGGGATTCAGGCTCGGTTGAAAATCGGGCCGGCGGAAAGTGTTCCGCGAAACGGTCCACTGACATCGTCTGCGGTTCCGGAGGGGGGAGTCGGCATGCCTGTCGCGGGATATGCCAGGTGTCCGTCTGCCGTACGGCATGCAGCCGTTTTCCGGATGCGGTGTGACGCCATAACAAAAAGCCCCTTGTGGAAGGGGCTTTCGAGAGAGTAGATGCAATTCTGGTAAAGAGTGCGTTCCTGAATCTATGGCTATTCAATAACGTCTCAGTGATTGTCATTTTACGCAGCTTCAATCTTCAAATAAACCACTAAAAATAGGATTGTTTGTTCATTTTTATCGAAAATTCCGTGAAATCCTGTTGTTCAGAACGAGGAGACAGGGGAGCGGATAGCGAAGCGATCC
>CAVKGJ010000117.1:9116-12810 GCA_963655605.1 Oscillospiraceae bacterium
GTCTGGATGTTTGTTGTACTGAAAGACATGAAATTGCCTTGCGCAAGGGACGGTAGGCGAAGAGCCGGAAACAGGGATTCAGCAGAAACAGGCAGAAAGCCAGGTCGAAAGTCCAAAAAATCCACAGCTGGATTGCCGACATCAGGAAAGACTACCAGCATAAAGTTAGCACAGTCATCAGCCAAAGCCACGCGATGGTCTGTATGGAAGACTTGTCAATCAGGAACATGTCCAGGTCGGCATCGGGGACAAGGGAGAACCCGGGAAAAAACGTTCGGGCCAGGACAGGACTGAACAAGACCATCCTGAATCAGGAGTGGAATGAATTCAGGCAGCAACAGGAATACAAGCTGGCGAGGAGGAGAGGCGGATATCTGATCGCAGTGCCGCCGCAGAACACGAGCCGGACATGTCCAGCATGCAACAGCGTAGCCGCAGAAAACCGCCAGACGCAAGCAGAATTCCAGTGCGAAACATGTGGATTTGAGGAAAATGCCGACGTGGTTGGTGCGATAAATATCTTGAGGGTGGGAACACGCCCGGTTGGCCTGTGAAGTGAGTGATGCAGTCAGGTCGCCAGCAGCAGGAACCCACCGAAGAGATCAGAGCACTTGTGATCTGGCTCAGTAGGAATCTCTTGCTTTTAGGCAGGGGAGGGTGTCAAATTGGCACAGTGTGTCACACATGATGAAAGGCTGTCATATGGAATCTCGCTGGAATCCCTCGCTGTATCTGGAGTTTGAATCGGAAAGGACGCGTCCTGTACGGGAATTGCTGGCGCGGATCGGTACGCATTCTGTCCGTTTTGTAACCGATCTGGGATGCGGGCCGGGTAACAGCACGGAATGCCTGGAAAAAGCCTGGCCGGATGCTGTCGTGACGGGAATCGACAATTCGTCTGCCATGCTGGACGTCGCCCGCCGTCAGCTTGAAAAGGTACGGTTTATGCTGGCCGATATCGGCCAGTGGGAGCCGGAAGTTTTGCAGGATGTGATTTTTGCCAATGCGTCGCTGCAATGGCTTTCCGGTCATGACCGCCTTTTTCCGCGGTTGGCCGGTTATCTGGAAAAAGGCGGGGCCCTCGCT
Organism: Oscillospiraceae bacterium; assembly: GCA_963655605.1. Taxonomy (GTDB): domain Bacteria; phylum Pseudomonadota; class Gammaproteobacteria; order Burkholderiales; family Burkholderiaceae_D; genus Oxalobacter. The sequence goes on from CAVKGJ010000117.1 coordinate 10,203, forward strand.
GTCCAGATGCCGGACAATCTGGACGAGCCGACGCATGTTTTGATGCGTGAAACGGCACGAGAATCCCGCTGGCGCAGCAAAATGGGTGATCCGGAAACCTTTCGCACGCGGCTGTTTCCGGCTGAGACATATTACGATCTGCTGGTGGATGCGGGCTGTTCCGTCGATATGTGGAAGACGGTTTATTATCATGTTATGCCATCGGCCGAAGCCATCGCGCGATGGCTGGAATCGACTGGTCTGCGTCCGTTTCTGGTACGGCTGGACGGGGAAGAACGGACACTTTTTCTCGATCGTTACATCACCCGGCTGAAAACCGTTTACCGGCCGCGTTCCGATGGAACCGTCCTGCTGTCTTTTCCACGGCTTTTTATTGTGGCGAAACGGCTGCAATAAGCGTTTCCCGTTCCTGAGCAGAGTTTCCGGCCGGAAGCCGGATGTAAAGCACAAGTGGCTTGTCTCCGTTCGTGTTTTTGCCGTTTTCTTTCTGGCGGATGAAGGTGCTTTCCGAAACCAGTTCCGGAGATGCCCCCCAAAAAAAAGCCCCGCTGGTATGGGGGCTTGTGTAAGGAAGGAGTGTATTGCGTTTGCCCGGGAAGTGAACAACAAAGTCTGCTTCCATGACATTTCCATCTTACGCGCCGTTAATATTCGAGTGAACAAAATAAATAAGGATTATTTCTTCAGTTTTATTGAAGAATAATCTCCTTTTTCATGAGTGGAATGTCCGTTGCGGCAGAAACGACTGGCGGGCATGTCCCGGCGTTTTGTGGAAGGTGGGGCAGGAGGCGTAACCGGGAGCCTTTCATAAGGTATACTCGGGGAGAAAGACATCGTTTCGGTTTTTTCTGGCCGTTCCGGTTTATGAGAGGAGGCTGTTGTGTTGTCGTCATTGTCCATCCGCAATTTTCGTTCCATTCTCGAGATGACGGTGAATTTCGCTTTTGCCGAAAAAAAGGCGCCTTCCGGTTTCCGGGATTCGGATATCGTATTTTTCATCGAACCCCAAAAACGTGTGCGGCTGGTGCCGACACTGGCCCTGTATGGTTCGAATGCATCCGGCAAATCCAATGTGCTGATGGCGCTAGGGGTTTTCAGGGACTGTGCCGTTTCCGGCGTGCAGGGCAAGTTCCATCCCAACAAGCTGCATCCTGAATGGCGTACCACGGCATTCGAGGCGATAGTTATCCGTGATGGAAAGCGTTTCGTCTATGCCGTCGAGTATGACAGGGACGAATTTCTGAGAGAATCGCTGTCGGTGGATGGTAGCGTGCTGTTTTCGGTCAATGGCGATTGTCTCTCTTTCGGTTCCCTTGCCACGCCGTCCTATCCCGCCGCACGGCTGGAAGAAATTTTTCGTGTCGAATGCAGTACACCGCAGAAAAAGCAGACGTCGTCGTTTCTGTCGGTGATCGGCAAGCGTTATCCGGGTCTAAATCCGCTGGTGACGACCGTGTACGATTTCTTCAGCGAGGGTATTGTTGTGTTGAGCGAGAACAGCATCCATCTTTCGCGTGGGGTGGACATGCTGGCGGCGGTGCTGGAAAAAGCGGACGATCCCGATCCCGTAAGACATGCTTTCGAACGGATCACCGATCTGCTGGAAAATCTGGACATCCATATCAACCGGATGGAACTGAGCAGGCGGCGTGTCCGGCTCGACCGCGATGCCAGGAAACGCAACTATCTCGATGTCGATCCTGAATTTCTGACTCGGCTGACGTCTTTCCAGAAGGAGGGTGACGACATTATATTGAACACCGACCGTATCCGTTCGTTCCATCAGGATGCGGAGGGAAAGGAGATCGAGTTTGATTTCATGACGGAAGAATCCAGCGGTACGCAGATCGTGGCGGGGCTTCTGGGGGTTTTTCTGGCAGTGCTCGATTCCGGCGGCGTGGTGGCAGTCGACGAGCTGGACAGGTCGCTGCATCCGCTTTTGCTGATCGAAATGGTGCGCCTGTTCAAGGATCGGCGCTATAACCATCGAGGTGCCCAGCTGGTTTTCACTGTCCACAATACGGATATTCTGGACGCGAACCTTTTGCGCGTTTCCGAAGTGGGCATTATCAGCAAGACCTTGCAGGATGGTTCAACGATCACACGGATTTCAGACTTTGCAGGTGTCGGCAATATCGCCAGTTTCAGAAAACAGTATCTGACCGGCCGTTTTTCGGGCATTCCTTTTCCCTATATCTGACGCATGAGAAAGAAAAAACGCAAATCGCTCGTCGAAACGGTCGTCGTCATTTGCGAAGGATCGTCTGAAAACGTCTATTTGCAGGAATTGAACCGTTTTTTCCGTGAACACAAAATTCCGCTGGCTTTCGCGCCGAGGATTATCGGCAGCGGTGTGTACAAGGCGGCGGTAAATCGTTATCGCGATGCGCGGCGCGAGATGAAAAACGCCGAGATCGTGATCTGGGTGGACAGGGATATTTATATGAACAGCCAGAAGAAACTGTATGAAAACAAGCCGGATACCGTTCCGGATTTCCTGTTTTCACGCATGAATTTCGAGGATTTTCTGGCGCTGCACATGGACCGCAAAACGCTGATGCGCTGGCAGGCCGTGTGTGAGGAACACGGCCATTTTTCCGAGCCGATG
>CAVKGJ010000118.1:0-34102 GCA_963655605.1 Oscillospiraceae bacterium
CCGGCACAAGCCGTACACACAAAAAAGTGCCCCCAAAAGGGGCACTTTTTTTATCACCCCTCCATTATCACATCCGGAGCGTCACATTCTCATGAAAACATATCCGGATAATGCCGGAAACACAAAACCGCTTCGTCCCGGACATACCGGACAACCCGTTCGATCAGCCGTAGCAACGCCACCGAAAAAGAAGAGGACCGGCAGGCAATCGTGGAAACTTTCAGAAAATGAACCATGCCGATCCGGAACCGGAAATCAGCACAGAACCGATTCTGCATCAAATTCAGAGATCTGGTTTCGGCCTGTATCTGAAGAAATGTCCACTGAAATCGTTACGGGCTCTTACGGGCTCAAATTACCGAACGGTTTCGTTCAATCTTTTCAGATCGTTTTCATCCAGCCAGCGCCAGTGGCCGGTTGCCAGGGAGTCTTCCAGTACAAGTCCGCCTATGGCCGAACGGTGCAGTTTTTCCACGCGGTTTCCTGCCGCAGCGATCATACGTTTGACCTGGTGGTATTTGCCTTCCGCTATGACCAGCCTGACATGATATGCGTTGATCAGCTGGCATTCCTGTGCTTTTGTGATGTTTTTCTCATCCCGTAACTGGACGCCGTTTTCCAGCCGGTCAAGTTGGTTTTGTGTGAAAGGAGAAGAGGTCGTGATTTCATAGATTTTGGAAACTTTTTTGCGCGGAGATGTATACCGATGAATGAAATCGCCATCGTCGGACAGAAGAAGCATGCCGGTCGTGTCCTGATCGAGTCTTCCGACACACTGCAATCCTCTTTGAATGAATGGAGCAGGAAACAGGGAAAAAACGCTTGGATGATGTTGTGGCTGATGTGAACATTCGTAACCGGCAGGCTTGTTCAGTACAACGTACAGTTTTTGCCGGTATTCCCATTGCTGTCCATTAATGCTGAAAAACAGGTTGTCCGTTTCAAAAAATTCGCCAGGGTCATTGCAGATTGTTCCCCCGATCTCAACATGGTGTTCGAGAACAAGGTTTCGGCAGAATTTGCGGCTGCCGAAACCCTGGCTTTGCAATATCTTTTCCAGTGTCATATTCATCGTGATGGCATTGTAAAAGAATTTCTGTGGACAAACTTGAAAACCGGTTTTATCTCATCATATAGGTTAGAGAAAATGAAAAACCCCACTTGTGTGGGGTTTGCAAGCTTGATCCGGTATCCGAAGTCACAGGGACTGGATGTTGGAAGCCTGTTTGCCTTTGGGGCCCTGGGTGACTTCAAACTGAACCTTCTGACCTTCTTTCAAGGTTTTGAAGCCACTCATGTTGATTGCGGAGAAATGAGCGAACAAATCCTCACCTCCATCTTCCGGGGTAATGAAACCGAAGCCTTTAGAATCGTTAAACCACTTGACTGTACCAGTTGCCATAAAAGAGGGTCTTTCTATAAATGCATTATACTCATGAAATCATCGGAAAAAATCGAATTTGATCCGAACCAGTCCCTTTGTTTTCATACAGCTGACAAAAGCGGGACTTTGCCCTTATCAACGGGTCCATTGTTGGCATAAAGACAGGCAAAGTCAAGCGATTTTCCCAAAAAAGGAGGGATCCTTGACAAATGCCAAGAATTTGATGGCAGTGGAGAGCCGGAAAAATCACTGGCTGCACGAACGGGCAAAAACACGTATTATCAAATATGGACTTGCGCTCGCGCACAAGTGAAAATGTATAGTCGATATAAAGTTGAGGCAATGGTTATGCAACAGGGAAACGAGGCGCTTCTCGAAAGAGAGACGACTGCTCTGAAACCACCCCCAATGTACAGGGTAATTCTTTTGAATGACGATTTCACGCCAATGGATTTTGTGATTTTCGTATTGCAGGAGTATTTTCACAAGGATACGGAAACAGCTACGCAAATCATGTTGAAGGTTCACCATGAAGGGAAAGGGGTTTGCGGCATTTTTCCGAGGGATATCGCCAGTACAAAAGTGGAACAGGTTGTCAGACATGCCCGTCAGTGTGGGCATCCGTTGCAGTGTACGATGGAGGAAGCATGATAGCGCAGGAATTGGAAGTCAGTTTGCATATGGCCTTTGTAGAGGCGCGTCAGGCACGGTATGAATTTATAACAGTCGAGCATTTGCTGTTGGCGTTGCTGGATAATCCTTCTGCATCCGAAGTGCTGAAAGCCTGCAATGCCAATCTGGATGAACTCAGGAATATGCTTGGCGAGTTCATCAGAAATAATACGCCCGTCGTCCCGGGAACGACAGAGGTGGATACGCAGCCGACGCTGGGTTTTCAGCGTGTCATCCAGCGTGCGATCATGCATGTGCAATCTGCATCGAATGGCAAGAAAGAAGTGACGGGGGCGAATGTACTGGTTGCCATTTTCGGCGAAAAGGATTCCCATGCCGTTTATTATCTGCATCAGCAGGGGGTGACACGTCTGGATGTCGTCAACTATATATCACATGGTGTTCGCAAAAATTTCCAGTCGGACGTATCGAAGCAGACCGAGGGGGCAGAAGAAGTACAGGGAGATGCGGCATCTGCAAAAGATTCTCCGCTGGAGCTGTATACCCAGAATCTCAACCAGGAAGCGGTGGCCGGCCGGATCGATCCACTGATTGGCCGTGAAGACGAGATAGACAGGGTAATTCAGGTATTGTGCCGCCGGCGCAAAAACAACCCTCTGCTTGTCGGGGAAGCCGGTGTTGGCAAAACGGCGATTGCCGAAGGGTTGGCATGGCGCATCACACAGAAAAATGTTCCTGACGTGTTGCAGGATGCCGTGGTGTTCTCCCTTGATATGGGGGCACTGTTGGCCGGGACCAAATATCGCGGCGATTTTGAACAGCGTCTGAAAGCTGTTTTGAAACAACTGAACGATAATCCGGGCGCCATTCTTTTTATTGACGAGATTCATACGATTATCGGTGCGGGTTCTGCATCGGGCGGTACACTGGATGCGTCCAATCTGCTGAAACCTGCCTTGTCCGGCGGACAGCTCAAATGCATAGGGGCAACGACTTTCATCGAATTCCGTAACGTATTCGAAAAAGATCATGCACTGGCACGCAGATTCCAGAAAATCGATATCAATGAACCGACGGTCGAACAGACCGTGCAGATATTGCGGGGGCTGAAATCCCGGTTTGAGGATCATCACAATGTCAAATATTCTGTTTCGGCCCTGATTACCGCGGCGGAATTGTCGGCACGTTTCATCAATGACCGCCATTTGCCGGACAAGGCCATTGATGTGATTGACGAAGCAGGTGCCGCACAGCGGATATTGCCGAAATCGAAGCAGAAAAAAACGATCGGGAAGGCAGAAATTGAGGATATTATCGCCAAGATCGCCCGCATACCACCACAGACAGTCAATCAGGACGACCGGAGCAAATTGCAGAATCTGGAACGGGATCTGAAAAATGTCGTTTTCGGCCAGGATGCCGCTATTGATGCGTTGTCTGCCAGCATCAAAATGGCCCGTGCCGGTCTCGGCAAGACTGACAAGCCGATTGGCGCTTTTCTGTTTTCCGGGCCGACAGGCGTCGGAAAGACCGAAGTGGCCCGGCAGCTTGCCTTTGCTCTTGGTATTGACCTGATCAGGTTCGATATGTCCGAGTATATGGAACGTCATGCCGTCAGCAGAATGATTGGCGCTCCTCCGGGTTATGTCGGGTTCGATCAGGGAGGATTGCTGACGGAAGTTATTACCCGGAAACCTCATGCGGTATTGTTGTTGGATGAGATCGAAAAGGCGCATCCGGATATTTTCAGTATCCTGTTGCAGGTGATGGATCACGGTACCCTGACGGACAATAACGGACGCAGGGCGGATTTCCGCAATGTCATCATCATCATGACGACCAATGCGGGGGCGGAAAGTCTCCAGAGGTCGTCAATAGGATTTATCGGCAGCAAGGAAGCAGGTGATGAAATGGTGGATATCAAACGTATGTTCACACCGGAATTCCGGAACCGGCTTGATGCGATTATCAGTTTCAGACCGCTGGACGAGGAAATCATTTTGCGTGTGGTTGACAAGTTCCTGATGCAGCTTGAAGAACAGTTACATGAGAAAAAAGTCGATGTGGTCTTTACCGTTCCGTTGCGCCGCATGCTGGCTAGAAAGGGGTTCGATCCGTTGATGGGCGCGCGGCCTATGTTGCGTCTGATACAGGATCTCATCCGGAAGGCGCTGGCAGATGAACTTCTTTTTGGCCGGTTGGTTGCCGGAGGTGCCGTTACCGTCGATATCGACGATCATGACGAAATCAGGCTTGTATTTCCGGAGAAAACGGAATCCTCTTCTGCTGTATTGGAAAACAAGGTGCTGGAGCTGGAGTAGTCCTCCGGGGATATTGTTGGAAAGCCTGTCATTCATGACAGGCTTTTTTCCGGCGATCAGAACATCCAGAGAAAGTCCAGTACTGCGACAGGTATGCAATAAAGTAGCAGTGATACGAAACGTACCCGAGAAATGCACTGCATGATGACTTTCAGCCCCAACCAGAACGAGAATGCGGTTGCAAGAGTCAGAAGGACTGTTTCAAGAGGAGTCGTCCATACCAGGATAATGCCGCATTCCTGCCATATGGAGAAACCGATCCGGCACAGTCCCAGAAAGATTCCCCAGCCAGTGACCGGAATAAGACAGTAAGCCAGCTGCCGCCATGAAATCGTGTCGCCGGTTATCTTGCCTGCCATGCGAAGAAAGCCGTAAACCAGCAGGCTGACCAGTGTACCGGTTGTGACAATGAAAAACAGCCGATAGAAAGAAACCGGACTGTCGGCCAGCCACCAGGGCAGGTTGACATGCAAAGGCATGCCGACTGCCACGATCATATCTGCGTACCATTTGTACAAACGGCTAGCGTGCCATGCGAGAGACATGGTGCAAATGCCGGTTATTCCCCAGATCAAAAGGAAAAGTTCTGATCCTGCAATCGACCGAATGTCTGCCGAAACAATTTCCTGTGACGGACTTCTGATGGCAAACCCGACAGCATTGCGATAACCGCTGCAACGGCCGCATGCATGGCAAGCGGAAGCGCTCTTCATTTGCTGGATATTGATCAACGGCGCGCAATTGATACGTTTGACAGTACCTGTGAAATTTTTCCATTTTTCCCTGTCAACGCGGAAATGGAATGGAGACAGTTTTGCCAGCAGACCGAAAAAACCGTTTCCGGGACACAGATACATGCACCAGATACGTTTTCCGTTTCCGTACAGATAACCGGTAAAGAGAGCGAGGCATGTCGGAATGGCCAACAGAACCAGTGTCGCGGAAAAATGTCGGTAAAAACCGGTCATCTGGCCATATAGGGTCGTACTGACCAGAACAGTGCATGGCCAGCCTTTCCAGCGGATCCAGCGAGGAATGGAACGTTTTTTTCCGTGTTTGCTGACAAATTCGGTCAGTGTCCCGTCCGGACAGAAAATGCCGCACCAGAATCGCCCGAACAGCATCATGCTCAATACGATCAGAGGCCATCCGATTCCCCAGAATACAAGTCGTGCGATCAGTCCGGTTTCGGGTACGGCTATCCATACAGGGACAACAAGCAAGGAAAAATAAATAAACACGATTGACCACTGGATGACGGCAACGATTTTCTGGTGACGTTCGAGTACATTGCCGAAACGGGCTAATATGGAGTTTGAGAATACCGGAGGACAGTCTGAAGGCGACTGATTGGCGGAGAGGTCATGACAGTGACCGGCTTTTGAAATGCGCATTTCGTGCGTTTCGGATTTGTCGGATAAGTTTTTCTCGGCCACTTTCATTGATTCGTCATTTTCAAGGTTCTTGTCCTGACTGGAGAACCGATGCAATAATGCACGTCATATACCGGAAGCGGCTCTGGCATTTTCCGCAGGGCGGTTGCTGGCATTTTGCCGTATCCGGATTGATAAACGTTTATTCGGGAAAACAGATTATGCCTTCACATGTTATTACCTTGGCGAATGGTATCACGATGCCGACTTTGGGGCAGGGTACATGGTTCATGGGAGAATCCTCATCGTCCAGAAAAGATGAAATCGCCGCTTTGCAAAAAGGGATCGATCTGGGGATGACACTGATCGATACAGCGGAAATGTATGCTTCAGGCGGAGCCGAGAAAGTGACCGGCGAGGCGATTGCCGGCAGACGTGACAAGGTATTCCTTGTCAGCAAGGTGCTGCCGGGCAATGCCAGTCGCAAAGGAACCATCGCCGCTTTCGAACGCAGCCTCAAGCGTCTCGGAACGGATTATATTGACTTGTATCTGCTTCACTGGCGCGGAGGATATCCGCTGGATGAGACATTCGATGCCATGGAAAGGCTGCTTGATGCCGGAAAAATCAGGGCATACGGCGTATCCAATTTCGATCTGGACGACATGCAGGAAGCATCGCAGTATGACAATGGCCATATTTGCATCAATCAGGTGCTGTACAATCTGGCGTCAAGAGGTATCGAATGGGATCTGCTTCCCTGGATGAAAAAACGGAATATCGCGGTGATGGCCTATTCTCCGCTGTACCAGACACGTCTTTTGAAAAGTCCGGGATTGAAACGTATGGCGGAGGAATTGTCCATGACGCCGGCACAGCTGGCGATTGCATGGCTCCTTCATCAGGGAACGATACCGATTCCGAAATCGTCCAGCGTCAAACGGGTTGAGGAAAATCGCAAGGCTTGGGATATCACTCTGGATCCGGAAGTACTGGAAAAACTGGACAGCATTTTCCCTCCGCCGGATCACAAGATGCCGCTGGACGTCCTGTAGGTTTACGACAGCGTGGGAGTGCCGTTATCTGTAGCGGGGCCGTCTAGCAGGCCCTGTGCGGCGAACTGGCGGATAATCCTGATCGAGTCAATGTCCGTTTCCTTGTAGGCAGAACGCCGGAAATCGTTGTACATTGCTTCCGGACCCTCGTCTATTGCAGAATCTTCATAAATAAAACGGACGAAAAAACGACCCGGAAACGGTTCATCGATCGAGATTTCAAGTCGTGATTCAATGATTTCACCTTGGGCCGGAATGTGAAACAGCAGTTTCTGCATCGGGATGAATTCAACCTTGTCTCTGACCTTGAATTTTCCGAAGTCGAGTATACGCGTAATGGCATTTTCCGATTCTTTCGTGATTTCACAGGCATCCATGTGCGGGATGAACAGGGTCGGTTCCTTTGCGCGCAGAAGCAGCCCGTACCACAATTGTTCGCGGTTGAGCATATCTGCGCGTGGATCGTCAAAATTGTTGATTTCGATCAGGTGTTCGAATTTCATATGAATCGTTTCAGCAGGTTGACACAAAAGGAAAACAGGGGATAAACCGGTTCATGTAAAAGTTTGGATTTTATTCGAGACTGCCGTTGCTGAACGAAAAACCCTTGATGAATTCGGAAACAGGCAGTCTTTTTGCACCGGGTTTCTGCAGCTCGAGTATCCGGATGGATCCCTTGCCGCAAGCGACAATGATACCGTTTTCATCGGCAGAAAGTATCCGGCCGGGTTTCACGTCACCGGATGGACGATCGTATGTTTCAGCTTTCCAGATCTTGAGCGGAATATCTCCGTATTTCGCCGTGCAGCCGGGAAAAGGGTTGAAAGCGCGTATCTTGTTGGTTATCTCTGCTGCCGGAAGATTGAAATCCAGTATGGCTTCTTCCTTGCGGATTTTTGCGGCGTAGACGGCCGCATTTTCGTCCTGAACGACGGGATGGAGCGATTTTTCTTCCATTTTCTGCAATGCGGTCAGAATCAGCCGTCCCCCCAAGCCGGCAAGTCTGTCGTGAAGTTCGGAAGCATCGATATGGTTGTCAATGTGGATTGATTCGCTGAGCAGCACGGGACCGGTATCAAGTCCTTCTTCCATCTGCATGATCGATATGCCGGTTTGCCTGTCGCCTGCCTCGATCGCACGCTGTATGGGCGCAGCACCCCGCCAGCGTGGAAGCAGTGATGCATGAATGTTCAGACAGCCGTATCTGGGCAAGTCGAGAAATGCACGGGGCAGAATCAGGCCGTAGGCGACAACAACCATGACGTCGGGTTCAAGCTGTCCAATAAGCTCGTAAACCCTTTCCGCTTCTTCGGCGTGTTTGCCGTCGAGACGAAGGGAAACGGGCTGTTCGACGGGGATATCGTGCGAAATTGCCAGTTTCTTGACGGCAGAAGGTTGGAGTTTCATGCCCCGTCCTGCAGGCCGGTCTGGCTGGGTAAGAACGAGCTTGATTTGATGGCCGGCATGAATAAGGGAATCAAGCGCAGTACTGGCAAATTCGGGTGTCCCCGCAAAAACAATTTTCATCGTCTGTTTCTCTGATTTTGTCCTTTGGTATCTGAGCCGCCTTTTTTCAGTTCACGTTCTTCCTTGAGCAGTTTTTTCTTGATGCGGTTGCGTTTCATCGGCGAAAGGTAATCAACAAATACGTGCCCTTTCAGGTGGTCTATTTCGTGCTGGATGCAGACGGCGAAGAGTCCTTCTGCGCCGACTTCGAATATATTGCCGTTTTCATCCTGGGCACGGACCGTTACTCTGGCGGGTCTTTCGATTTTGTCATAAATTCCGGGCAATGAGAGGCAGCCTTCTTCAAACAGGTTTTTTTCTTCGCTTGTTTCGATGATTTCAGGATTGATGAATACTTTCAGATCATCCCTTTTTTCCGAAACATCGATGACGATAATGTTCCTGTGGACATTGACCTGTGGAGCAGCCAGTCCGACTCCGGGAGCTTCGTACATCGTTTGTGCCATATCCTGCACCAGTGTTTTCAGGTCCGCATCAAATTGGGTGACCGGTTTTGAAGGTTTCAGCAAACGCGGATCGGGGTACCGCAAAATTGGTAAACGTGCCATTTGTCTGTATCAGGAACAACAATCGGATGGAGAATCTTGCCAGCCGGAATTTTACTGGGCAGAATTCCAATGAAAAAGTCAGTTTTTCATTTTCGGGAAACAATCCGGTTTATGGAATCATCTGCCGGAACCGGAAGTTTAGCATAGCCACTTTTTTTCTGCGCCGGAAACAGGGATCGTCTTTTTGCCTGAAGGTGGTTCCAGCCGGATTTGTAACTGGAAACCGATGTTGAGTAAACGAGCATCTTACGATAAAGAAGAACTGGCGGCATGGATCCGTCTTGTCATGATGCCCGGAGTCGGTATCCGGACGGCTCACCGGCTGCTTGGTACCTACGGTTTGCCGCAGAACATTTTCAGGGCATCGTATCGTGAATTGCAGCATGTCGTTTCTCCACAGCTGGCTGATATCGTTTGTGCGCCTGTTTCCGGACCTGTCAGTGAACAGATCGAAAAAACGGAAAAATGGCTCGGTGATCCGGGCAATACAGTATTGACTTTGTCGGACAGTGCTTATCCCGGAATGCTTCTTGAAATACCTGATCCGCCCCTTGTGCTGTATGCAAAGGGTAACGTGAGACTGCTTTCCGAACCGTCTGTCGCCATTATCGGCAGCCGGAATGCCACAACACAGGGATGTATCGATGCGGAAGAATTCGGTCGTTCACTGTCTGACGCCGGCCTGACGGTTGTTTCGGGACTGGCTCTAGGGATTGATGCTGCGGCGCACCGTGGCGGACTGAAAGGAAAAGGGTCTACGATCGCTGTTATTGGTACAGGCGCGGATATCGTTTATCCGGGAAGAAACAGGAAGCTGGCACACCAGATTGCGGAAGAGGGCTGTATCATCAGCGAGTTTCCGCTCGGAACCAGGCCTCTTGCGTCCAATTTCCCGCGGCGTAACCGTGTAATCAGCGGTTTGTCTAACGGTGTACTGGTTGTGGAGGCCGCAGTACAATCAGGATCCCTGATTGCCGCAAGAATGGCTGTCGAACAGGGGCGCGATGTTTTCGCCATTCCAGGTTCCATTCATTCTCCCCTGTCCAGAGGATGCCATGCATTGATCAGACAGGGTGCGAAGCTGGTTGAGACTTCTCGGGATATTCTGGAAGAACTGAAATACTATCACAGTACCGCAAGGAAAAAGGAAAGTGACGGGGAGCAGGAAAACGTCCTGTTACATGACGATATCCTTGTGCACATGGGATTCGATCCGGTTGATCATGATACCTTGCGCAAGCGGTGCCGGATGGATGCGGCTTCACTGAGTGTCGGGCTGCTCCGGCTGGAACAGGCAGGCGAGATTGAATGTCTTCCGGGAGGATGGTATCGGAGGTTGGCCTCTTCCGGTTGAAAGGGAATGCCGTCTGGTACGGAAAATCGTACCGGGCGGACCGGTTGTTGGTAAAAAGAAAATTTGCTGTTTTCTTTTCCCGACATTGAATCGTTTGCTTGCAGAGGGGACCTTCTCACATTATCATTTTCCGCTCTGTACCCGTATATGTTACCGTTTGGTAGTAAAGAAGCATTGCGGATTTTGATTTCCATTTACGTATTTCGTTTTTTATGACCAAAACACTCATCATTGCCGAAAAACCGTCTGTCGCGAATGATATCGCGAAGAGTCTCGGCGGATTTACCAAAGAGGGTGATTATTTCGAGTCGGATCAGTATGTATTGACTTCGGCTGTCGGGCACCTTTTGGAAATCAGGGCTCCGGAAGAGTATGAGGTCAAACGTGGCAAATGGAGTTTTGCCAATCTTCCGGTAATACCTCCTGATTTTGCGCTGGAACCGATTGCCAAGACAGAGTCGCGACTCAAATTGCTGAACAAACTGATCCGCAGGAAAGATATTTCGACGATCGTCAATGCATGTGATGCCGGACGAGAAGGTGAACTGATTTTCCGGCTGATCGCGCAATATACAAAAGCCAAGCAGCCGATCAAGCGTTTGTGGCTCCAATCGATGACGCCTGCCGCCATCCGTGACGGTTTCAAACATTTGCGTGATGATGAGGAAATGCTTCCTCTTGCCAGAGCTGCAAGAAGCCGGTCGGAAGCGGACTGGCTGATCGGTATCAATGGTACACGGGCCATGACGGCTTTCAATTCAAAAGAAGGCGGTTTTTTTCTGACCACCGTGGGCAGAGTGCAGACACCGACGCTCTCGATCGTGGTCCAGCGCGAGGAAAAAATCAAGAATTTCGTCCCGAGAGATTACTGGGAGGTCAGGGCCGAGTTTGTCTGCGCACAGGGCGTTTATGAAGGACGCTGGCTGGATACCGCTTTCAAAAAGGATGAAACAGATCCAGAGAAAAGAGCGGAACGCCTGTGGAGTCGCGCGGCAGCCGATTCCATTGTAACGGCCTGTCTTGGAAGAAACGGGAAAGTGACTGAGGAATCGAAACCGACCACTTCCATTTCTCCGGCACTTTTCGATCTGACCAGTTTGCAGCGGGAAGCCAATGCACGTTTCGGTTTTTCGGCGAAAAATACACTGGCACTCGCCCAGGCATTATATGAAAGACACAAGGTATTGACTTATCCGAGAACGGATTCGCGCCATTTGCCGGAAGACTATCTGCAAACCAGTATGCAGACACTGGAATGTCTGACCGGAAATGCGAATTACGAAACATTTGCATCGCAGATTCTGCAGAATCATTGGGTACGTCCGAATAAGCGTATTTTCGACAACAGGAAAATATCGGATCACTTTGCCATTATCCCGACAACGCAGTTGCCGAAAAGTCTCTCGGAACCCGAACAGAAACTGTATGATCTCGTTGCACGCCGGTTTATGGCCGTGTTTTTCCCGGCCGCCGAGTTTCTTGTTACGACCCGTTTCACTGACGTGGCCGGGCATCGTTTCAAAAGCGAGGGCCGTGTCATGATCAAACCGGGCTGGCTGGCTGTTTATGGGAGGGAAATGCCGGTTTCCGGAAAAAACAGCGAGAACGACCGTCTGCTAGTGCCTGTTTCTCCGGGCGAGCCCGTACTGACAGACAAGGTACTGGTTGATGAGCAGGTAACGAGACCTCCGGCACGCTATACGGAAGCCACACTGCTTTCGGCCATGGAAGGGGCAGGCAAGCTGGTCGATGATGAATTGCGTGAGGCCATGATGGGCAAAGGGCTTGGTACGCCTGCTACCCGTGCCGCGATCATTGAGGGCCTGTTGAGCGAGAAATATCTCTTGCGGGAGGGGCGTGAACTTATTCCGACACCGAAAGCTTTCCAGTTGATGACCTTGCTGAAGGGATTGGATGTCAAGGAACTGACTATGCCGGAATTGACCGGTGAATGGGAATTCAAGCTGGCACAGATGGAAAAAGGACAGATCAGTCGTGAAGAATTCATGCGGCAGATCGCGCAAATGGCCCAGATCATTGTCAAGCGCGCCAAGGAGTATGATGAGGATACCATTCCGGGAGATTATGCAACGTTGAAGACGCCATGCCCGAAGTGTGGTGGCGAGATACGGGAAAATTACCGCCGGTTCGCCTGTACGAATTGCGATTTTTCGATCAGCAAAACTCCGGGGAGCAGACAGTTTTCTGTTCCGGAAGTGGAAGAATTGCTCAAGAACGGCCAAATCGGGCCGTTGCAGGGATTTCGTTCGAAACAGGGCCGTCCTTTCGCAGCTATTCTGAAAATCGTTCCGGATTCCGAAAAGGATGGTTTCAGGCTGGAATTCGATTTCGGGCAACCTCAGGAAGATGATGCAGAAGTGCCGGATTTCTCGGACAGGATACCGCTTGGTGTATGTCCGAAATGTCAGGGCAGGGTTTATGAAGCCGGATTGTCCTATATCTGTGAGAATGCGGTCGCCAGACCGAAAACCTGTGATTTCAGAAGCGGTCGTATCATTCTTCAGCAGGAAATCGTGCCGGAACAGATGGCGAAACTTCTGAAGGAAGGACAGACCGATTTGCTGGCGGGGTTCGTTTCACAGCGTACGCACAGGCCATTCAAGGCTTATCTTGCCTTGGGGAAAGACGGCAAGGTCAGTTTCAGGTTCGAGGAGTCACCGGCAAAGGCATCGGCAATGGTGAAGAAAAAGACATCATCTTCAGCCAGAGCGAAAAGTGCGGATGGCAATAAGACCACGACTGTACGGAAACCTGTTGCCAGAAAGACAACATCCCGGAAGACGGCGGTAAAAAAAGAGGAATGACGAAGAGGTTTTCTTGAAAAAAGGAGGCGTTCAGCCTCCTTTTTTTCCGGTTTAACGATGGCCGAGTACGGGATGTGGCTGATAGGGTTTTTCCAGTTCCGCAATTTCGTCATCGGACAATCTGATCGTTATTGCAGAAATCGCTTCGTCCAGCTGATGCAGTTTGGACGCCCCGACGATTGGGGCGGTAACTCCTTTGTGAAGCAGCCATGCATAAGCGACCTGGGCATTGGAAAGGCCTTTCATGCTGGCGACCCGGGTCAATGCATCCACTACGTCGAAGTCGGCTTCGTTATAAAAGACGCGCAATGCCATTTCATCCGTTTTGGCTCGTGATGTGGCGGAATTGTTTTTGGTAGTATCCCTGTCGTCCGGCTTGCGGTTTCCTGCCAGAAATCCACGAGCCAACGGACTCCATGGAATCAGGCCGATACCCTGATCCTTGCAGAACGGGATCATTTCCCTTTCCTCCTCGCGATAGGCCAGATTGTAATGATTCTGCATGGAAATGAAACGGGACCAGTTATGTTCTCTGGCCACTTGCTGTGCCTTGGCGAATTGCCATGCCCACATGCTGGATGCCCCGATGTAGCGGACCTTGCCGGACCGGACAACATCGTTTAACGCTTCCATGGTTTCCTCAATCGGTGTTAAGGGATCCCAGCGGTGAATTTGGTAAAGATCGATGTAATCGGTTCCAAGCCGTTTCAGCGAGGCATCGACTGATGCAAAAATATGTTTTCTGGATAATCCGCTGGTATTGGGCGGAATTCGCGGGGGATGGGCTGAAGCCGCATCGGCCGTGACATTATCGGAAACATGGAAATAGACTTTGGTCGCAATCACGATCTCTTCACGTCTGGCATATTCTTTCAGCAGTTTTCCTGTCAACGTTTCCGAAAGACCGTTTGAATATGAATTTGCCGTATCGAAAAAATTGATTCCGGCTTCGATCGCCTTGCGGATAAACGGACGGGATGCCGATCTGTCCAGAACCCACGGACGCCATTTTGGAGAACCGTAGGTCATCATGCCGAGACAGATGCGCGATACCTTCAATCCGCTTGACCCGAGATTGATGTATTCCATCGTTTTCCTTTCCGTCAGTTATGTTTCTTGGATGCCTTGACCGGTTCGACGCCAAGCTGTTTCAGTTTGCGATAAAGATGAGTGCGTTCGAGTCCAGTCTTTTCCGCAACACGTGTCATGCTGCCACCCTCCTGTGCCAGATGATGTTCGAAATAAATGCGTTCGAACATGTCTCTGGCTTCGCGCAATGGCAAATCGAATGATAAAAGGGAAGTGTTGATGACGTTTGAGTTGCTGATTGTATTGGCAGGAGCCTGCAAAGGAACATTGCCGGACATGGTTCCGGACCTGGTTTCGGCAATGGCAGCATTCTGCTGTGTGATGGTGACGGGTACCGGACGGTTTTTTTCCTGATTGCGGGTGAGTCCCTGCTGTACAGCCTGAAGTAGCTTCTGAAGGGCGATCGGTTTTTCGAGAAAATTCATCGCGCCGATACGGGTGGCTTCGACAGCGGTATCGATCGTTGCATGTCCGGACATCATGATCACGGGCATCGTCAGATAACCGTCTCTCTGCCATTCTTTCAGCAGTGTGACGCCATCGGTATCCGGCATCCATATATCCAGTAAAACCAGGTCAGGTGCTTCAGCGGCACGTGCCTCACGTGCCTGTTGTGCGTTTTCCGCTGTTTGTACGACGTGCCCCTCATCGGAAAGAATTTCCGAAAGCAGTTCACGTATTCCCATTTCATCGTCGACTACCAGAATATTTGCCATATCTTAAATCTTGATTATCTGTTATTTCCTTTCTTGTACTGCATCATGTGTTTCCCGGCCATTTGGTAAAGCCAGTTGCAGGAAAAGAATTGAAACTTTTGCTCCATTTGTATCGGTTCTGTTTTGCACGTCGATATGTCCGCCGTGCTCATCAACAATTTTTTTAACCATCGCCATGCCCAAGCCGGTACCGCGCTCTTTCGTCGTGATGTAAGGTTCAAAAATACGTGCCAGTATTTTTTGAGCGAACCCTGGACCATTATCCATGACAGAAAGTCGAACTGCAATGCAGATTTTGCCTGAGGCGTCCTGATAATGGACTTTTTCGGTTATTAATTCGATACAGGGGATGTAATGTTCCCGGTTTTGTATTTCACTGACGGCGTCCTGCGCATTCTGCAGCAGATTGTGGATGACTTGCCTCAACTGCGTTTCGTCTCCCATGATAGCAGGTAGGTCAGGGGAAAGGCGGATATGGACCGTTTCGTGTGAATCGTCGCCGGCATACAAATGGGCGATATCCTCGGCAAGTGCATTGAGATCCAGCGGTTTCAGGAAGGCCGGCGGTGTTTTTGCGAAATTTCTGAAATCGTTCACCATCTGCTTCATGGATGTGACCTGATTGACGATGGTATCGGTACTTTTTTTCAGTATGGCGGCATCCTGTTCCGAGAGTTTGGCATGCAGCTTCATTTGCAGTCTTTCCGCGGAAAGCTGGATGGGAGTGAGCGGATTCTTGATTTCATGCGCCAGCCGTCTGGCGACTTCACCCCAGGCGATAGAGCGCTGTGCAGAAATGACTTCTGTGATGTCGTCGAAAACGACAATATAGCGGTTTTCATTATTGACCAGATGAGAAGAACCTCGTGCCAATAAAGTGATATCGGTTTCGTTGGGTATTTCTGGATTGTGCGGGATTTCGATTTGCTGCTGCCAATGAAGGTCATCGGGATCATCATTCGCGGCAGCCTGAGCGGAAAGTTCGGAAAAAGCTTTTGTAATAGCCGCCGAAAAAACGGAGAGTCCTTTGATGCAGGACAGGTTCTGCCCGACGAGGGGCGACAGATCCTGCCTCAGAATCCGGGCGACGGGATCGTTGCATCCGACGAGCTTGAATTCATGATCGAGAACAATGACTCCGGCGGACATGTTTGCTAGGACCGATTCAAGATAGACTTTGGCGGTTTCCAGATCTGTGCGACTTTTTTCCGCCTGGGCACGAGCTTCCGCCAGCTGGTGGGTCATGGCATTGAAAGACTGGGTCAGCGTCCCCAGTTCGTCATTGCTGGAGACGATCGGGCGGGGTGAAAGATTGCCTTCCGAGACAGCTTTCGTTCCCTGTGCCAGAAGCAGCAGTGGCCGTGCCAGATTGGAGGCGATCTGGAATGCGCTGGCGATGGCGCCGAAAATGGCCAGCAACAGGGTGAGTGACAGGGTGACGATATAAATCTTGCGCAGTCCGGATCTGGAAAGGGAGCGGATCTGATACTCGCTGTAGGCCGCTCTTAATGCTTCGGCATTGCGGGCGACGCTGGCCGGCATTTTCTGCAGGAGCTGAAGATAATATGGTTCGTTTTGCAGGGATACCGACAGACTGTGTACGGGAATGCTGACAATGACCCGAATCATCAGGTCGGCTTCTCCCTGATCAATTGTTGACGGGTCATCGACTTCACCTTCTATAGCTGAATAATGAGATGTCATGCGTGCCTGACGCAGCATTGTGGCAGACGGGAGATCCGGAACCAGTAATGTATTGACTGTACCGGAAGAAGCGATAAGGTGTCCCTTGCCGTTGACAATAATGGCCTCGATATCGTTCTTGTCGTTTCTGAGGCGAGTCAGCAGCAGTGTCTGTTCGGAAAGTGGCAGTCCGGCCAGTTCGCCGGCGAGCCGGTTTGCCTGTACAGTCAGGTCTTCCTTTGACGTTTCCAGAATGGATTGTGCCAGTTTGACGCCGGAATCCAGTGCGGACTCGACACGGACATCGAACCAGGATTCAATGGATCGGGATACGAACTGGACGGAAACGACGTAAATGATAGCGCCGGGCAGGATACCCATCAGGGCAAACAGAACGACCAGTCTGGTCATCAGTTTTGAACCGAATTTTCCACGACGGTAACGGTTGACCAGACGGATCAGCATCCAGACAACAAGAATCAGAAGCGAGAAGGCGACAAGAATATTGATGGCAACTAGCCATGAATAGTTCCTGTCGAAAAATTCCGAATTTTCCGAAGCGGATGCGAGCAAAAAGAGCAAAATGCTCATGATCGCTCCGCCGACGATCCACAGATAACGTAAAACGCGAGTCACTTTGGTTTTCTGCTAGGGTACATATGAAAAATGTTTCCAGTCGGAAACAAGCCGCCAGTCACGATTGTTCAGCGCATTGATCTGGAATGGTTTGGGCAACTGCGAGACATCCAGCATGACCCGTACGGAAACATTGTAGTTTTCGCCGGAGGAAAGGTCGGATTTGTCCGCAATGATCCAGCTGGGGGGATAACGGATTGCCGATAATGCGTCTTCTAGCGTGTCATAGTTTCTTTGCAGTGTCCCGGGAATGGAGATGCTGTATTGCCGGGTCAGGACATTGTAGGAAACGCGTGTCGTTCTTGATCGGGAGACGGGGACGTCATCGAACCAGAATGTTCTGGGACGGTTGATTTCGACTTCGGTTTTGAAATAAAGAGGGATCCCGTGAGAAAGGGTTTCCTCGAGACTGTGATTGAAATCCAGCGAGAAACTGGTCAGCAGTTTGTATGTATCGTCGGAATATTCGATTTTCGCCGTATCGATCTGGATATCGTCGGCAGCGAAAGACAACAATGGATTCATTGCCATCGCGGTGAAGGCAAGAAAGAACAGAAATTGTAATAGTCGACGTGTCACGGCTTTGGAAAAACAGGATGCATTATTAATATGATAACGTGTTATGTTTTTTAAACAAAGCATAAAACAGACCATCATGGTCGACCGGTTCCCTGGCTGTCGGCAGAAGCTGTCCCGGCGCGTCTAGCCTGCATGCTCCGGTACGGGCGGCAAAGGTTCTGGCCTGCAGTTCCGATTCCTCCGGCCAGATGGAGCAGGTAGCCAGCAGCAGTTTTCCTCCCGGTTTCAGCATGGACCACAGATTTTCCAGAATCTGCATGGAAAGAGCGGAAAGTTCACGGGAGTCGGCAGGCCTTCTCAGCCACCGGATATCAGGATGCCGTCTGATGATGCCGGATGCGGTACAGGGTACGTCTGCCAGGATACAGTCAAACGGGGTTTTGTCCCACCAGTCCTGTCTGGTCGCGTCCCCGTTTTTTATCGTGGCATTCAGACCAAGGCGTTCCAGGTTTTCATGGATCATCCGCAAACGGTTCCGGTCGCTGTCCAGCGCGAACAGATCAATGTCCGCCATTTCAAGCATATGGCCTGATTTGCCTCCGGGTGCGGCACAGGCATCCAGCACTCTCATGCCATCTTCCGGGTTCAGTAAAGGAGCGGCCAGTTGGGCGGCTGCATCCTGTACTGAAACCAGACCATCCATAAATCCCGGAATTCTGTGGACAGGAACCGGATTGGCCAGTTTTACGGCATAAGGACCGATCGCAACCGGTTCAAGTCCCGCCGATCTCGCCAGTTCGAGATAGGCGGCAATCGTCGTTTTCCGGCAGTTGATCCTGAGTGTCAGGGGCGGCAATGTATTTCCGGTCTCGAGAATGGATTTCCAGCAGGATGGATGGGCCTTCCGTATCCGTTCAATCCACCAGACGGGATAATTCCAGCAGGCTTCAGGCTGTTTTTCTGATGCTTTCAGAAGATCGGCCTGTTCACGCAGGAATCGTCTCAAGACTGCATTGACGAGGCCTTTCGCTTTGGCAAGTGACGGAATGGATGCTGCTGCCTGTACAGCCTGATCAACGACAGTATAGGATTCATATCGTACAGTACTGCCCTCAGGCAGAAGCAATACAAGTGCGCACTGCAAAAGGTTTTCCAGAAGCAAAGGTTCCGGTGATTTCCGGGTCAGTGCCCGGGTCAGAAACCTGGCTAGCCCGAGGTTCCTGATGATATGGTAGGAAATATCCTGAATGGCGCCACGTGCGGAAGAATCGGGCGGCACATGGGCGAAAACGGCAGAAAGTGCATTGGGGAGAGACTGGCCACCGGTTACACGGCGGACAACATCTGCGGCATTTGCCAGACGGAAAGCGAGAGATTCGGGAGCCAGTCTGTTTTCGACGGAGAAAGCAATTTCACGATTGACCACACCGGCTCCTGAAAGATTGGATACAGGCTTTATTGCAGGGAGTCATCCAGTCCGTCTTGGACCTGTTCTGCTGCACGTATGACGGCGCGAGCCTTGTTTTCCGTTTCCTGCAATTCGGATTCAGGTGAAGAATCGGCAACGATTCCCGCGCCGGCACCGACGTAAAGCATGTTTTTGTAGATGACGCCGGTCCTGATGGCAATGGCCAGATCCATTTCACCTCCAAAGGAAAGATAGCCGCAGGCGCCGCCGTAAATACCCCGTTTTACAGGTTCCATTTCATCAATGATTTCCATGGCGCGAACCTTGGGAGCACCGGAAAGCGTACCGGCAGGAAAGGTCGCTTTCAGCACATCCAGATTGGACAGGCCTGGTTTCAGAAGTCCTTCAACATTGGAAACGATATGCTGGACATGGGAATATTTTTCGATTGCCATTTTTTCGGTGACCCTGACGCTGCCGATCTGGGCAATGCGTCCGATATCGTTACGTGCCAGGTCAATCAGCATGACATGTTCCGCAATTTCCTTGGTGTCGGCGAGCAACTCGGAGGCAAGCTGACGGTCTTTTTCCGGTGTCGTGCCTCTCGGCCGTGTGCCGGCAAGTGGCCGGACAATGACTTTTCGTCCATCAGGCGTATTTTCCTGACGGACCAGAATTTCGGGCGAGGAACCGATGATATGCAGATCGTCGAAATGGTAGTAATAAAGGTAAGGTGACGGATTCAGGGCCCTGAGGGAACGATATAGCGACAATGGTGAATCCGTATAGGGTTTTCTGAGACGCTGGCTCAGGACGACCTGCATGCAGTCACCGTTGGCGATGTATTCCTTCGTTCTGGTGACCGCTGAAAGGAAATCCTCCTTGTTGAAATCATGGATGACTTCCGTTCTCTGGCTTCCGTTCATGGCGGGGGCTACGGCCGGCATATCCAGCATGGCGCGCAATTCACGTAGTCTTTGTTTCGCCTGCGAATAAGCCTCGGGGCGGGATGGATCGGCATATACGATCAGATACAGTTTGCCTGAGAGGTTGTCGATAACGGCCAGCTCTTCTGATAGCAGAAGCTGGATATCCGGAAATCCGAGATCGTCTTCCGGTGCCGTGTTTCTCAGTCTGGATTCGATGTAACGGATCGTGTCGTATCCGAAATAACCGGCCAGTCCACCACAAAACCGCGGCAAACCGGGTGTGATGGCGACCTTGAATCTTGATTGGTATTCAGCGATGAAATCGAGCGGATTGCCTTCATTTGTTTCAATGACGCTGCCGTTTTTGACGATTTCGGTTTTCATGCCGTGCGCACGCAGTACTGTCGAGGCGGGCAGGCCAATAAAAGAATAGCGGCCGAAACGTTCGCCTCCGACGACCGATTCGAGCAGAAAGGAATTCTTGCCGCCATGATTGTGCAGTGTCAGTTTTAGATAAAGGGACAGAGGCGTATCCAGATCGGCGATTGCTTCAATAATCAGGGGAATACGATTGAAACCCTGGTTTGCCAGAGCCTTGAATTCGAGTTCAGTCATGAGTTTCTCTCCAGTTCGCAATAGCGGGAAAATTCAGAAAACCGGCCAGTTACCGAAGATGGCCACAAACCTTTCAGGAAAATAAAGTCCGCCAGCGTCGCCACAATCCTCCTGAGATGAGTCGGGATGGCGAATACTCGGGTTTTCTGACGAAAAACATGATCGGTAAAATTCTCAGGCAACAAGACCGGACGCTTCCAGCAAACTGGATACAACGGCATCCGGATTCATTTCTTCTACGGGTTTTCCGTAATTATAACCATATGGAACCATAAATAGGGAACAACCCGTCGCCCTGGCCGCCTGTGCATCATTTACGGAATCGCCGATGGCGACAGCCTGATCGGGACGGCAGCCGAATTTCCTGCAGGCCATCTGCATTGGAAAAGGATCAGGTTTCTTGACGAGGAATGTATCGGAGCAGTAAATCAGGCTGAAGTAAGGGTAAAGACCGTTTTTCGCCAGCAGCGGTTCCGTGAAGATGGAGGGTTTGTTTGTGACACAGGCAATATGAAGATTCTTTTTTTTCATTTGTTCCAGACCTTCCCTGACTCCGGGAAAGACGGTACTGTGTTCCCCATTGACGACCCGGTAATGTTTGTAAAACAGGGTCATGGCAATGTCCATTGTTTTTTCGGTCTCGTCGGATTCGAGATGGACGGAAAGTGTGCTTCGTACCAGATTCTGCGTTCCACGTCCCACGAACATGCGGATTGAGGACTCATCGACCGGTGGAAGAGTCAATTCCTCAAGCATTCCATTCAAGGCGACATCGAGGTCAGGAACAGAATCAATCATGGTCCCATCCAGATCGAGAATGATGACACGGATACCGTTCAGGGGAAATTTTCCGGATAACTTTTGCATGGTGCGTTCACTCAGAAACGGGTGGTGTGACAGTACTTAATTTTTCACGCATTTGACGAATGACAGAGGAGTAGTCCGGTGTGTTGAAAATGGCGGAGCCGGAAACGAACGTGTCCGCGCCGGCACGGGCTATATCTGCGATATTGTCTACCTTGATGCCGCCATCGACTTCCAGCATGATCGGTTTTTCCGAGGATTTGATCATGGCGCGTGCCGTTTCGATCTTTTTCAGCGCATGGGAAATAAATGACTGGCCTCCGAAACCGGGATTGACTGACATAATAAGAATCAGGTCGAGTTTGTCCATGACGTGAAGCAGATAATCGAGCGGAGTGGCTGGATTGAATACAAGGCCGGCCTTGCAACCATTGTCATGGATCAATTGCAAGGTGCGATCAATATGTTCTGATGCTTCAGGGTGGAAGGAAATGATATCGGCACCGGCCCGGGCAAAATCCGGAATGATGCGGTCGACGGGCTTGACCATCAGATGGACGTCAATCGGAACATCGACCAGCGGCCGGATCGCGGAACAGACCATGGGGCCGATAGTCAGATTGGGGACATAGTGGTTGTCCATCACATCGAAATGGATCATGTCGGCACCGGCAGCGACAACATTGCGCACTTCGTTGCCCAGTTGTGCGAAATCGGCGGAAAGGATACTTGGAGCGATACGGTATGTAGTCATGGGAAGTCAGTATTTACCGAACAGAAACCGTTATTCTATACCGGTTGCCCGGAAAAGAACTTTGGCAAGCCGCAAATTCAGTCGTTTTGTAATACCGGATAATAAATCTTATTTGAAAGAAGAGGATTTTTATGAGTTCTCAGGTATTTGACGTTTCGGTTACAACGAGATACATAGACGACCAGTCTGCGCCCGATAGGGGCAGTTACGTATTTACCTATTCCGTCACGATCAGAAATACGGGACAGGTTGGTGCACAGTTGATTGCCCGGCATTGGATTATTACAGACGCCAACAATCACGTTGAAGAGGTGAGAGGGCTTGGCGTGGTTGGACGGCAGCCTTTGCTGAAGCCGGGAGAGGAGTTTGAATATACCAGCGGTACGGCACTTTCGACTCCGCAAGGATCCATGCAGGGCGAGTTTCTCTGCGTTACGGAAAAAGGGGAACAGTTTCAGGTCAGGATACCGGAATTCGTGCTTTCCTTGCCGAGGACGTTGCATTAAATCCTGTTTCGGATAACCGTACCGTGTGCCGCTGGCGGATAATGGCTTATGATAATGCGAAATGAATTTCCGATTTGAGTGCCGTTGCAGCGGCCAGCATAGAAGAACAGGTAACCGGTCATGCCATATAAACGTTTTGCATCTTATTTTTTCCTGATTTGTCTGACATTCTGGCTTGTCTCATGTACGACAACTCCTCCGGTTATTCCGGATACGGAACGTACACCGATCAGTGAAAGACAACAGGTTTCGTTTCCGGATCTGCCCGGTTGGGAGAGTGATGACTTAAAGGAGGTTTTGCCCGCGTTCCTGAAGTCATGCCGTGCAGTCGGCAAGAAAAAGGAGTGGCGTGAAGTATGTGAAAAAGCATACAGTGTGGATGAAAATGATACGCTGGCCATCCGTTCTTTTTTTGAAACAAATTTCATCCCTTACCGGATTGCCGGAGAGAATGGATCGGAAACCGGGCTTGCCACGGGATATTTTGAACCGCTTCTGAGAGGCAGCCGGACAAGGAACAGAAAATTCCGGACAGCATTGTACCGGCAGCCTGCTGATTTGCTGGTCATCGATCTGGCCAGTGCATATCCGCAACTCAAGGGATTGCGTTTGAGAGGGAAACTGGATGGAAACAGGATTGTTCCCTATGAAACGCGTGCCGAAATTGAAAAATCGGGAAAGCTCGCCGGGAACGAGATAGTATGGGTCGATGATGAGCTTGATGCGTTTTTTCTCGAAATCCAGGGTTCCGGACGTGTCTATATACCTGAATCGGATGAAACCATCCGTCTGGCATATGCCAACCAGAACGGTCGTCCTTACCGTTCTATAGGTCGTTATTTGCTTGATAGGGGGGAACTGAAGCCGGGACAGGCTTCATCGCAGCAGATCAGGCACTGGCTCAAAAGGAATCCGGAACGGTTGCGGGAAGTGCTCGATTCCAATCCGAGTTATGTCTTTTTCAGGGAAGAGAAGATAGGCGATCCGTCAGAAGGGCCAAAAGGTGCCCTGGGTGTCCCGCTGACACCGGAACGTTCGGTTGCCATTGACCCGCGCCATATTCCGCTTGGCGCACCGGTTTTCATTGATACGACTCAACCTTACAGTTCCACCCCCTTGCAAAAGCTGATGCTGGCACAAGATACAGGAGGAGCGATCAGGGGAGCTGTCAGGGTTGACTATTTCTGGGGATTCGGTACTCAGGCCGGCGAGATGGCAGGCAAAATGAAACAAAAACTCAGAGTCTGGCTGCTTCTGCCGAAACAGCCGGAAAAATGACAGGATAAACGTTCAGGCCTTTACCGGTAGACGAGTACAGGAACCTGGGCCGTCGCAAGAACTTTCTGCGTTTCGCTGCCGATAAAGAGTTTGTTCAGGCCTTTTCGTCCGTTGGATGCCATGAAGATGCAATCGCAGTCGTATTTGGTGGAAGCTCGGACGATTTCCTCGTGCGGTCGGGTGGATTGGGTGACAACTGTTTCGCAGGGAACGCCAGCGGTTTTGGCTTGTTCCGCAATACGGTTCACGCGGGACTGTGCGGAAAGCTGCTCGCGTACCATATAATCGGATTCTCCCGATTTGGTCAGTGATTCGATTTGACTGAAGGAAAGTGGCTCGGCGACAGAAAAACCGACAATTTTGCAATCGGGATGGTTCTTGGCGAATTCAATGGCTGCTGTAATCGCTTTTTCGGACAATGCACTGCCATCGGTAGGGACGAGAATTTTTCTGTACATGTTGCCTCCGTTTCTGATGATGTCAACAGGTTGCCACCAAAAGGTGAAAACCGTCCATGACGTGAGTCAAGATGACTCGTCAGGACAACTTTCTGATATGGAGTCGTATTTTTTTATGAAGGAGAAGATGAAAATGGAAGATGTCAAAAATGTACTGGATCAGATTCATATGCATATTGCAAAAACAGATAATGTTGATCCTTTGTTGCAAAAAGAATTCAGTAAGCTGGATAAAAACATCAGGGCGATGAATGCACTGAAAAACGATAGCGGCACAGCGGAACTGGCCGAGCTGGATAAACAGGCACGGTTTCTTGCTGCCAGGTTCGAAACAAAACATCCGCATATCGGTGATTTGATCAGGCGGTTGTCCACTATTTTGCAAGGTATGGGAATCTGATGTTTTTTTCTTCAGGGCACGTATCCGTGTGTCCGCTCCCGTTTTTACCATGTTGTCAATAAAACAGTTTCTCCGGTTGCGGAATGTGCTGAAAGCGCTTTTTGCGGGGAAAAACGGTCAATTTTGTTTCCGACAGACATCATGGTTATGCACAAGGAGATATGAAAACGATTTTGTAATATTTTTTTTGATGGTTTTTTGCAAAATTTCAATTTGTTGTTTTTAAAGGAAAATTTTTTTGCTTTTCTGGCGGGCATTTTATTAAAAGCCGCGTCAGTATTGGCGTTACGATTTGTCAATAGCCCATTTTCCACAAAGTTATCCACAGACTTTGTGGATACTCGAAAAAGACGTTACAAAATCGCATCTTAGCTTTCATATATAGGGTTTACATTAAGTCGATGTCGCACCTTATCGTTCAGGTGGTTCTTGATACCCCTCTTGACTTTTATTTCGATTATCGCTACCCGGCGATATTGGAAGACGCGAAAGTCCCACAGGTCGGCCAGCTGGTTGTGGTCCCGTTTGGTCGTCGCACGGAAGTCGGGCTGATTGTCAGAGTCAAAAATCATAGTGAGGTGGACGATGAAAAACTGAAAGAGGTGCTTTCCCTGATCGAAGATGTTCCGCCATTAAACCGGGATTGGATTGATTTGTGCCAATTCGCGGCAAATTACTACCAGCGTCCACTGGGGGAGGTGGCACTGCCGGCCATTCCGAAGAAAATTCGCAGGCATGCAAAACAAGCTCTGGTCCGTGCAATGCAATCACTGGATAAAAAAGATGGCATGGTTTCTTCTAAAGAAGAAAAGCCCGTATTGCATCGGGCGCAGCAAAATGCTGTGTCGGCCATCATGAATTCCCGCGGGTTTGCGCCTTATGTCCTGTATGGTGTGACCGGAAGCGGCAAAACGGAAATCTATCTGCATTCGATCGAGCAGATTCTGGACAGATCTCCGGATGTGCAGATTCTGGTCATGGTTCCGGAAATCAATCTGACGCCGCAGCTGGAGGCATCTGTTTGCAACCGTTTTCCCTGTGAGGATATTGCTACATTGCATAGTCGCCTGACGGAGACTGAAAGACTGAAAAACTGGCTGAAAATTGCATGTGGCAGAGCACGTATTATTCTTGGAACCCGTCTGGCTGTTCTGGCTCCGGCGCCAAAACTGGGTCTGATTATTGTCGATGAAGAACATGATCCGTCCTACAAGCAGCAGGAGGGATTGCGTTATTCCGCACGGGATCTGGCCGTGTGGCGTGCCAGCCAGCTGAAAATACCGGTTGTTTTGGGATCCGCCACACCTTCGCTGGAGAGCTGGCAACACGTCCTGACAGGGCATTACACCAAACTCGAGTTGCCGGAACGGGCCGTGAAAGATGCCGTTTTGCCTGTGGTCAGGTTGATCGATACTTCCGGACAAGTTCTGGACCGGGGGCTTTCCGGCGAGTTGATCAATGCGGTAAAACGTCGGCTGGAGAAGGGGGAACAGTCACTGCTTTTTCTGAACCGCAGGGGATATGCGCCGGTCATTACCTGTGAGGCATGCGGATGGGTCAGTTCTTGCGAGCGGTGCACTGCCTGTATGGTCTATCATAAATCCCATCGTTTGCTGCGATGCCATCATTGCGGGTATGAACGGCCGGTTCCGCGTGTGTGTCCGGATTGCGGCAATGCCGATTTGCAGGCATTGGGGCATGGTACCCAGCGGATTGAGGAAAGTCTGAAAATCTGTTTCCCGGACGCCAGAATCATGCGGGTTGACGCCGATTCGACAAGTCGCAAAGGCAGCCTGCAACGGGCGCTGCACAGTATTTATCATGGCGAAGTTGACATTATCGTCGGTACGCAGATGATAGCCAAAGGGCATGATTTCCAAAATCTCACACTGGTGGGGGTTCTCAATCCGGATACGGCACTGTTTTCTCATGATTACCGTGCCAGTGAAAAGCTGTTTGCTATGCTTGTACAGGTGGCCGGCCGTGCAGGGCGCAGTTCGCAAAAAGAGGGAGCCAACAGAAGTGAAGTATTGATACAGACACGTTATCCCATGCATCCCTTGTATCAGGCAACCCTTTCACATCGTTATGATGAGTATGTTACGGAATTGTTGTCCGAGAGAAAAAATGCCGGGCTCCCGCCGTACGGGTATCAGGTGCTTCTCATGGCGGAAGCGCGAAAAATCGAAACGGCACTGGACTTTTTGCGCGAAGCGGCGGCAAGTATGCCATATAAAGACGGTATATCGGTCAACGAACCCATTCCGATGGCGATGATGCGTGTGGCCAATATGGAACGTGCGCAATTACTGGTCGAGTCTGGGTCGAGGACCCTTCTTCAGCGAATGCTGAGAGAATGGCTGCCCCGGCTCCGAGGCAGGAAGACGAATGTCCGCTGGTATATTGAAGTCGATCCGATGACCATCTGAAAAGATGGTTCGTGCGGATCCTATAACAGGATGGAATCGTCCGCTTTTTCTTTTTCCCCCGGTTCAGAGAGCGGTATGGTACCGATGGCGTTTTTTTGCCGGACAGAACCTTTTGCCGGGGATTTCGCCTGAACAAAGGCTGGAGCATGCGATCCACTGGCGACAGCTTTCAGCTTTCTGTATTCCGTCAGGACTTTGGAGCCGTATCCGCCGTCATGGCTCATTGCCGCAGCGCCGACATAACTTTTCAGCGCCAATTCTATGGAGCCTTTCTGTGTGACATAATCCTTCAGGATTCTGGAACCAACCTTAATATTGACAACGGGATCAAGGGCATACTGAATGCCGCCATGATCCTCGAACTTGTCAGCGTGAACCTTTGCCATGACCTGCATGAGTCCTTGCGCTCCTACAGAACTTTCCGCATAGGGATTGAAGCGGGACTCGATTGCCACGACAGCCAGGATCAGATGAGGATCCAGTCCCAGTTCAAAAGCGGTCCTGTAAGCTGTTGAGACAAACAGGTTGGATGCCTTGCCTGCAATACGGTATCGCTTGGATATCCAGTTTGCTACGCGCTGCTTTTGTTTGAGTTCATCCAGTTGGGAATGTTCTTTCGTTTTTTCGGATATATTCATCCTGATCAGGCCTGCCGTATCAGGCAGTGTCATGTGCGATGTGGTTGCGCGGGCTTCGCTGATCGGAAAGGATTCACCGACATTTCGGGCGAATTCTGGCCTGATGCAAAGAAGAGATACGATGACCAGCAACAATCCTGTAAAAAACATCCATACCCGTGGATGGGATGCGATGCGCAATTTTCTGGAAATACCCGAAATCAGATATATTGTCCTGCTTTTCAAATGAGCTGAAAAAAACTGTTCAAAAAAAGAATGAAACATGCAAATCTCCCGGATAACGGCAACACGGGGAAGAATGGAAAAACTTTCTTTCCTTTCGTGTCGTGTCCGAAAATAACCGGTCAGGTCGTGACGACATTGACCGGATGAACTCTGTCGAGTGCAGTTCCTGTGTGGTTTGATTTTGCGACGCCTGGACTGCAAAAGGCTTTTTTCCGCCTGAGAGCTCCTGATGTGTCATTTTTGAACGGAAACAATTTCCGGCATGCAATGACTGACATCAACTTTTTGAATGGTATATTTGGTTCTGGATAATTTTTTATCGAATGGGGCGCATTTTATGTGCGGTTTTATATCAAGTCAATTATAAAGAAACATATTTCAATTTGTTTTCGTTATAATGAAAAGACGGTATTTATTTGAAATCGGTTTTGAATCAATGGGTTAATGAATATTTTGGCGGTAGAAATTCCGGAATAGGCTAAGAGAAAAAATAAATGAAATATCGTGACTTGAGAGACTTCATCAGTCAGCTTGCAGTGGAAAAAGAGTTGAAGGAAATAGATGTTCCTGTATCGCCTTGTCTTGAAATGACAGAAATCTCCAGTCGCGTACTTGCCCGGAACGGACCGGCGCTGCTTTTCAAAAAACCGGAAGGGTATTCCATTCCTGTATTGTGCAATCTTTTTGGCAATATACATCGTATTGCTAGGGCAATGGGAGGGGAAACAATAGAGGATTTGAGGCATATGGGGCGTTTTCTGGCATCCCTGAAGGAACCGAAACAGCCCAGAAATCTTTCAGACGTAGTCGGTATGGGCACCATGCTGAAATCACTTATGGATATGCGGCCCAAGGAACGGAAGGACGCCGTTTGCCATGAGATCGTCGTGGATGGACATCGTGTTGATCTGGGTATGCTGCCTGTTCAGACATGCTGGCCGGAGGATGCCGGACCCTTGATTACGTGGGGGCTTGTCGTGACAAGGGGGCCGAGCAAGGAAAGGCAGAATCTCGGAATTTACCGGCAGCAGGTAATCGGTCCGAACAAGGTTATCATGCGATGGCTCCCTCATCGGGGAGGTGCGCAGGATTTCCGGGAGCACAGACTGGTGAATCGCGGGAAACCGTTTCCGGTAGCTGTTGTCATTGGCGCGGATCCTGCAACCCTGTTAAGCGCTGTCATGCCGATTCCGGATGAATTGTCAGAATATCAGTTTGCTGGATTGTTGAGAGGTGGACGTACGGAATTGGTCAGGACAACAGGAAGCGATCTGCTTGTTCCGTCGCATGCCGAAATTGTTCTTGAAGGCAGTATTTTGCCGGATGAAGGTCATGAATCGGGATATGAGCATGCGCTTGAGGGACCATTCGGAGATCATACCGGTTATTACAATGAAAAAGACTGGTTTCCCGTACTGACCGTGAACCGGATCACCATGCGCAAAAATCCAGTATATCTTTCCACATATACAGGGCGTCCGCCGGATGAACCCTCCATGTTGGGGCTGGCGCTGAATGAGGTTTTTGTTCCGTTGCTGCAAAAGCAGTTTTCCGAAATAGTCGATTTTTATTTGCCGGCTGAAACATGCAGTTACCGGTTTGCCATCGTCAAGATCAGAAAGGCCTATCCGGGACATGCACGAAGGATTATGTTTGGTGTCTGGAGTTTCCTTCGGCAGTTTCTTTATACCAAATTTGTTATTGTGGTCGATGAGGATATTGATATCCGTCGCTGGGAGGATGTGCTCTGGGCCATTTCGACCCGTGTTGATCCTGCAAGGGATACGGTTCTGGTGGAAAACACACCGATAGATTATCTGGATTTCGCTTCTCCCGTTAGCGGTTTGGGCAGCAAAATGGGAATTGATGCTACAGATAAATGGGAAGGTGAAACCGGTAGGGGCTGGGGAAGGAAAATTCGGATGTCGGATGATGTAAGAAAGAAAGTGGATCTTGTCTGGAAAAAACTGAATTTGTAAAGACGAGGTTTCTTTTTGCGCAAATGGCTCTTTGCTGTACAATGCCGGTTGGCGGGCCCCTGCGCATCGCGGAATGGTGAATCTGGTCAGGTCGGGAACGAAGCAGCCACAGCCAATCTCCGTGAGTGCCGCAGTCAAGGCTCGCCTTTCTGTTCGGACTGTCTTTTGCAGGTATCTTTCCGAAAGAACCCGTTTTCCCAGCCGGTAAAACAATCGCACATGTCAGACAGATGAATTGCCGGGAAACGACAAGACATTTTGTGCTGGTACAATCAGGTTTTTCGCGAAACAGAGCGCAATAAGGTACAATCTCCAAATGTCTTATCTAGTTCTCGCCCGAAAATATCGCCCGAAAGATTTTGAAAGTATTGTCGGGCAGGATCATGTTGTTCGTGCGTTGCAGCACGCACTTGAAAGTCGGCGTTTGCATCACGCCTATCTGTTTACCGGTACGCGGGGAATCGGTAAAACGACCTTGTCGAGGATTCTTGCCAAATCGCTGAATTGCGAGAAAGGCATCACTGCGACGCCATGTGGCGAGTGCGAGGCTTGCCGGGCGATCGATTCGGACCGTTTCGTCGATTATATTGAAATGGATGCGGCATCCAATCGTGGTATTGCCGATATGCTCCAGCTTCTTGAGCAGGCTGTTTATGCTCCGACTGCAGCACGTTTCAAGGTATATATGATCGATGAAGTGCATATGCTGACGTCGCAGGCATTCAATGCCATGCTGAAAACGCTGGAAGAACCGCCGGAATACGTCAAGTTCATTCTGGCGACCACGGATCCGCAGAAAATACCTGTGACAGTTTTGTCGCGCTGTCTGCAATTCAATCTCAAACAGATGCCGGTTTCCCATATTGTTGACCATCTGGCGCGGATTCTGGAGGTGGAAGGGATATCGTATGAGAAAATGGCGCTTCAGCTGTTGGCGCAGGGAGCGCGGGGATCCATGCGTGACGCCCTGTCGCTTGCCGATCAGGCAATCGCGTATACGGCAGGGAACGTGACAGGCGAAGCTGTGCAGGATATGTTGGGGGCGCTCGATCAGACTTATCTTGTACGGCTGCTGGAGTGTCTGGCAGCAGGGGATGGTTCCGGATTACTGAAAATTTCCGATGAAATGGCTTCGCGCAGTCTTTCATACAGTGCCGCCTTGCAGGATCTGGGGGCACTGTTGCATAAAATAGCCATAGTCCAGCGAGTTCCCGGTTATCTGGCGGAAGATCTGCCGGATTCGGCGGATATTTTACGTCTTGCACAGGTTTTCAGCCCGGAAGAAGTGCAGCTTTATTATCAGATCGTCGTACATGGCTGTCATGAACTTGGGCTGGCGCCGGACGAATATGCCGGTTTCTCAATGACACTGTTGCGTATGCTGGCCTTCGTTCCGGAGAAAAAAAAGTTGACTGGACAGGTTGCGGTACGCAAAGACGTTTCAGAGGTTGCCGGACAAATGGTAGCTCGAACAGGAAACGTAAAGGAAAAATTTCCGGGAAAAACCGAGCTGACAGACAAAAGTGAAGGTCATGCAGACGATACACCACCCTGGATGGA
The DNA here is from genome assembly GCA_963655605.1 of Oscillospiraceae bacterium. Taxonomy (GTDB): domain Bacteria; phylum Pseudomonadota; class Gammaproteobacteria; order Burkholderiales; family Burkholderiaceae_D; genus Oxalobacter. The sequence continues at coordinate 31,647 of CAVKGJ010000118.1, forward strand.
AGATATTGCATCTGACGGAGTTTTTGTTTCGCCATCACATATGGAAAAAAACGATGTCGTCAATTTGTCTGCAGGAAAAACGCAACCGGCGAATATGGCGGTGCCGAAGTCATCCGGGATGGACATGTACCACTCGGAATGGGATGGCGACTGGCCTGCGCTGGCCGCCGGATTGCCTTTGCGGGGAATGGCGCAGCAGCTTGCGCAACAGACCGAGCTGGTACGTTGGGAAAAAACGGAAACTGCCCTTCATCTGCATTTGAAGTCGCCTGTCGCAACCTTGTGTACCCCCAACAATGTCGGCAAACTGATGGCTGTTTTGGGTAACCGTTTCGGATGCACAGTAAAAATAACAACTGAAATCGGCAAGGTGGAAGCAACCGCAAACCGGAATGCCATTGAAGCGCAGGCCGAAAGACAAAAACAGGCAGAAGAAGCAATAACAAATGATCCTTACTTGCAAGGTCTGACAGCGGAATTCGGTGGATGTATCGTTGAAGGTTCCATTAAACCACTTAACGGGAATGAATGATGAAAAATCAACTCGCGGGCCTGATGAAACAGGCTCAGGCAATGCAGCAGAATATGGAAAAAATGCAGGAAGAACTGGGCAAGACGATTGTCGAGGGGCAATCCGGCGCTGGTATGGTATCCGTATTGATGAGCTGCAAATTTTATGTATCACGTGTCTCCATTGATCCGGCATTGATGGGAGACGACAAGGAAATGCTGGAAGATCTGGTTACAGCGGCTTTCAATGATGCTGTTCGCAAGGCCGAGGCAACGACCCAGGAAAAAATGGCCAGTCTGTCAGCCGGTTTTGCAATGCCTCCGGGATTCAAGATGCCTTTTTCGTTCTGATAGATGAACTGATCAGTGAAACCGCTTTCTGCTCTTCATAATCTGGTACAGGCTTTGCGGCGTTTGCCGGGAATCGGTCCGAAATCCGCACAACGTATCGCGTATCACATGTTGCAGCATGACCGGGAAGGGGCTATGCAGTTGAGTGAAGCCTTGTCCACGGCCATTGCGACAGTCCGCCATTGTTCACGGTGCAATACCTTTACGGAAAGTGAAATCTGCGAAACCTGCTGTGACGAGGAAAGGGATGCGACTCTGTTATGTGTAACGGAGACGCCTGCCGACCAGATGATGATCGAGCAGACGCTGACTTTCAGAGGATATTATTTTGTTTTGATGGGAAGTCTGTCGCCGCTGGATGGAATAGGGCCCAGAGAAATCCGTTTTGACAAACTGATTGAACGGGCTACTGATGGCATTGTGAAAGAAGTCATTCTGGCAACCAGTTTCAATAATGAGGGCGAAGCGACCGCTCACTATATCAGTGAAATGCTCAAGGCAAGGGGGTTGCATGTCAGCCGTCTGGCGAGAGGAGTTCCGGTAGGAGCCGAACTGGAGTATGTCGATATCGGGACAATTGCACGGGCTTTTCTGGACAGGCGAATGACCTGAATCCTTATGTCCTATTTGACAATAGAAAATACGACAGGTGCCACGCCGCTGGTTGAATTGCGGAAATCGCTTTCCGAATCAGCCAGAAGCCGGAACAATCTCATTCTGGGAAAATGGGAATGCGTCAATCCATCCGCTTCCATCAAGGACAGGATTGTCAAATCAATGATCCGGGCCGCGGAAGAGAAAGGCGAAATCCGTCCGGGAGATACACTGATTGAGGCCAGCAACGGAAATACGGGAATTGCACTGGCAATGCAGGCGGCATCAAAAGGATACCGTTGCATACTGATCATGCCGGAAAACACCAATGAATTCAAACGCCAGAGTATGGCCGTTTACGGTGCCGAAATTATCCTTACCCCGCAAAGTGGCGGCATTCGTTATGCACGGGATCTCGCCTTGCAAATGGCTAGCGAGAGCAAAGGATTCATGCTGGATCAGTACAGCAATCCTGCCAATCCGATAGCCCATTTCAAAACGACGGGGCCTGAAATCTGGACGGCGACGAAGGGCAAAGTGACGCATTTTGTGTGTGCGGTCGGGACATCCGGTACAATCATGGGCGTTTCTCGATATCTGAAGGAACGTAACAGAAAGATCAGAATAATCGGCGTTGAACCTGAAAATAGCGCACATATTTCAGGCATGATCAGATGGCCTGATAATCAGCGTCCGAAAATTTATGAGAAGAAAAGAATTGACCGGATTGAAACGGTGAGTCAGGCGTGCGCGGAATATCGCGCACGGAAACTGGCGTCTGATGAAGGGATTTTTTGTGGGCTCTCATCGGCATGTGCCTGCGAAGTAGCACTGGATTTGTCGGAAAGTGTGAATAATGCAACAATTGTTTTCATGATTGCCGATAGAGGGGACCGCTATTTTTCCTCTGGTTTTTTCCCGGTCTGAACCGAGTGGATGCAAAATAGGCATTGTCACAAGGTTTTGTATCCTATAAAATAAAAGGCTAAATAAATTTTGTC
>CAVKGJ010000119.1:0-15930 GCA_963655605.1 Oscillospiraceae bacterium
CCGTTGTGGTGACCGCCTCACGTATCGAACAGCTGCAGAAAGACGCCATTCCCAGTACGACCGTCATCACTTCCGAAACCATCCAGAACAAGAAACTGGCCGATGTTCCTTCACTGTTGAGGAGTGAGGCGGGGATTGAATTTGCCCGAAGTGGTGGAGCAGGAACGGCTACCTCGGTATTCATGAGAGGAACCAATTCGACGCAATTGCTGGTCATGATCGACGGGGTTCCCATTCAGGATGGTAATGCGATAGGTACTGTGGATTTGCTTTCCCATATCCAGCCTGACCAGATCGACCGTATCGAGGTCGTCCGCGGCAATGTCTCGGCCATTTATGGTTCTGGTGCGATGGGTGGGGTCATCCAGATTTTTACCAAACAGGGAACCGGAAAACCAACGGCGAATGTTTTTGCTGAATACGGTTCTGACAGTACCACCAAAATCGGCGCGGGGGTATCGGGCAAGACGGAAGCGGGAACGAGTTTTGCTCTGTCGGCAACCCGCTACCGGACGGATGGATTTTCTGCGACGAATTCAAAGAGTTCATCTTATGATTCAGATGATGATTATGACCGAAATATCAGTATTAGCGCTGCTCTGTCGCAGAAACTGAGCAAGGATCATGAACTGGGGATGCGTCTATATATGTATGATGCCAAGTTCGATATGGATGGATATGAAGATTCAGGCAAGTCAAAACAGTGGAATGGCGCAATTTACAGTAAAAACAGACTGACTCAAGACTGGGTATCGACTGTTACCGTATCACATACGGATATAAAGCGCCGGTATTATCAGGATTCTGTAACGAGCGGTGATTATCATAGTGAAACAAGTCTCCTTCAATGGAATAATCAGGTTGCTTTATCTTCGAACTGGATGTTGACAGTTGGTTTGGATGCCGGCAATGAAAAAGCAACCATGATGTACTATGGTAACGGTTATGACAATGCAAGCCGTGACAAATATAGTTTCTATACAGGTTTGTTAGGAAATATTGGGGCGCAGCATATACAAGCTAATCTCCGTTATGATCATGTTGATAATGCCGGAGCCGATACGACTGGATATTTGGGATACAGCTATGATTTGACATCGACATGGAAGTTGCTAGCTAGTGTGTCGACTTCTTTTCTGGCACCGACTCTATATCAGCAATATGACCCTTCGTCAGGGAATAAAAACCTGAAATCGGAACGTTCTACCAACTATGAAGCGGGTATTCAGTATGCACAAGGAAAAGATCTTGTTAGGTTAAGTGTTTTTCAATGGCATACACGTGATCTGATTGATTGGGGTCAGACAGGATATGCTACTTATTACAATGTTGACCGTGCCAAAAATACGGGTGTTGAGCTGAATGCACAGACAGAAATTTTTGGTTTGGATATTAGTGCCAATTTGACTTGGCAGGATGCAAAGAATAAGGATACCGGAGAAAAACTGTCCCGGCGTGCGGAAACATCTGGGTCTTTGAATGTTTCCAAGACAATGGGGGCATGGTACTTGGGTGGTGATCTGATATATGGTGGTCATTATGATAATTCGCAGTATGATGATTATCGGTTGCCTTCTTATGCAGTTGTCAATCTGAATGCCCGCTACAACATCAACAAAAATATCTCACTTTATGCCCGTATCGAAAACCTGTTCGACAAGGATTATGAAACAGCGTATGGTTACAACCAGCCGGATCGCGGCGCATATGTTGGCGTGAATGTGAAGATGTAGGATAAGTATGTCTCTCTGTTTCAGTCCATAAAAAAACAGGGAAACGTGCCGGACAAAAAATATATCGCAACACGGAACCAACTCCCGGGCATGTGTCCGGGAGTTGGTTTTTTTTGTCCGGAGTGGCGGTTCTGGCGGGTTGTCTGGCGACCGATGTATGGGCACAGGAGGATAGTACCACTGAAGAAATGGTGATGGCACCGGTGGTCATGACGGCATCTTGTACGCGGAAATTGGAAAGAAAAATACTTTCTGCCACGACGGTGATTTCTTCACAGGCCATTCGGGACAGACGGCTGGGTTTTGTCAGTGAGTCGAAAACATCCGGCCTATGGTATGTCAGTGTACAGAATACGGGCGACTGGATTGACGGCCGTCACGATTTGGCCGGCTTACTGGCTGGTCAGTCTGGATATGCGTTACAGGATTTCACGGGAGGTGTTCGTTTACGAACGGACTGACAATATCTTCAATCGGGATTACAAGTCGGTTTACGGTTATAACCAGCTCGGCAGGGGAGTATATGTCGGGGTGAATCTAACGATGTAAAATGACACTTTCATAATTTCATTCGGAAGGCGCGTCACCATGCCGGAACAACAGAATTATCCCGGTCAGTCCGTATTGCCGTCTGCAAGGCGCAGGGCCGTTTGGTTGGCGATTCTGGTGTTGTTGTCGATAGTCGGTCTTCTCTTTTCAGGTATGATCGGTTCGGCAGGACTGGGGGCTCACGAGCTGCTTCCGGCAGTGGCCGATCTGGTGTCGGGCAAAAGCAGTTCGCTGGCTGCAGTCGTGCTCGGTATGCGTCTGGAGAGAGCCTGCGCCGCTTTTGTCACCGGTGCGGCGCTGACTCTGGCGGGCTGCCTGATGCAGGCGCTTTTGCGTAATCCGCTGGCAGATCCCTATATACTCGGGGTTTCCGGCGGCGCCTCGGTCGGGGCACTCGCGATGCTTTTCATATCGGCTTCGCTATGGGCCGTCAGTGCCGTTGCATTCGGCGGGGCACTGGCCATTGCGCTGATTCTGTATGGCCTGTCCAGACGGGATTTCGCTTCTTATGACGGTTCGTCACGTCTGCTTCTGACCGGCGTCATTCTGGCTTTCGGATGCAGCGCGGTCGTTACTTTGCTGCTGACTGTCGCGCCGGATCATGATTTGCGGGGAATGGTGTTCTGGCTGGTCGGCGACCTGTCGGGGGCGACATGCCATATCGGGTTTGTCGTACTCGTCGCTGCGGTTTTCAGCTGGGCATGGCATTTCTCGCCTGCGATCAACCTGCTTGCGCTGCATGCGGATATGGCACGGTCGCTGGGTATCGATATTTCGCTGCTCAGAAAAGGGCTGTTTGCCGGCGGGGCACTTCTGACAGCGATGGCAGTGACCGGTGCCGGCAATATCGGTTTTGTCGGTCTGATTGTGCCACATGCGTGCCGGATGATGTGGGGGCCGGATCACCGTTTTCTGTTGCCAGCCGCTTTTCTGACAGGTGGTTTCTTTCTGGTACTGGCCGATACGATGGCCAGAACGGTGCTGGCGCCTCATCAGTTGCCGGTCGGAGTCGTGACTTCACTGATCGGTGTGCCCGTTTTCCTGTTTCAGCTGTATCGGGGGCGGGCGTGATGACGTTGGTTGCCAATGATCTGGATTTGCGGACAGAAGACCGGCTTCTTGTGGAAAAGCTGGCGTTGACGGTCGGGACCGGGCAATGCTGGTTTGTTTATGGCCGTAACGGTACCGGAAAAACGACCCTGTTGCAAACGTTGGCAGGTTTGCGTTTGCCGGACGGTGGACAGGTCGTGCTGGATGGGCGGGTATTGTCCGGCTGGCCTTTGCGGGAACTGGCGAAAAAACGGGCCTATTTGCCCCAGTCCCGGCAGGATGCTTTCGGTTTCACGGTATTCGAGACGGTACTGGCGGCTCGTTTTCCGTGGCTGTCGGGCAAGATGTGGGAGTCGTCCGCGGATTGTGAGGCGGCAGTCGATGCGTTGGAACGGATGGATGTGTTGCAGTTCGCAAATCGTGATGTCCGGGGACTGTCCGGAGGGGAGCGGCAGCGAGTGGCGATTGCGGCGCTGCTGGCGCAGGATGCGCCGCTATGGTTACTGGACGAACCGGTGACGGCGCTCGATCTGGCGCATCAGGCGACATTGATGAAAACAGTGACAGGGCCAGGCAAGGACGCGAACCGGGCGGTTGTCGCCGTGGTACATGATCTCAATCTGGCCTGGAAAGTCGCCACGCATGTCCTGCTGTTGTATGGAGACGGGCAATGGGAAGCGGGGAGTTATGAAGAAGTGATGCTTCCGGAAAAACTGTCGCGTTGCATGCATTATCCTGTCGAAATGATGGTTTACGGCAACCGGCCCGTTTTCATGGCTTTCTGAAAGTGGAAAATGACGGAAAAGATGCGTAAGCAGACCGGATGGCTTTTGCTGGGACTTTTTCTTGTGACGAGGGTTTTCGCGGCTGTCACCGTGACGGACGATGAGGGAAAAACCGTGTCTCTGGCACAGCCTGCACAGCGGATCGTTTCCCTGTCTCCGCATGTGACGGAGATAGTGTACTTTATCGGGGCGGGAGAAAAACTGGTGGGTGTGACACGGTATGGCGATTATCCGGAACAGGCAGGATCGTTGCCGGTTGTTGGTGACTTCAGGCAAATCGATCTGGAAAGCGTTTTGTTGCTGAAGCCGGATCTGGTCGTCGTCTGGAGTGGCGGCAATCCACCGAAACAGGTCGGAAAACTGGAGCAGGCCGGTATTGCGGTGTTTTACAGCAATCCCCGCCATCTGGAAGACATTCCCGGAAACATGATTCGTCTCGGTATTTTAGCCGGGTATGAAGATCAGGCAAAACGGGTGGCCGGCCAGTGGAATGACCGTCTGGAAAGGTTGAAGCGACGTTACCGGAACCGTGACTTGCTGCGGGTTTTTTATCAGGTTTCGGATATTCCGCTATTCACTCTGAATGGAAGGCAGATTGTCAGTGAAGTGATAGGCATCTGTGGCGGCAGGAATGTTTTTGCAGACATGGCGGTGCTGGCACCTCATGTCAGTACGGAAGCGGTACTGGCGGCCAATCCGGAAGTGATTGTCAGTACGCGGGGAATGGGGACAGAAGACGGGCTGTCTGGTTGGAAACGTTACGGCATGCTGGATGCTGTCCGTTACAGAAATCTTTTCAGTATCAATCCGGACTGGTTGGATCGCCCCGGACCCCGGATGATCAAAGGTGCCGAAATGATGTGCAGCCGGTTTGATGAGGCCAGAAAGAACAGACAGGTGGTCCGGCCATAGTCCGAAAACAGAATGACGGGTGATGGGACGGGCATGAAAAAAGGCAGAATAAGTCTGCCTTTTTTCATGAGGAGACTGACGTTTTGCAGAAAAACGGTCGACGGTCAGATTTCCAGATTGTCGATCAGGCGGGTGTCGCCCAGTTTGGCAGCTGCCAGTACGACCAGCGGTTCCTTTTCGGCCAGTTCGCCTGCTGTCGGCGGTTGCAGGTTGGATTGTTTGCGGATGGAAATGTAATCGGGTACCCAGCCGCGCTGGCGGAGTTCTTCCATCGCATGTTTTTCCAGTTTGTAGATATCGAGATAACCGCCGTGCATCTTGTCGGCAATGTTTTGCAAGGTTTTGAACAGGTTGGGAGCTTCTTTGCGCTGTTCTTTCGTCAGATAGGTGTTGCGGGAAGAAAGCGCCAGGCCATCATCGGCTCGCCATGTTTCCGCAGCGATGATTTTTGTCGGCAGAGCGAATTGCTGGGCCATGCTTCGGACGACCATCAGCTGCTGGTAGTCTTTCTTGCCGAAAATGGCAACGGCCGGATTGACGCAGGAAAAGAGTTTGAGCAGTACTGTGGTGACGCCGTTGAAAAAACCGGGACGGAATTTGCCTTCCAGAATGTCGGCCAGTTCCTGCGGCGGCTGGACGCGGAACTCCTGCGGAACGGGGTACATGTCTTTTTCCGTCGGTGCGAAAAGCACGTAAACGCCTTCTTTTTCCAGTTTCTCGACGTCGGCCTTAAAGGTACGCGGATAAGTATCGAAATCCTCATTCGGCCCGAATTGCAGGCGATTGACGAAAATGGATGCGACAACGGGGTCGCCGTGTTTTTTTGCGAGCCGCATCAGCGACAGATGACCGTCATGGAGATTTCCCATGGTCGGAACAAAGGCGGTACGCAATTGTCCGCGCAGCTGGTTGCGGAGTTCTTCTATGGTGGTGACTACTTTCATGATGTGCCGGTAATCCGGAAAAAGATAATGGTTAATAAAAAGGGCAAAAACTGTATTCTGTGCTCAATCATCGTATCGGGTCAACCTTATGTAGATCGGGGCTCCGGCTTCGATCTGGGTGATTTCGACGAGCGTTTCCTTTGCTAGTTCCAGAAGGGCCAGGAAGTGGACGACGACGACGGCAACGCCTTCCGATTCGTCGAACAGCTCGTAAAATTCAATAAACCGGGCGTTGCGTAATTGACGCAGAATCGAGGACATGTGTTCACGGACGGACAGTTCCTGTTTGCCGACGGTGTGACTGGCAGTCAGTTTGGCTCTCCGGACGATTTCAGCGAAAGCCTGCTGCAACTCGTCGGCGGAAACGTCCGGCCATTTTTTCTCGGTGCTTTTTGGTATGGTTGCCAGGGGAAGAAAGAAATCGTTTCCCAGTTTGGGCAATTCGTCCAGTGATTTCGCGGCCATTTTCATGCGTTCGTATTCGAGCAGGCGGCGAACCAGTTCGGCACGCGGGTCTTCCGGTTCCTCGTTCGTTTCCGTTTTCACTTTCGGTAGCAGAAGGCGCGACTTGATTTCCACCAACATGGCGGCCATCAGGAGATATTCGGCAGCCAGTTCCAGTTTCTGTGTACGGATGCGGTCGACATAGTGCAGGTATTGCAATGTCAACTGTGCCATGGGGATATCCAGAATGTTGAAATTCTGGCGCCGGATGAGATAGAGCAACAGGTCGAGCGGGCCTTCGAATGCTTCCAGAAAGACTTCCAGCGCTTCCGGCGGAATATACAGATCGTCCGGAATTTCCGTAACGGACTCGCCGTACAGGCGGGCGATGATATCGCTGTGGCCTGTTTTGCCTGCCAGCACGGATTTGCCGGTACCGGAGAAAGATGTATTGTTCTCTGTGGAATCAGGCATGGCGTTCCGGATCGTCTAGCGGGAAGATTCCGGCGGATTGTCCGGTGACGTTTTTTTGAGTGTGAAGGCAATACTGCCGGGAGACCGCTTGCGCAGTGGCATCGGAGCCTGTGGCGGGATGGCGTCACGGTGTGCGGGATGTTGTTTTTGCCGTTCTTTCAGAAGGCGATCCAGCCCGGAAACATAGCGGCTGTCCAGCCTGAGTTGAATGATCATCGTATGTCCTTGTTTGGTGCCTGTTGCCTGTTTCGGGTGTGATATCAGAATTCCAGAGTTTTCCTCATCATGATGGGCGGGCTGTCCAGTGTATCACGGGCGGAAAATTCGATTTCAGGAGCCAGCTCGAAACCGTATGCCTCGTACAGACAGGTTAATGGCTCCAGATAACGGTGCAGGAAAAGACGGAGCTCGATGATTTCGCAAAGCTGTGCATGATGTATGACCGCTTCGATCAGATGCTGGGACAGATTCTGTCCGGAAAAGGCGGGAATGATCCCGAGACGCCTGATTTTCCAGACATTTTCATCTTCATCCAGCGGTGCCCAGCGAAGCGATCCGGCCGGAATGTCATCAACAAGCAGTATGAAGGCGCCACCGGCGTGCAGATCCTCGTTGACGCTGGTCCATGTTTCGCGATGTCCGTGCGAGGTGGGCGGACACTTGTCCGCCCAGGCTTTTCTCGTCAGGTTCGCGATCAGGGGAGCATCTTCAAGCGTGGCTTCCCGGACGATGATCTTCATCGTTTTTCCTCAGCGCAGGCGCATGCCCGGTTTGGCGCCCGGCCATGGCTGGAGAATGTAGATACCTGACGAGTCATCCTTGCCGGAGGCTGCCATAACCATTCCTTCGGAAACACCGAATTTCATTTTGCGTGGAGCCAGATTGGCGACGACGACCGTCAGCTTGCCGGCAAGGTCTTCCGGTTTGTAGGCCGAACGGATACCGGCAAAGATGTTGCGCAGCCTGCCTTCACCGACATCAACCGACAGCCGCAACAATCTGTCCGCCCCCTCGACCAGGGAACAGTCGACGATTTTCGCGATGCGCATATCGACTTTGGCGAAGTCGTCAATAGTGATCTGTTCGGCAAGCGGTTCGATATCGCTGCCTGCAGCCGTTTCCTTTTCCGGTTGGACGGTTTGCTGTGCGGGTGCATCAAACAGGGCATCCAGCATTTTCTGGTCCACACGCTGCATTAGGTGCTCATACGTATTGATGGGATGGCCGTCGTCCAGCGGTTTCGATACGTCCAGCCACTGGAGCGGAGCGAGGTTCAGGAAGGCCTCAACTTTTTCCGCTACGGCAGGCAGTACTGGTTTCAGATAGATCGTCAGGATGCGGAAAGCTTCCAGCAGACGGGTGCAGACCTGGTGCAGTTCTTCGCTTCTGGCGGGATCCTTGGCGAGAACCCACGGTTTGTGTTCATCGACGTAGGCATTCACTTCATCAGCCAAGTGCATGATCTGGCGAAGTGCCTTGCCGAATTCGCGTTTTTCATACAGGTCTGCGATTTCTCCGGATGCGGCGCGGAGTGTTTCCAGTACCGGCGTTTCTGTCGCGGTCCAGTTTTGCGCCAGTTTGCCACCGAACCGTTTGGTGATAAAACCGGCAGCGCGGCTGGCGATGTTGACATATTTGCCGATCAGGTCGGAGTTGACGCGTGCGATGAAGTCGTCACCGGTGAAGTCGATGTCTTCGACCCGGTCGGAAAGTTTGGCCGCCAGATAGTAGCGCAGCCATTCCGGATTCATGCCGATTTCAAGATAGCGCAGGGGAGAGATACCGGTTCCGCGCGATTTGGACATTTTTTCACCGCCGACCGTGATGAAGCCGTGAACGAAGACGTTGTCAGGTACGCGCATGTCGGCAAAATGCAGCATGGCCGGCCAGAAGAGGGTGTGGAAGTAGATGATGTCCTTGCCGATGAAATGGTATTGTTCCGTTTCTGGATCGGCCATGAAAGCGTCGTAATCGCCGCCTGTCCTGTTGAAATAATTTTTCAGCGAGGCGAGATAGCCGACTGGTGCATCCAGCCAGACGTAAAAGTATTTGCCCGGTGCGTCTGGTATTTCGATGCCGAAGTATGGCGCATCCCGGCTGATGTCCCAGTCGGAAAGGGCGTTTTCGCTGCCGTCCTTGCCTTCGAGCCATTCGCGTGCCTTGTTGGCGACTTCGGGTTGAAGGCGCGGGTGACCTTCGATATTGCCCAGTGTCCATTCTTTCAGGAAGGCAGTGCATTGCGGATCGGACAATTTGAAGAAAAAATGTTCGGACTGTTTCATGACCGGTGTGGCGCCGGTCAGGATGGAATAGGGGTTTTTCAGTTCGGTCGGTGTATAGACGCCGCTGCATACCTCGCAGTTGTCGCCGTACTGATCTTTTGCGCCGCATTTCGGGCATTCACCTTTGATGTACCGGTCCGGCAGGAACATTTCCTTGACCGGATCGAAAAACTGTTCGATGGTTCGTGAAACGATCAGTCCCTTTGCCTTGAGGCGGCGGTAGATCTCGCGGGAAAGTTCATGGTTTTCCGGACCGTCGGTGGAATGCCAGTTGTCGAAGCTGATCAGAAAGCCGTTTAGCGGAGCGGCACGGCCGGCGGCGATTTCGGCCACGAATTCCTGCGGAGTCTTGCCAGCCTTTTCGGCGGCGATCATGATGGGGGCACCGTGAACGTCGTCGGCACCGACGAAATGGACTTCGCGCGTTTTTCCTTCATCCTGCTGCATTCGCTGGAAACGGACCCAGATATCGGCCTGGATGTATTCCATGATGTGTCCGATGTGAAAAGGCGCATTGGCGTATGGCAGTGCAGTGGTGACAAACAGCTTTCGAGACATGATGAATTGTGGAAATTGACGATAAAGCACCATTTTAGCAGTCCTGCGTGATAAAACGGGCATCTTTTGTGCATTTGCGTTAGACTTCATCTTCCAAAGAAAGGAGAGAAAATGTCCATTACGACGGAAACGGTCAGCAAAGCGCTTTCAACGGTCATGGATGACAATCTGAAAACCGACTATGCCAGCGCCAAGTGGGTCAGGGATATCGAAATCCGGGGCAGTGATGTATCGTTGACCATCGAGTTGGGATATCCCGCCAGAAGTCTTCATGATGTCATCAGAGACCGTGTCATGTCCGCACTGAAAAAGGTGGATGGTATCGGAAATGTCCATGTCGATATCTCGATGAAAATACTGACACATGCTGTCCAGCGTGGCGTCAGACCGTTGCCGAGTGTGAAAAATGTCATTGCAGTCTCGTCCGGCAAGGGGGGAGTCGGCAAATCGACGGTGACGGCCAATGTCGCGCTGGCACTGGCGGATCAGGGGGCGCGTGTGGGGATTCTGGATGCCGATATCTATGGGCCGTCGCAGCCGACGCTGATGGGAATTTCCGAGAAACCGAAATCGTCCGACGGACAGCATTTCGATCCGGTGGAGCAATACGGGTTGCAGTTGATGTCCATCGGCTTCATGATGGATTCGGTCCAGCCTCTGGCCTGGCGCGCTCCGATGGTCACGCAGGCCCTGATGCAGCTGTTGCAGCAGACCAGATGGCGGGATCTCGATTATCTGCTGATCGATATGCCTCCCGGAACGGGCGATATCCAGATGACGCTGTCGCAGAAAGCGCCACTGACAGGTGCGGTTGTGGTCACGACGCCACAGGATGTGGCCGTACTGGATGCCAGAAAGGGACTGATGATGTTCCAGAAGATGGATGTGGACATCCTGGGCATTGTCGAGAACATGAGCTCCTATGTCTGTTCCCATTGTGGTCAGATCGAACACATTTTCGGCAAGGATGGCGGCAGGGTGATGTGCGAAACGTACGGTGTGGATTCTTTGGGCAATATTCCGCTGAACATTTCTGTCCGTGAGCAGACCGATAGTGGCAGGCCGGTCGTGGTAGCCGAACCGGACGGACTGGTCGGCCGGATTTTCAGGGATATCGCTTGTGGAATAGCAGCGAAAATCGCACTGAAACCGAAAGATATGACGGGAATGTTCCCTCCCGTGACCGTTCAGCCCTGACGGTCAGATATCGGTCAGTCTGAAAACGTCGCTGACGGCATGGATGCGTCCTGTTTCGGATGCATCATAACCGCCGAGCTGATTGATTTCCTTGATGAATTCGTTGCTGCGCATGATGGAAAGCATTTCATGCATAGTGCTGTTTTCCAGGGTTTCCCTTGCGATGGCAAAGAAGTAACGTTCCTCGACCAGCGGGACAAAATCCAGTCCGAACCGATGGGCGGCCGTTTCCACGCCGAAGCCGACATCGGCCATGTTGCTGGCGATGTAGGCTGCAACAGCAGCATGGGTGAACTCGGTCGTCTCGAAACCGTTGATGCGGGCTGAATCGATTCGGTTTTTGGCAAGCAGTGTTTCCAGTACCTGACGTGTGCCCGAACCGGTCTGCCTGTTGACGAAGCGGATGTCGTCCCGGATCAGATCGCGGAAGGAAAGAATCCGTTTCGGATTGCCTTTGGCGATCAGAAGTCCCTGTTTCAGGTTGGCCAGATGGATCAGGCAGTGTTCTTCCCTTGAAAGGAAGCGCAGATAGAGTTGCAGGACGCTGTCTTCATACACATCAACCGGCAAATGGAAACCGGCGATTTCGCAATCCCCTTGCGCCAGCGTGGCAAGAGCCTCCATGCTGTTCTGGTAACGCAGCTTGATGGGAAGTTCAAGGCGGTTGATATGCTCCATCAGGGTGGAGATGGCAAAACCGTGGCTGGCGCAAAGCCGTATGGTCCGGTTGGTTCCGAGAACGCTTTTGGCCAGTTCGGTTTCAAGTTCGGAAGAAAGCGATTCCAGTGTGGGGGAAAGTCTGGCAGCAATCCGTCTTTCCGCCCAGAGCAATGTGGTAGCGAAACGGGTCAGTGTTGTACCGCGTCCACGGTGTTTTTCAAGCAGGGGTGTTCCGAAAATGGATTCGGCCTCACGCAACAATCCCCAGGCATGACGATAAGACAGTCCGAGACCCTTGGCAGCCTGCAGGATGGCTCCCTCGGTCTGTATGGAATCCAGAAGGCGCAACAGCATCGCCGTGTCAATCGACGGCTTTTTGCCGTAGGCGATACGCCAGTGAGGTTCTATGGAGACTTTATACATACAGCATTCATTAGATACACCCTGCGGATTATACACGGTCTGGCCTGTAACCCATAGCATATTGGCTGCATATATGCAAAAAATAGCTTATAGCCTCTTGAATGTAGCGATGGTATTATTTTTCTCGAATATATTTTTCAATTTTTTTTCATAGGGTGTAAGGAGAGTATTGTATGTCTTTTTTGAAGCTCGGTAAGGAGTATACTGTTGCCGGCGAAGGGTTCAATCGCTGGCTGGTACCTACTTCTGCATTGATGATCCACCTATGCGTCGGTATGGGCTACGGTATGTCCGTGTTCTGGTTGCCAATGTCCAAGCTGATCGGTGTACAGCATGGTCTCGGCAAAGCTCTGGCATGTCCTGCGGACATGAGTCTTTTTTCTCAGTTGTTTACCACGGAATGCGACTGGAAAGTCGTGATGTGCAGCGTCATTTTCGGTATCCTGTTCTTCATGCTCGGTACCACGACCGCCATTCTGGGTAACTGGCTGGAACATGTCGGTCCACGCAAATGCGGACTGGCTTCCTGCTGCTGCTTCTGTTTCTTCTTCTTCATGCTGTCGCTGGCTACCTTCACCCACCAGCTGTGGATCGCATGGCTGTCCGCGATCATCGGCGGTATCGGTCTGGGGCTTGGCTACATCACACCGGTTTCTACGCTGATCAAATGGTTCCCTGACCGTGTCGGTATGGCAACCGGTATGGCTGTCGGCGGTTTCGGCGGCGGTGCCATGGTCGGCGCTCCTCTGGCACAGAAACTGATCGGCTTCTTCGGAACCGAAACGTCTGTCGGTCTGTGGCAGGCTTTCTTCGTCATGGCATGCTGCTATACGGTCATGATGATTCTGGGCTGCTTCACCATCAAGGTTGCTCCGTCCGGATACAAACCGGCCGGCTGGGTACCGAAGAATACCGGCAATATGGTTGATGACGGTCACGGCGGTTTGATTGAGGCTTCCTCTTTCAACGTTTCCACCAGCAAGGCAGTCAGAACACCACAGTTCTGGTTCTGCTGGTTCATGCTTTTCCTGAACATCGCGGCCGGTATCGGCGTTCTGGCAATGGCCTCGCCACTGCTTCAGGAAGTGTTCGCCGGTAACCTGATCGGTATGCCGGGCGTTCCGTTCGATCAGCTGACCGACGCACAGAAAGGCCAGGTCGCCATGATCGCTGCCGGCTTTACCGGTCTGTTGTCGCTATTCAACATCGGTGGCCGTGTTGTCTGGGCTTCCCTCTCCGACAAACTGGGCCGCAAGACGGTTTACTTCGTTTATTCCATCGTCGGCGCCATTCTGTACGCATCGATCCCGACCCTGGCTTCTTCCCTGAACCTGGTTCTGTTCCTGTGCGCAGTCTGCGTCTGTATTTCCTTCTACGGAGGCGGCTTCTCTACGATTCCTGCCTATCTGGCTGACCTGTTCGGCACCCAGTTCGTCGGCGCCATTCACGGCCGTCTGCTGACCGCATGGTCCACGGCCGGTCTGCTCTCTCCGTTGCTGATCAACATCATCCGCGACATGCAGCTGAATGCAGGCGTTGCCAAGGCGCAGGCCTATTCTGTCACCCTGTACATTATGGCCTGCTTCCTGGTTATCGAATTCTTCTTCGCTCTCATGATCCGTCCGGTCAACAGCAAGTACTATATGACCGAAGAAGAAGTCAAGGCTGCCAAGGCAGAACTGGAAGAAAAGGTTGCCAAGGCGCAGGCTTCCGGTGTCGTTCCTCCGGCCAAGCCGACTTCTGGCGGAACCATGGTTATCTGCTGGCTGATCGTCGGTATTCCGCTGCTCTGGGGGATTTATCAGGTGGCACTGCAAACAGCCAAGATGTTTGCCTGATGATGGTGTGACGGTCTGAGCACCCGGGCCGTCCGCTTTATCGGTGTCCGCATGTGCGCAAGCCATGCGGACATTTTTTTCCGGTGTGTTGCGGCTATCGAGGTCAGGAACGGTTTGTACCGGGTGTTTTCCGGGCATTCTGTATCGGATGCGACGTGACTGTGTCCGGAAAAAACAGGATGCCTGCGTCATGGGTACTGTATCGTTTTTCACTGTCGGTGTTGTCGTGGCGAGGATTCTTCGGGTAATACCCCGGAATAATGTGCGCAATTACGCTACGGAAGCATCTGACGCGTTAGAATAGACATTTCGTTTATTCAACCTTTTTTCATCATGACTGTAAGAACTCGTTTTGCACCGAGCCCGACCGGTTTTCTGCATCTGGGCGGTGCCCGTACAGCTTTGTATTCGTGGGCCTATGCCCGTCATCACGGCGGAAAATTCATTTTGCGGATTGAGGATACCGATCTCGAACGTTCCACACCGGAGGCCGTGCAAGCTATTCTCGACGGGATGAAATGGCTGAATCTGGAACATGATGAAGGTCCCTTTTACCAGATGAAGAGAATGGACCGTTACCGTGAGGTCATCGGCCAGATGCTGAAGGAAGGGACTGCTTATTACTGTTATTGCACACCGGATGAACTGAATGCCATGCGCGAGCGTCAAAAGCAGGCGGGTGAAAGTCCCCGTTATGACGGAACGTGGCGTCCGGAACCGGGAAAAACCTTGCCGCCGGTGCCTGCCGGGGTCAATCCGGTCGTTCGTTTCAGGAATCCGACGGAAGGGGATGTTACCTGGAATGACCGTGTCAAGGGAGAAATCACGATTTCCAACAGCCAGCTTGACGATCTGATCATTGCCCGTTCGGACGGGACGCCGACTTACAATTTCTGTGTGGTGGTGGATGATTGGGATATGGGAATTACCCATGTGATCCGGGGTGACGATCATGTCAACAATACGCCGCGGCAGATCAATATATTGAAAGCGCTGAATGCGCCCGTTCCGGAATATGCCCATTTGCCGATGATTCTGGGCGATGACGGAGAAAAGCTGTCCAAACGGCATGGCGCTGTTTCGGTGATGGAATATCCGGCCGCGGGGTATTTGCCGGAAGCGATGCTGAATTATCTGGCCCGTCTCGGCTGGAGTCATGGTGACGATGAGATTTTCTCGATGGAACAGTTCTGCAAGTGGTTCGATTTCGATCATCTGTCATCGTCAGCCGCGCAATTCAATACGGAAAAACTGAACTGGCTGAACAATCATTATATCCGTGAAGCCGATAATGCACGGTTGGAAGCACTTGTTTACCCACAGCTTGAAAAAATGGGCGTGAAACTGGAAAACGGTCCTGCCTTGCAGGACGTGATTGCCCTGATGAAAGACCGGGTGAATACGGTCAATGAACTGGCAAATGCATCGCTGATGTTTTATATGGAGCCGGAGCCTGACCCGGAATTGCTGAAACAGCATTTGACGGATGTCGCCCGTTCGGCACTGAAAGAGTATGCGGCCCATATCGAAACGATTGAATGGAAACGCGAGGCGCTTTCGGCGATGATGAAAGGATTGCTGAAGCAGAACAAAATGAAAATGCCGCAGGTCGCCATGCCGTTGCGTCTTCTTCTGACCGGACAATTGCATACACCGTCGATTGATGCCGTGGTTTGTCTTTTCGGCAGAAATACGGTGCTGTCGCGCCTGAAAGATCTGTAAGCGATAGTACAGGGGAAACCGGCAAAATCCTGTTCTTTTGCCGGTTTCATGTTCGCCGGATGCGTTCTGTGGCGATCATGTCTCTTTGCAAGAGGAACGGATGTATGATATTCGCAATATTGCGGATGAAAATTGTCAAAAAATGAAAATTTCTGCTATAATCTTTCCTCTGCATTCGGGGGTATAGCTCAGCTGGGAGAGCGCTTGCATGGCATGCAAGAGGTCAGCGGTTCGATCCCGCTTAGCTCCACCAAATTTTGCACCCAGCAAATTTGGTACGTAAACGCATCGTGGGGCTATAGCTCAGCTGGGAGAGCGCTTGCATGGCATGCAAGAGGTCAGCGGTTCGATCCCGCTTA
>CAVKGJ010000120.1:0-14631 GCA_963655605.1 Oscillospiraceae bacterium
GGGGAATATGAGGTTGGTTCGTAGCCGTCAAATTTCCCATCGTGGGAATTTGAAGCAAAAACCAGGCGCAAAATCTTCTGGGCAGTCCCGATGATGCAGGAACCCGCCGAGGGGATTGCGGTTCCACTGCAACCCGGCAGGAATCTCCTGCATTCATGCTGGGGAGAACGTCAAAACAAAGCCGTCCGCAACAAAAAAATACAGCGTGAACGGATAACTGCCTAGCCTGTATGGAATCTGTGATTTTCCGGACTTTGCTACCGGATATGAAACATGGCGAATATCTTTTTCAGCAAAATTTTTTCTTTTGGCAAGCACATGAAACCGGCGGATAATGCCATACCCGTTTCGGATGAGTATTCCTGGCTGGATAACC
The DNA here is from genome assembly GCA_963655605.1 of Oscillospiraceae bacterium. Lineage (GTDB taxonomy): Bacteria > Pseudomonadota > Gammaproteobacteria > Burkholderiales > Burkholderiaceae_D > Oxalobacter. The sequence continues at coordinate 377 of CAVKGJ010000120.1, forward strand.
ATTCCGAGTACGGCCAGGGGTTCCGGTTAAGCCATGCCTACGTGGATGATGGTCCCGGATATGGCGCCATGCCAGATATCACCACACACATGGAACTGGCTCCCTCAATTGTCCAAACCGTTCACAATCAGTATTCTTGGCTTGTCATACTTGACGAATGTATTTCTGAATTTGGATCTGCCCGGAAAAACCTGATAGAAGAATTTGCCGACTGTACCGGCTTTTCAGATGTCTGCTGGTGGATTACGGTCAATGATCCTGCACAATGGCTTGGAGACATGCAAAAAACCATCCAACGTCTTTTCGACACATTGCAGCAAAAACAAATGAAAACGGATCAGTAATTCCTTCGGCCGGTTCAAAAACAAAAATACCCACCCACAGGAAACGGAAACAGTGTTCCCTTATTTGAGCCATCCTCTGCGACGGAAATACCAGAAAGGTGCCAGAGCACTCAGCAACATCAGCACCAATGCAAAAGGATAGCCGAAATCCCAATCCAATTCGGGCAGAATCCGGAAGTTCATCCCATAAATACTCGCGATCAGCGTTGGTGGCAGGAATGCCACACTGGCGACCGAGAAAATCTTGATGATCTTATTCTGGTTAATATTGATAAAACCGACTGTCGCATCCATCAGAAAGTTAATCTTTTCAAACAAGAACGATGTATGGCCATCCAGTGATTCGATATCTCTCAGAATCTGGCGAGCTTCCTCGAACTGGTCCGAATCCAGCAGGCGTCCACGCATCAGAAAGCTGACGGCCCGACGCGTATCCATCATAGTCCTGCGGATACGCCCGTTAAGGTCTTCTTCCTTGGCGATGGTACTCAAAGTGGCTGCCGCATCCTGGTCGGTAAATTCTTCCTGCAATACCTTGCTGCTGACTTCTTCAAGATTTCTGTAAATTCCCTCTAGCGCATCTGCTGAATACTCGGCATCTGTCGCATAAAGATCCAGAAGAACATCCTTGTAATCGGTGATGGATCCCGGACGGGAACGTGCGCGCATTCGTACAAGCCTAAATACCGGCAGATCTTCGGCATGCATTGAAAAAAGCATGTTTCTCGCCAGAATGAAAGCTACAGTCACCGTTTGCGATGGTCCTTCGTCATCGTCTATCCTGAAATCCGTTCTCAGATGAAGATCACCGTTTTCCGCTTCGTAATAACGGGCAGAAGCCTCAATATCCTTGACATCGTCTTCATCAGGCATCGTCACGTCATACGTACTTTTTACCCATAATCGCTCTTCCTCCGTCGGATCTGTCATGTCCACCCAGACAGGAGCAACATTTTCCAGATCAGATTTGGAATCGATGGGTACCTGGTTCAAACGACCGTTTTGAAGTACGAAAACATTGATCATGGAGATAATCTTTCAGACACATTAACAGGTAACTGCTAGCAGACTCGGTGATGGATGGATAACATCACGGTCATGTGACGGTTTCATGACAAAAAGAAAAGCGGTGATAACTCCCGATCGTCACAAAACGGCCGCCTAACTGAAAATAGCGCAAGTGTACTGATAACGGATTGCCGAGGCAAGAACTTCCATAGAGCAAAAAGCCTAACGCGGAACATCCGCCGATCCCATTCGTCTCAGAATCAGTGCTGTCCGATGCATCAGATATCCCGAATTCCTGTGACTGTCAAAATATCTGGGCTTCGGCAACATGGCTGCCAGTCTGGCTGCCTGCCCGGCACTTAATGAAGAAGCGGATATTCTGTAGTAATGACGCGCAGCCGCTTCGGCACCGAACACCCCCGTGCCGAATTCGACCAGATTCAGATACAGTTCAAATATGCGCTCCTTTTCCATCCAGAATTCAAGCATGTAAGTGATGATGATTTCCTGCCCTTTTCTGAAATAGCTTCTGCTGCCGGACAAAAACAGGTTTTTGGCCAGCTGCTGGGTAATAGTTGAACCGCCAGCAACGATTTTTCCTTTCCTGCTGTTTTTTTCATAGGCTTTCAGCAAGGCATCCCAGTCCACGCCTTCATGATCCGTGAAATTAGCATCTTCCGAAGCGATAATGGCCCGCTTCAAATTACGGGAAATCCGCTTATACGGTACCCATTTATGCTGCAATTTCGCTTTCGGGTTCTTTTCCCGCAAAACGGCCAGCTGCTGACGCATGAAGCTTGTCGAGGAAGGATTGTGATTCACCCACCAGCCTATCTGCAGAAAAAAGTAAACCTGAAACATCAGAAACAGGCCCAGTGGTGTAAATACGATCCATCGCCAGTATCTCCGAAACAGGCCAATCAGTTTATTCATGGAAAATCAGCGTCCGAAATGGGCAAAAACAGGCCGTGTATCAGGACGGATATCCCGCCAGACAAAAAACGATTCGGCAGCCTGTTCCACAAGCATGCCAAAACCGTCCCTGGCTTTCGCACCATGTCGGCTGGCAAAAGACATGAATGGAGTCGGTTGATCCGAGTAGACCATATCCAGGGCAAGGGTTTTTTCGCTGAAAACGGCAGAAGAAACCGGTGGCATGCTGCTTGACAGACCAGCCGAGGTTGCATTGATCACGATATCGTAACTTTCATTTAACTCCTGATAAGACGATACGTTCACTTTGCCATAACCTGAAAACCGCTGCGCCATTTCCCGTGCCTTGTTTTCATTTCGGTTGACGACAAGAATATATTCGGGATTCTGTTCAAGCAAGGGCAACATGACGCCAAATGCAGCCCCTCCAGCTCCAAGCAACAAAATACGTGCATCCTGCAGCGGCACACCGGCATTTTTTGTAATATCCGCGACCAGCCCGGCACCATCCGTATTATCGCCACAGACCGTTTCCCCATCGAAGCGCAATGTATTGACCGCTCCAGCCATTTCCGCACGGGATGTTAGGCAGTCCGACAGACCGAATGCTTCGAATTTGAAAGGAACCGTAACATTCAGCCCCTTCCCGCCATTACCGATGAACCGGAATACGGTTGTCCTGAAATCATCGAGAGGCGCCAAAAGACGTGAATATACGACATCCTGCCCTGTTTGTTGTGCAAAAAGAGCGTGTATTTCCGGTGATTTGCTATGCGCAACCGGATTTCCGACAACTGCATAATGATCACTCATATTGCCATGAACCAATATATATTTCTGCAATCAGAAAAAGTTGAATACTTTTCCAGAAAAATGAAAAAATCCATTATGCCCGGTCAATGTACTGTTGAACGGACCTGTGACTGAACTCCCTGATCCCTGGTAAATTTCAGACGGGTAATAATAATCCATACATCGGCACCACCGTTTCCGGAGCGCATGCTTTTCGGGAAAGGTCCAAAAGGCGCGGCCCTGCGGACGATATTCAATGCAGCCTTGTCCAGCGCAGGATTTCCGGATGATCTCTCTATGCTGGGACCACCTTCCTTTTCAAAAAGCGAACCGTCGTAATAGACAGGAATCCGGACAGTCAATTCACCATACAGTCTTGTACCGTTTTTCTGCGGGAAATTGATCAGCCCAAGACTTTCCACCCTTTTGCGCAAAGCCTTGTAATACATGGCATAGCCAACATCACGTGTACTGGCTGTAATAACCGGCCGCCCTCTGTAACCTGCACCGCCTGCATCCATACCGGTACCCGTTCCATTTCCACCACCACTTCCCCTTCCCGGCCTGAAAACGACAGAACGGTTTTCCTGGCTTTCCGGCAGCTGGAAACCGCTTTCCCTTTTAGATGTACTCATTATTTTTCTTTCCGGAACACTGGCGGTTTTGTTATTCCCCGACGATTTCGACGGAATTTTTTCGTTTTTCCTGTTGACGGATATATCCGTCTTTTTCTCCCGCGAGCCTGCCGTACCGGCGATACCTTTACCCACAGTTCCGATTCCCGCCAGTCCATTTCCATCCGTCAACGCAGCATTGACAATCTTTCTTGGAAGAGGATTGACAAGCACCAGCTCAATGGCAGGTACATTTTTTTTCAGATCAAACGATGAAGAGGCCCCGAACCGGACAGACAGTATGACCGCGTGCACCAGAACAGAGAGCACGACGGCAATACACAACATCCGATTTTGCGAAAGTATCTTCATGTCCTGTACACAATCATCAAACGGTAAACGGCATGCCGGTCACACGACGAATTACCCGGCAAAGCCATCAGCCGGATTATTCCATCACTTCCTCTTCACTTGCGTTCAACTCATCTTCACCAGCATCAGAGGAAATATCCAGAAAACGGGCCTCAACAGACAAATCAACTTCATCCCAGCGTATCAGATCAATCTTCACTTGTGTTCCGCGGGCAAGAATCTGCATTCCAGGCATCGGAATAGTCAGCGGAATATCCACAAGACGGATCACTTCATCCCTGATCACAACCGCCTCAGCCTGCCGGACACGATTTTGCGTCAGCCATCTGAGGCACCAATATCTTTCCATTTTTGACTGGAACTCATTGTAGGCACTATATGCTGCATCGAACGCGCTGACAATAGCGAACAGACTGGCATCTTTCGGACGGAAAGGGGCCGACAATGGTGCCATGACCCCATAATTGATACAAGCCAGAATCTGCCACTGATTCACCAGATCGGTATAACGCCGTAACGGTGACGTACTCCATGCATACTGATCAACCCCGAGTCCCTGATGCGGTGCGGCATGGGTGACCATTTTCACCTGCATGCGATTCATCCAGCTGCCGTTCCCGCCTCCCTGACTACGGTAGATACCGGGAATACCATGCTCATTCAACAGTTTTCCCCAGGTACTGTTGGCGAAAATCATGAATTCGGCAACGATCTTGTCCAGCGGCGCCGTCCGTTTGCGTCGCTCAATGGTTACAATACCGTCTTCGCTGACATAAAAGTTAAAATCGACACGATTCGACTGTTCCGGTCGCAACCCGAAAGATTCCCGTTTTTCCATGCGTTTTTTCTCGAAAACACGAGAACAACACCACAATATCCCGATATCCTCCTTGTGTGGATAATCGCCTTCATTTTTTGCGAGACTGTCCTCCGTAATCAGGTGATCCAGATCGTTATGGCGAAGATTCTCGGAAACACGTATTCTTTCCGCCCTGGTCTCCGTCTCCGTTATGGACCAGTCTGCCGGATCGACAATCGCATACAGACTGAGTGCTGGCCGGATTTCACCCGCACTCAGTGTGAAACGGCTGACTAATTCGTCCGGCAACATAGTGATCTTGTCTCCGGGCATGTAAACGGTCGACAAGCGTTTTCTGGCAATTTCATCCAGACGATCTCCCGGTTTTATCCCGAGCGCGGGGGCGGCGATATGGATACCTATTCTGATCTGACCATTATCCAGGCGAGTCACGGAAAAAGCATCATCAATTTCCGTTGTCGTAATGTCATCAATCGAAAACGCATTGACATCGGCAATCGGCAATTCAAAAGGTATGTCAGGAATATCAACGGGGGTAAACGAGGTTCCACGGGGAAAATTCTCGAAAATGAACCGCGACAGGTGAAGTTCCTTCGGTCCCGCAATCCCGCCAACATGGAGCATCAGGCGTTCAGGTGACATACGCAAGTCTTCACAGGCCATAACAAGCGCCTTGTATTCCACACTATTCTTGTCCGGCTTGCATAACAGCTGGATTGCATTTTCCCGGATCGGTTCGGGCAGAACTCCCTGTTTTAACTGTTCAACATATTGCTGCTGGACAATGGCCTGCTGTTTTTTCTTTTCAATACCGGCCAGTGCCGCACGAAGCGCTTTCTCAGGTGCAGCCTTGTACCGCCCCTTCCCTTTCCTGTAAAAATACATGGGTGCCGAATGCAAACGGACCAGCAGACCTGCCGCTTCATCCGGTTTTGGATCATGTCCGAAATATTCCTTTCCCAATTCGGAATATTCGAATTCATTCTCTCCGGCAACTTCCCAGAGAAAATCAAGGTCAATTTCTTCCGCTACCTTGACAGCTTCCGTCAATAATTGCGCCGGCTCATGTGAACTGAACTGGAACAGCACGTCTCTCGCACGCACCTTGGTGCGCTTCCCCCCCGGCAATTCGACCTGATATGCCTCGCCGACCTGATTTAGAATATTGCCTGTTTTGAATTCGCCCGATTCTTCAAAGAATAAATTCATTCAGCACTCTACAATTCTCATCCGTATTCTGCTCCCAGACAGAATCTCTATATTTTTCAAATTTGACGTGATATGTCCGGCACATCATTTTCCAATACCGCAAAACCGGAGGACTATTTTCAGATACTGTTCGAAACCGGACAGGCCATGATCTCCTCCCTCAATAATGATCTGATGCGCTCCTCTGTAATGCCCTTGCATCAGGCGCCAGTCAAGCAACTCGTCACCTTTGGCCGCAAACAGCAAATACCTTGACGGATCCGTAATGCGCTCCACGCGAAAAGCGTTCAATTCAGACCGGTATTTTTCCCTGAAATCGAGCCATTCTCTCACTCTCAAATCGCTTTTGTCCGGCATATCGTCCAGAATTTTGATTTTCCACGGATCAATAACCGGATTTAGCAATATGGCCCTGCAACAATACCGTTCCGCCAGCCAATTTGCATAATATCCTCCCAGAGAAGAACCAATGACGACTATTGATTCCGGTGAACATTTCCGGATGCAATTACCCGCCATTTCTATTGATTTGGCAGGAGATAACGGCAATTGAGGACAAAAATAACGAAAATCGTTTTCAGTATTCTCGATTTCGCGTGAAATCAGTTGTGCCTTGAAAGAAAACGGAGAAGACTGAAATCCATGCAAATATAAAATCGCTCCTGTCATTTTCCGGAAAGCCTGTCGAGTATTTTCTGATGGATTCCGCCAAAACCACCGTTGCTCATAACGAGAATGTGATCTCCCGGTATGGCAGACGAAACGATTTTGCCGACCAGATCATCAATATCATCTGAAATCTGCACCTTATCGCCCAACGGACTGAGCGCTTCTTCCAGATCCCATCCAAGCGCATCTTTGCCCGAACGGGCACCGTAACCGAAAACCAGATCGGCTTCGGCCAGGGTTTCAGGCAATTTCTGCTTCATAGTTCCGAGTTTCATGGTATTAGAACGAGGTTCCAGAACAGCGAGAATGCGGGTACCTCCGCCTTTTCCGATTTTTTTTCTCAATCCCGCAATCGTTGCGGCAATTGCTGTCGGATGATGGGCGAAATCATCATAAACCGAAATTCCATCAATGCTTCCCCTGCATTCCATACGTCTTTTGACATTTCCGAACCGTGAAAGCGAAGCAATCGCCTGTTCAGGGACAACACCGACATGTCTTGCTGCGGCAATGGCTGCCAGTGCATTCAGACGATTATGCTCACCGGTCAGTTCCCATTTTACCGTTCCCTGGAGATTTCCTTCAAAAAAGACATTGAAAGCATCATCTCCGGCATCAGACAGCGTCCATCCCGTTCCCGCACTTCCTCCGAACCACTCCTTTTCACTCCAGCATCCCCGTTGAATGACCCTTTTCAGAGCCGGATCTCGTTCATTCACAATAAGACGGCCATTTCCGGCTATCGTCCGGACCAGATGATGAAATTGTGTTTCGATGGCTGCAATATCGGGAAAAATATCGGCATGATCGAATTCCAGATTGTTCAATATGGCTGTTTTTGGCCGGTAATGTACGAATTTGCTGCGCTTGTCAAAAAAAGCCGTGTCATATTCATCCGCTTCAATGACAAAAAAAGAAGACGTGTCTTTTCCATGCAGTCTTGCCGAAATACCGAAATTGAGCGGAACTCCGCCAATGAGAAATCCTGGAGAATAACCGGCATCTTCCAGTATCCATGCCAGCATGGAAGTTGTGGTCGTTTTTCCATGCGTGCCGGCAACAGCCAAAACCCATTTGTCGTTCAGAATATGTTCACCGATCCACTGTGGCCCTGAAACATAGGGAAGTCCGCGATTCAGAATGGCCTCCATCAGCGGATTGCCTCTTGATACCACATTACCGACTACATACAGGTCAGGATTCAGTCCGATCTGCTTTTCATCATAGCCATTTATCAATTCAATGCCCTGTTCTTCCAGCTGGGTACTCATTGGCGGATAGACATTGGCGTCGCAACCGGTTACTGTATGTCCGGCAGCCTTGGCCAATACTGCGATACCTCCCATAAAGGTTCCGCAAATACCGAGGATATGAATATGCATGATGTTACGAATAAATATTGGAATTGAAAATCTTATCCGGCCAACCGCCGTTCCCGTCCGTCTTTAAGCAATTGAACATGACTACTTACCGCTTTAATGATATCGCCAATCTGCGACAGGAAATCGCTATTGCCGCTGCACGCATGATAGCAGAGGAAGGATCCAGTTATGATGTCGCCAAACGAAAAGCGGCACGAATGATACTGGGAAACTCCCGGATAACTGGGGAAATTTTACCGGACAATCCGACAATCGAAAATGAAGTCAGACTTTATAACGCACTCTTTCGCTCCGATACACAACCGGCAAGATTGTTGTACTTGCGTCATCTTTCACTTGGACTGATGAAAAAACTTGCGCCATTCAATCCTTACATTACAGGTGCCATCCTGAACGGAACCGGCGGGGAACACAGCGATATCCATTTGCAGCTTTTTACCGACAATGCAAAGGATGTCGAAATCTTCCTGCTAAACAACGATATCAATTTCAATGTCTCCGAATCGCCACAATCTCGCGGAAAACATTCCTCGAGAGAAATCATCCATTTCATCTGGCATGACGAAACAGTCCATCTTGCCGTCTATGACCCCGATGACATACGGAGACCCGACAAATTTTTCGGTCATCATCATGAGCGTGCCAATCTGAACGAATTGCAGCGTCTTGTCTATTCGGCAGATACGGGCACAGAGAATAAATTTTAGAAATCTTCCGTTTTTCCTTGCCTCTTTCCGTTATTTGACGGCAAAATGCTGGAAATCTAATAAAAAAGATTATTTTTCAAGTCATGGCAAAAAATATTCTTCTTCTTAACGGGCCCAATCTGAATCTGCTCGGTACACGGGAACCGGATATTTATGGCAAAACGACACTTGAAGATGTCGTCTCGGCCATGCGCTCTATTGTAGAAGCGGCAGAAGGAACATTTGCCAGTTATCAGAGCAATCATGAAGGCGACCTGATAGACCGTATCCATCAGGCACGACAGGACAAGGTCGATGTTATCGTCATCAACCCGGGCGGATTGACGCACACCAGTGTTTCACTGCGCGATGCCCTTTCCGGTGTAAATATCCCTTTTTTCGAGGTTCATATATCCAACATCCATCAACGTGAGCCCTTCCGCCGTTATTCCTACCTTTCGGAAATCGCAAAAGGTGTAATATGCGGGTTCGGAACCGATGGTTACCGGATGGCTGTTGAATTCGCTCTCAAATACTAATTTCCAATCATTTAACTGTATTTTCGCGGGATTTCTATGGATTTACGTAAACTAAAAACCCTGATCGACCTTGTCGCCGATTCCGACATCGCAGAACTGGAAGTAACGGAAGGAGAAAGCAAGGTACGTATTGCAAAAACATCTTCAGTCCAAGGACAACCTGTCGTCATGCAGCAGCCCCAGGTTTTACCACAACAATACATCCAGCCTGCCATGCCCATGCCACAGGTCAATGTGGCAACACAGGTCATTGCTGCGGAAGCGGCTGCCGCGCCGGCAGAACCGGAAGGAAATGTCGTCAAATCGCCGATGGTCGGCACCTTTTACAGTGCTCCCGCACCGGGAAATCCCCCCTATGTCGAAGTCGGATCGGCTGTCAAGCAAGGTGATACGCTGTGTATCATTGAAGCGATGAAACTTCTGAATGAAATCGAGGCGGATACGTCTGGTGTTATCAAACAGATCCTCGTTGAAAACGGCGAGCCGGTCGAATTTGGGCAACCTTTGTTTGTAATAGGATAAAACGGGTCTATCTGAGCCGAAACAGTTCTGTTTTACTGTCTATTTTCTATTTATCGAACAATCTGCCACACTATGTTTGAAAAAATTCTTATTGCCAATCGCGGTGAAATCGCATTGCGTATTCAGCGAGCATGCCGTGAAATGGGTATCAAAACCGTTGTTGTCCATTCCGAAGCAGACAGGGAAGCCAAATATGTCAAGCTGGCTGATGAATCCGTCTGCATCGGCCCTGCGTCTTCCGCACTCAGCTATTTGAACATGCCTGCCATTATCAGTGCAGCGGAAGTGACCGATGCCGAAGCGATTCATCCCGGCTACGGTTTTCTGTCTGAAAACGCCGATTTTGCGGAAAGAGTCGAAAAATCCGGTTTTGTATTCATTGGCCCGCGTTCGGAATCTATCAGGATCATGGGAGATAAGGTAACCGCCAAGCAGGCCATGATCAAGGCCGGTATTCCCTGTGTTCCCGGTTCGGATGGCGCACTTCCCGACAATCCCCAGGAAATCATTTCTGTCGCCCGCAAAATCGGGTTTCCCGTGATCATCAAGGCAGCCGGTGGAGGTGGTGGACGCGGCATGCGCGTTGTTCATTCGGAAGCCGCCCTGCTCAATGCCGTTTCTACGACAAAATCGGAAGCCCTGTCCGCCTTCGGCAATCCTGAAGTCTACATGGAAAAATTCCTTGAAAATCCCCGCCATATCGAAATCCAGGTTCTGGCAGATGATTACAAGAATGCGATCTGGCTGGGAGAACGTGACTGTTCCATGCAAAGACGGCACCAGAAAGTCATCGAGGAAGCACCCGCTCCGGATATTCCCCGTCGACTGGTTGACAGGATCGGAGACCGTTGTGCAGAAGCCTGCCGCAAGATCGGTTATCGTGGTGCAGGAACATTCGAATTTCTTTATGAAAACGGCGAATTCTATTTCATTGAAATGAATACCCGTATCCAGGTAGAACATCCTGTTACCGAACTGATTACAGGTCTGGACCTGGTACAGGAACAGATACGAATTGCCGCCGGAGAAAAACTCCGCTACCGTCAGCGCGACATCCGGTTGATCGGACATGCCATTGAATGCCGCATCAATGCGGAGGATCCCTTCACTTTCATACCGTCTCCCGGAAAAATCACCTCCTGGCATGCCCCCGGAGGACCCGGTATGCGTGTCGATTCCCATGTATATACCGGATATAAAGTCCCTCCCTATTATGATTCCATGATCGGCAAGATCATTGCCTATGGCTCTACCCGCGAACAGGCCATTCATCGTATGCAGGTTGCACTGACTGAAATGGTCGTTGAAGGCATTCACACCAATCTGGACCTTCATCGCGAACTGATGCATGATCCCAGCTTTATCAAAGGTGGTACCAACATCCATTATCTGGAACAGAAACTGGCCGAAATGTTTCCGGAAAACGAAAAATGAGCGGTTATCACCACAGAAGGAGAATAGTGTGAGCTGGACGGAAGTTGTACTGGAAGTTGCGTTCGAAGACACGAATGCATTTTCGGATGCCTTGCTGGAAACCGGAGCGCTTTCCATTACCGTGGAAGATGCGGATGAAGGAACATCACGGGAAAAACCGCTGTTTGACGAACCGGGAGCAGATTCCAGCGAATACGCCTGGGAACGAAGCCGTGTGATCGCTCTGCTTCCTGCAGATACCGATATTGAAAAGTTGCTGAAACAGGCTGCAAATGCATGCGATTTGACAGCAATTCCGCCATATTCTCTACGCGAAGTTCCCGAGGAGGACTGGGTTCGTCTCACACAGTCTCAATTCGATCCCATTCATATCGGAGACACGATATGGATTGTTCCCAGCTGGCATGAAAGTCCTTCCGAAAACGGGATCATTCTTGAGCTTGATCCGGGACTTGCCTTCGGAACCGGCAGTCATCCTACAACCCGCCTGTGTCTGGAATGGCTTGAAAAAAACGCAAGACCGGACCATACTGTTCTCGATTACGGTTGTGGCTCGGGCATTTTGTCGATTGCAGCCGTGAAACTGGGAGCGAAAATGGTCACCGGTGTTGATATTGACCCGCAATCAGTCATAACTGCACGGGACAATGCCAAACGGAATCATTGCGAGATGCAATGTTATCTTCCTGAAGAATTTGCTTCTCTTGCACCAGCCCGTCAGTATGATATAGTCGTTGCAAATATACTGGCAGGCCCGCTCAAGGGACTGGTATCTGTCTTGACCAGACGTATTGCCCCTCATGGTTATATGGTATTGTCCGGCATTCTTGAAGGGCAGGCTGACGACGTGATTGCAGCGTATGCACCTCATATCAATCTGTCTGTCTGGAAAAATCTTGATGGGTGGGTCGCCTTGTCCGGACAACTTGATTCCTGAAAATTGCAAGTATGTCACTGGCTACGCGTTGTCCGCACTGCAAAACCATATTTCACGTCACCGAAGAACAGCTCAGGTTGCGTTCCGGAACTGTCCGGTGCGGAATATGCCGGTATCTTTTTAACGGGACCGACAATCTGGTCGGTCGCGTTACACTGGAGAACGCAGGATTTCCTCCTGACCATTCCAGAATGGAGGAATTGTCTTTCCCGGGAAACACCGGCATTGACTCCGGAAAAGTATCTTCTCCCGATAACGCTCTCAAGGAAGCATTCAACAGACAACTTCAGACAATCAATCTGGACCTGGATGATTTTCCTGCAGACAAGGTTCTATCAGCCGGTACAGAAACGCCTGTTTCGCCATTGGAAAAGACTTCTTTCCCGTCAAACACAATCCGGCACCAACCGGAAACTGAAAACGTTCCCGTAAAAGACCTGCCCGGAATATATCCGGAAAAAGTGGCGGGACAAACCGGTACACCGCCAACATTACCGGCAAAACCCGCCCGACCAGACAGTTTTGCTCATTCATCTGATACTATTTCCGGCAATCTGGACAGGATTATTCAGCAAAAGAAAAAAAAATCCCGTATCTCACTGTTATTCTGGTCAACAGGGACCATTTTCTTGTTCATTATCCTGTGCGGACAGATTCTTTACCGGTATTCGGAACATATTGTTTTATGGTGGCCACCATCGGAAAGTCTGGTCAATTCGGTTTGCGAGATTCTGGCATGTCCTGTCAATACGTCAGGGCAACCATCCCCGCCGTTCCACATTGAATACAGCAATTTAACGGCAACGGAAAATTCGCCAAACCGGTTTACCCAGCAAATCGTTATTACAAATCATGACTCATTGCCACGACGGTTCCCGTCACTTGCAATGGAAATAACGGATGTAGAACACAATCTGCTTTCGCGCAGGATTCTTGAACCGGAAGAATATCTTCCGGAACAATCCGGAACTGTCAGAGAACTTGCTCCCGGAGAAACGGCTAGTTTCCTGCTTGGTATCGAATATCCACATGATGCGGCCATCAGCAGCCGGATCATTCTTTATTATTAATCACCTCAATATTTGAACATGACTTCCTTAATTTGCGGATCTATGGCGTACGATACGCTTATGTCGTTTCCTGAACGGTTTTCGGAATCCATACTGGCGGACCAGTTGCATAACATCAATGTCTGTTTTCTTGTCCCGAACATGAGAAGAGAATTCGGTGGATGTGCAGGAAACATTGCCTACAATCTGAAACTGCTGGGTGGAACACCTCTTATTATGGCGACTGTCGGCATGGATGGTACCCCTTATCTGGAAAGGCTGGCCGAACTGGATATTTCACGACGTCATATCCGCACCATCAAAACAGCCTATACCGCTCAGGCCTTCATTACAACGGACAAAAACAATAACCAGATCACGGCTTTCCATCCGGGAGCCATGGCCTTCTCCCATGAAAATCGCGTCGAAAATACGGCAGATGAAAATATCCGGCTTGCCATTGTCGCACCGGACGGTCGTGACGGAATGATCCAGCATGCCAATGATTGCGCAAAACTTGGCATTCCCTTCATATTCGACCCCGGTCAACAACTGCCCATGTTCAATCGCGATGAGCTGAGACGGTTTATCGAGCTAGCAACTTATGTGGCAGTCAATGAATATGAAAGCGAGATGCTCTCCCAGCTAAGTGGCTGGACAACAGCCGAAATTGCATCACGCGTAAAAGCATTCATTGTTACATGTGCCGAACGCGGGGCCGTTATTTATCAGAATGGCGAAAAGGTAAACATTCCTTCTGTCAGAGCCGCCAGAGAAGCTGATCCGACCGGATGCGGCGACGCTTTCCGTGCAGGACTGATTTATGGCCTGACCAACAACATGGACATGGAAACATGCGGGCGTCTGGGAAGCCTGATGGGAGCAATCAAAATCGAATATTCCGGCCCGCAAAACCATAAACTGACATCCAGAGAAATTGTGGAC
>CAVKGJ010000120.1:14641-15267 GCA_963655605.1 Oscillospiraceae bacterium
TGTGGACCGTTTCGAAAAAGAATTCGGCTATCGCTATCAGAAACAATAACAAATTCAGGCGCGCTTGTTCCAAGCGCGCCTGAACAATTTATGAACCGGGATATTTCAGGCAGCGACGGACATCGCTTTCAGAGCGGCTGCCAAACGGCTCTTGTGACGAGCAGCCTTGTTCTTGTGAATACGCTTTTTGTCAGCGATCCGGTCAATGGTCGAAACAGTCTTTACGAATACGGAAGCAGCCACTTCCTTGTCACCCGAGGCAATTGCCTTTTTTGCAGACTTGATTGCCGTACGCAACGCAGAACGCTGGCTGGAATTGTGAGCATTCAGTTTTACTGCCTGACGAGCGCGCTTGCGCGCCTGAGCTGTGTTAGCCATAAAATTTCCTAAAAACCTGTTAATTGTTTGTTTACGAGACAAATTCGCAAGACAAAATTTATTTAGCCTTTTATTTTATAGGATACAAAACCTTGTGACAATGCTTATATTGCACTTGTACCGTCTAAACCGGAAAAAAACCGGAAGAAAAATAACGATCGCCTCTATCGGCAATCATGAAAACAATTGTTGCATTATTCACACTCTCCGATAAATTCAGAGCGACTTCACAGGCACATGCCGATGAC
>CAVKGJ010000121.1:0-3924 GCA_963655605.1 Oscillospiraceae bacterium
ATAGCCATTCCCTCTTTTTTCTTTTTTGGAATGCTGGGAACTCCAGCCCAAAAACGGACAGGCTGCGCTGCAATTTTTTCCCGGGTTTCGGAAAAGTCTATATTGAATGGTGGATTGGAAACAATATAGTCAAATTGTTTTAATTGTCCATCGCGTGATTTATGGTATGGAGATTTAAGAGTATCTCCCTGTATAGCATTATCCAGAGAAGATACAAGATTGTTCAGCAAGAGGTTGAGTTTTAACAGCTTGTTGGATTTTTGTGAGATGTCTTGCGAGTAGATGGAGCATTTATCCTCACCTATCTGGTGCGCCAAAGCCATTAAAAGCGTTCCGGTACCGGCAGAGGGATCATAGCATTCAATGCTGTGTAGTCCTGTATTATCAGGTACAAGCATACGTGCCATGATGGTAGCAATGGCATGTGGTGTATAGTATTCCGCATATTTCCCACCTCCTGCAGTGTTGTAATCCTTGATCAGATATTCAAAGATAGCTGCAAAAAAATCATAGGATTGAGAAAAGACAGATTCGAATGAAAAGTTGGCCAATTTATCCACTAACGCCCTAGCAAATTCGGCACGCTTACTGGTATCTGTCACAAAGGGCATTAGTTCTTCAAATAGGGGAATTTTGGTTCTTTCAGCAGTTGCTGTTGAAAATGTAGCGATATTCAGATCGGCAATACTGAGCATGGTCTGGTCAAATATGACATCGAAGTCGCTTTTGGTTTGCTGATTCCACAGATTGCCAATCAGATGCTCTGGTTTGAATTTTGCCACATCTGCAGACAAATATATAAATAACATCTGACGATCATTTTCACTCATGTTTGCATAGGCATGCTCCCATTTTTCACCGGCAATGACGGCATCATTGAGTTTTTGTGTGAGAGGAGAGTTGAGTTTTTTGCATTCATGGATGAATTTATCATTTAGGAATTTATACAGAAATACCTGTGTAATGATTTTGAATTCATTGCCATCGTTTCCCAATCCGGCTTGTTGGCAGGCGGCTTTTAATTCGTCAATGAGCTGGAGTGTTTGTGCTTTAATGTTATGCATGTTCTCAGTCTGATGTCTGTTTATTTATTTTTGTTTCCGTTTTTCTCATTACACATAGGTTGCATGATACTGGTTCAGGTATTGTTGCGAGATTCTTTGCTGAATAAATGTGTAGTCTTCCATTTCCGGTGTTAGTTTCAAGTATGGAAACTGTTGAAACCCAGTGGCAACCTGCGAGAGCACGGTTTGTTCAAAGTAGGCATCTTTTTCTAGTATGTGGTTCTGGTTGTAAATTTTCTGGTCAATGGCAGTTTTGATGCCGCAAAGGACCTCTACAATGTCTTCTTCAAATTCCGAGATAATCGGTTTTTTATTTTCCTGATATCTGCGCTGGTTTTCTTCACGGATTCGTTTATGTACTCTGGCAAGTTTGATGTCATCGCCATATCGTTTTTTAAGGTTGTTATTGTTTCTGTGAAATATATCAAGTTTCTGAATGATCTCATCTAATGCTTGACTATCTTCGGTAAATTTTGCCATGTCGTGATAGATAAAGCCGCGTTCCTTGAAACGTTGAGCAAAGGCTTCCTGAAGAGTAATGTATTCAGGGTCATCCTGATCTTCGTTTTGAGTGAAGCTATGAATGGCACGTTGCCATTTTTTCTGAAATTTATCCTTTCCCAAGACGAGTTGCATTTCTTCTTTTTTGATGATGTTGAATCTGAATTCGATGTTAGACATGACTTCATTGATGGCCAGTTTTCCATCTAGATCTGTAATGGTTCCTTGCAGGTTGATCAGACTGATATGGCGATTTACTTCGGATAGCATGGGAGCAACTCGTGTAAAGTCAAATTTTGCAAATCGTTCTTTTGTCTCCTGATCGCCGAAGGTGCGAATGATGTTGGCACAGTTCCTCAGGGTTTCTAGTGCTTTTTTTAATTTTTGCAGCTCAACCTTATCTGTGATATCCGATATTTCCTGGCTGAATTTCTCAGCGTTATTTATGTTGTAGTTAAACAGAATTTGTCTTGCTTGTTTGATTTGTTGCTCCAGTTCGTCCTGATTCTCAAGAACATTGATGAGCGTTACGATATTATCTGCTTGTCCGGTTCCGTCTGTGGCCGTGCTTGTGAATCGGTTTAATTCTGCAAGGTAGGCTGCATTGGTTTGTTCAAAGTTCTGCTTGATATCAGCAAAATCAATCACATAGCCGTACCGATTGTCTTTATAGGGTCGGTTAACACGTGTCAGTGCCTGCAATAGGTTATGATCTTTCAGTTTCCGTCCGAAGTAGAGCCGTTTTAATCTTGGCGCATCAAATCCGGTTAATAACATATTGAATACTACCAGAATATCAACAGTCATTTTCTTCTTGAAATTATCAACAATATCTTCCCGTGTTTTTTTATCCTCGCTGTCATGCAGAATCAGCCCTGCCGTAAGGAGGTTTTTTTCATTAGTACTAGTGTTGATCTCTTGTTGAACTTCATCAAACAAAGCTATCATTTTCCGGGCCTGTGCACTAGTTTCACAGATCACCATACCACCCAAGTCATTGTCATTCTGTATTTTCCTGAACTGCTTAAGGTCAGCAATAATGTATCGCGTCAGTTCACGAACGTAGCTCTCATGCTCAATAATGTCACTCTTGCGTAAGGTTTTTTTCTGAACCAACGTATCCAGTTTGTCATATGCTACTTTCAATTTTTCTCGCCATGATGTTTCTATATCTTCGCGTATGATTTTCAGTGTATAACCATCCTCGATGGACTGGTTGTAATAGTAGGTATCCAAATAGTTGCCAAAAACAGCGCAAGATGAGACTTCTTCTTTTAATAGTGGAGTTCCTGACAAGGCTATTTTGATGGAATTTTTATCTGCATCAAACAGGTTTGAAAGAAAACACCCTCTTGGTTTGTATCCGCGGTGAGCCTCATCGATGATAAATATTCTTTGCAGATTGGTTGCATATTCCGGTAGATGGATTTTTTCTATGTCTTCTGCAAATCGTTGAATGTTGACGACTGTTACTTCTGTTTTTCCTGTATTTCCTTCCAGTGCTTGGTTTCGCCTGAATTGTGCCATCAATTCAGCTCTTGTATTGGCCGTTGACACAGTTAGACCGCGTGCTTCAAATTCCTGCGTAGCCTGTTTTAGTAGATCAAGCCTGTCAACGATGAAATAAAATTTGGGAACCTTGTTTTGCCTCGCATAATAGTCGGTCAAAATGTAGGTCAAATAAAAGGACAATGCTGTTTTTCCACTACCTTGGGTGTGCCAGATAATGCCTGAGCGAACACCTTCATCCAGCTTTCTGGTAACGGCAAGAGAAGCAAATAATTGCTGATAACGCATGATATGCTTTTGATCCGTTGTTTCCAGTTTCCCGTTCACTTCTTTTTCCATTCTGACATAGGCTAGACCATATTTCAGAATATATAAAAGTCGTTCCGGGGAACACATGGATGTCAGAATACGATTGGTTGGCGTGTTGACCTCAAGATTGGTCCAGTATTCTGGCGTATCATGGATAACATGGCAGTTGAAATCTGTCACAATTTTCCATTCTACTTTCTTGTCTATTTCGATATACGGAAAGTTCCGATGGTATGGTGCCAATTCTTCATTTTTAGGATTTTTTTCGCGAAAACTGTTTAAAAAAGCAGTATCTCGCGAACTTGCACAATAGAAAGCTCCCTGTATCGGAACGATCCCGCCATCGGCGCTGTATTCCATGTGATTGGAAAAAATCATGAACTGGGTGATGTTGATAAAACGCCGAAAATATCGATTGGGAAAACGCTCACGTGTCATACGTTTGCTTTCTGCCAGCATACCGCCAATATTGTTGGGTTTTTTAACTTCAACAAATACGAGTGGAAGGCCGTTTACGAAGAGCGTGATATCCGGTCTGAAT
>CAVKGJ010000121.1:3934-5497 GCA_963655605.1 Oscillospiraceae bacterium
GTCTGAATTCTTCTTGTCCGTTTTTACACGTAAATTCACCTGTGAAGTGAAACGCATTGTTTTCAGGATGTTCAAAGTCGATCAGTTTCACTGGTGATGTGGCTTTTAAGCGTTGATAGAATGTTTTGCCCAGATCGTCGTTGTCCAGTTCCTGCCGGATGAGTGTAAGTATCCTTTCTGCTTCTTTGGTCTGTGTTGGGTTGAGTTTTTTAAACTGGTTGAGAAAAACGTCTTTCAGTATGTTGGTATCCGGATCATAAGTTGTATTGGCCATTTCTTCCGTGAGTTTACCGAAATACTGATAGCCCAAGCGAGTTAGATGGATCATCGCGGGAATCTGCACACGCGTCATTTCGTTAAATTTGTTGTTCATAACATTCTCATAATCTGGAAATAATTCTTTTAATTTCGCTATTTTCCCGATCTGGTATCTTTTCCCAAGTTAGGTAAGCTTGAGTCCATTCAATTTTTTCAATCCATTGTTCTACCAGTTTTGTGTGCAGATCCTGATATATCATGGAGTTTACGTGAACTGGTTGAGACCATCTCCTATATTCTAACTTGCTTCACAAGAATTATAGATGTATTCGGTTCTTTTCATAGCTTGCAGGAAGATACGTTACAATGTGACATCGTATTTTGATGGGGATGTTCTATGACTGGAATCCTGAGACTGGACCGTTTTTGGGCTCATATACCGGCTGAATTGCTGATGGAATATTTCAAAAGACGGGATCTGGTACCGGATATCGGGATTTTGCAAAGCAAAAACTGGCAAACAGCTTGGGACGCCATTGAGACAAAACAACGGGAAACCTGCCGGAGCGATTTTCTGGATATGGAAGACCTGAATTCCCAAAAGGGATTCGACGCCATACGGGAAGCGTTAATGTTCTTTATTCCACAAGAAGCAGAACTGAACTCTCTTCTGGAGAAACTGGGGGAATACAAAAACCATACGGCTCGTGCCATGCATGTTTTTCTGAACTATCCTGAAGCGTTCAGACAAGCCTGTGATTTCAATGTCATTGATGCTACGGGCAGTCACTGGAATACACGCCACGGCATTGGAAGCCATACCATCCAAAAAGATGAATCAACCCTCAAGAAACTGGGAGATGCTATCAGCAAGTACTTCCGGGAAAAACAGGCACGAGGTGAATATTGCGAGGTCCGGTATCTTTGCCGTGGAGAAAAACATTTTTTCATTGCCGATCTGTCGAACTATTCCGAAATGGCCAGTGAATGGGAGGACGGGGCTAAAACTGAACGTTCCAGAAAACCTTCCTTTTCCATCTATTTCGCCTATGCTCCCAAAATGGGAACACTGGACGTCTACCAGTACCGGCTAGGGCGTCTCCAACTGACCATGCACAGGTTGTTTTGCCAGATCATTCTCGGATTGAAAGAGTTGCCCAAATTGCCAGAAGACCCGGATTATGCCTTGCAAAAACTACTGAATGCTCCACCTGAATTCGTTTGTCATCCGGAAACGGGCGTGGAATCCATAGAACTGGTTTCACTGACACTGGAAAATACATCAACGCCAGGCATCAGACTGAC
>CAVKGJ010000121.1:5507-9860 GCA_963655605.1 Oscillospiraceae bacterium
GAAAAGCGCGATATACACGCTGCCATGAATGCCTGGCTGCCAAAAGACAAGGGAAACCGGTTTGAAGTCATCAGTGCCCGATTCCGAGCCAAAGTCAGCCTTTCCGGACATCCGCCCAAGACCAAGCAATTTACGCTGAATACCTATAGTCTTGCTTCCCTGGGATATGAGGAAATCGATGAGCGAATCCATCAGGTTCTGATAGATTCGGATATTGAACAGGTTAAGGAAACAAAAGACACGTTTGCCAATGCCTGAACATCAACCGGTTTTACACCAATTATTGGGAAAGCTGCTGTCCCGATGTGACGATCTGTCCAATCCGTTTCCCATCAGTCAATCTGAACTGGAACGTTTTCCCCAGGAGCAGATTCTGGCATTGAAACAGCGAAAATGGCTGGTCAAAGCTTCTTATGCCAGACAGGTTCGTTGTCCTGAAGAAGCTTGCCGGAATTGCGTATTACCGGTTGAACGCTATGGATCCATGCTTTACCTTCAGTGTCCCGAGCCGGATATCAGTATTGTCCGTATTGATACCCGATTGACGGAACAGTGGAAAATCAACTTTGAAAATATCGCGGACGCATTGACCGAAGAATTGGAAGCGTTTCGCCTGCATGAATCCGCTTCGGACATATTGCCTGTTTGTTTGTACCAGGGGCACAGCATTTTCTTTTCCGCCGGAATACCAGTGCTGTTTGGTCTTGGAGAACATACTGTCGCATTATCCGACCTCTTTCACTGGAATGGGCAAAATTACATTTTCCAAATGAAACCCGTCACAGATTTGCTGCAACAAGCCGGAAACAGGAAAGAAAGCAAGACGGAACGCGGATATCGACTTTACTGCCGGTTTCTCGAACTGAAACCCAAATTGAAAACGTCCAAAGCGACTTGGGAAAAAATGGCGCAGGAAGAAGGCTGCCGCGTCAACAATATCCGCCGTCTTCTTGACGATGCAAGGCATGATCCGGAAGTTTGCGAGAAACTGGGTATAGCACACAAGCCGAAAAAATCAAGTAAAAACAATTACTAAGAAAATTTCAAATGCCATATTGACCTGCCATATCATGGCAGCAATCTAATACAGGACATGTTCAACTCTTACTGGAGGCAGACATGTCTTATCAGATACTTCGCAAACCGCTAGTTCTCAATCGTTTCGGATTACCGTCTTCCACGTTCTACGAACAGATTTCAGAAGGTCTCATCCCGCCACCGATCCGGCTGGGCAAGCGTGCAGTCGGCTGGGTGGAGTCCGAGATCGATGCGGTTGTGCTGGCCCGGATCCAGGGCAAATCCGATGAAGAAATCAAGATTCTTGTCGCAGAACTGGTGACAGCCAGAACGGCTCAATGTTAAGGAGACCATCATGAGCCGTTATTCGGATTCCATATCCTTTTGTTTTTGTTGTGGTGACCTGTCCGGCTTTTTGCCGGACATTTCCAATGAACAGTTTTTCGGAAAAGTTTTTGGACAATGCCGCAGCGCCATCAGTCCAGACAAGGAAGTATGTCCTGTGTGGTATCAGATCGGTTTCATTTCGAAAGAACCAATTACCGATATCGCCAGAGCCGATGCCCTGTCAAAAGCAATCATTTCATCCGGACTGAGCGCTTCGGGTACCTGCCGTCCGGAATAAGGAGACAGCCATGCAAGAAAAAGAGCTGGAAGCAAACATAAAAGCCCTGCTGGCGGAAAATCAGGTACTCCAGAATCATGTTGCGACAACCTTGCCGGAACCGGAATATGGCGTCGTACTCACAAGAGCCAGTGATATCAGGATAGAACCCGTCACATGGTTATGGCCAGACATGATCCCGCAAGGCATGTTCACCCTGCTGGCTGGACAGGCCGGAACCGGCAAGACCACTATCGCCCTGAATATGGCGGCCATCGTTTCCCAAGGCGGAAAATTCCCGGATGGATCATCGTGCCGTCAGGGCAATGTCCTGATATGGTCAGCGGAAGACAGTCCACAACATACCATCGTCCCGCGATTGAGTGCGGCAGGTGCCAATCTGGACAACGTCTTCATCATTTCCGGTTATCGTGACAAGGGAGAAGATACACCATTCGATCCGGCCAGAGACTTTTACGCCATACAACAGCAGATGGAAAATCTGGGCAACATCCGGCTCATCATCGTCGATCCGGTTGTCGGGCTCATCTCTGGAGATATCAACAAGGCCAACGAAGTCCGTGCAAATTTGCAACCACTGGTCGATATTTCCGGGAAATACCAGTGTGCCATCGTGGGCATCACCCATTTTGCCAAAGGACGGGCCGGAACCAACGTACAGGAGAGAATCCTGGGTTCCCAGGCCTTTACCGCACTGGCCAGAGTGGTTCTGACAGCGGCCAAAGATGAGACCAGCAAAAAAAGAATCCTCTGTATTGCCAAATCCAACATTGGCAGGGATACCGGCGGGTTCGAATACCAACTGGAACAGAAACCTGTCGAAACAGAAATCGGAGAAATTACCACTTCCTGTATCGACTGGGGCCCATATCGGGAAGGCAGTGCCCGTGAATTATTGGGAGAATTGGAGGAATTGGACAACAAGGCGTCCGGAGCACTGGATGAGGCAAAAACCTTTTTGATGGAAGAACTGGCATACGGGGCAAAGCAACAGACGGAAATAGAAGTGGCAGCCAAACAGCTGGGCATCTCGAAATCAACCCTGAAACGGGCGAAACACCAGTTGTCAATCAAATCCCGAAAAATCGGTACCTCGTGGTGCTGGACTCTGGAAGACGACACACTCCGGAAACCAAGTGTCTCATCAAGTGTCCCAGTTTGCAAAGATGAGACCCTTGGGATCCTTGAGACCCTTGACATGCAAAAGCACGGCAAAACGTTTCAAGAGGCTCAAGAAGCTCAAGTGTCCCAAGAATCTCAACCAGAAAAGATTGAGCCCCTTGAACTTCCTGAACGGGAAACCGGTTTGCCGATCCCGAGAAAACCGGCCAATGAACAGACGAACCCATACGAGATCACGATATGAGTACGCAAAACTTGATCGATCAGTTGAGAGAAAACGGTATTACCGTCACTACAGATAATGGCAACCTGAAAATCCGTGCAAACGATCCGGAAACCGTCAAACCGTTTTTGTTGGAACTGAAACAGAAAAAACCGGACATCATTGCTTATCTGAACGAAACAGAAAGAGGGATGCAGTTTGAAATTGCCCTGTTTCATGGAGAAGCCATTGCCTTCATTGCCCGGTATCTGCAAAAGCATTACGGCAAAACGTACTGGCAGGCACAGGATACGGCGGAAACGATTTTTGCCATCATGCGGGAAACCCATATCCGGCAGGCACTGGCAGAAAACCAGGACGATGCGGCAGAACGTCTGTTGTGGGAATGCCGTGAGAAGTTCGGCATGCCGGATTATCTGGCCGCCTCACGGGCAAAATGGCCTGAATCGGCAAGAATTCACTGACAGGAGAACAAACCATGACGGAAAGAAAGAAACGGCAACCGGCAACGAAAGACAAAAAGGATGTGAAAGACAAGTATGCCAAAGCGGCATTATCGCCTTCCATCAGCGCCAGTGCCGTTGTGGAGCAATACGGCAATGCGCTTTTCGGGAAAGACAACATGGATATGCATTGTCTGGAACAGGCTGTCAGAGAAGCGACCGAAGCCATCAATAACGGAGACATGAAAGCCGTGGAAGCCATGCTGTACGGTCAGGCGGTTGCCCTGCAAACGATGTTCACCAATCTGGCAAGGCGGGCAGACTGTCAGCAAGGCAGACTGGACAACATCGAAGCCCTGATGAAACTGGCATTCAAGGCACAGAACCAATGCCGCATGACACTGGAAACCTTATCCAACGTGAAGAATCCGCCAGTAGTCTATGCACGGCAGGCCAATATCACCAGCGGACCGCAACAGGTCAATAATGGTCTTACGCACGCGACAGAAAAAAACATCACACAAAACGGATTATTGGAGGATAGCCATGTCAAACGGCTGGACGGAAGAACGCAAGGCCAGACAGGCCGCTTTGATACACACATGGAAACCGTGGCAGTCGGCAGGCGTGAAAACCCCTGAAGGCAGGAAGCGAAGCCGCATGAATGCCTTGAAGCATGGCAAATATACAGCCAGTGCCATAGCGGAGAGGAAACGGATCAATCAGATATTGCGGGATGCCAGGGATTTCATCAGACAGACACAACGGATGCTGGCGGATCAGTCAGAAAACGGGAAAAACAAGGGGTAGCAAATGGACTGCTCCCCTTCTTCTTTACTCGCCGGGGGTACGGGGGAATCAAAGTAAAAACCGTTTTGCCCTATGACCGAGCGTTCCCTCAAATTTACCGCGAAGACGATTTT
>CAVKGJ010000122.1:0-3976 GCA_963655605.1 Oscillospiraceae bacterium
GAATAATCCTGTTTCTGGTTCAACAGGATTATTTTCGGAAACCATTTTTTATATGCTGAATTATCCCTTTCAGCAGGATCTGCAGTCTTGAAGAAAAAGGATTTCAATGATCAGATATGCAAGCATTTTCCCACCAGTAACTGCAATCATAGCGTTTCCTGATTTCTAAAGGCAAGGGTTTGAATCGGCCTTGAATGAATTCTTCCAAACGCTCCAGAGAATCATGTCCGATAACGAAAAATCGTGACGGATCATAGAAATCGTACTTCAGGACAATCATGCGGTTGGTTATGATTTTTCTCTCCAGTAGTAGCGCCTCCGATATGCGAAAAGATAATCCCTCGTCAGTTGCAATCCGATACATATCGACGATCATTTCAGACTGGCCGATAAGTTTAAGGTACTGAGGGTAGGTAATGCGTTCCCGGTCAAAGTCCTGGACAAAAATAATGTATTCATTGATGTATTTCAGGGTATTGGAATAGAGGTAATGCAATTTTTCGCGTACCTGTTTCAAGTCATCCAGCCGTGACTGGTCATCAATGCTCTTATATGCACCAATGAATGTATAAATAAAGTTTCTATAGTTATAGTTCACTTGTTGCATGGTATTGCCGTTAACAGCATTGGGGCGATATGTAATATCAAGAAATTTGGCATCGGGTTCATAATAGGATTCTGCCCCTTGAATGATTTGTTTGTTGATCAGTTTGTGGAGCATATTCCGGAATGCCGGGAACTTTTTTGTTTCTG
Organism: Oscillospiraceae bacterium; assembly: GCA_963655605.1. Lineage (GTDB taxonomy): Bacteria > Pseudomonadota > Gammaproteobacteria > Burkholderiales > Burkholderiaceae_D > Oxalobacter. The sequence goes on from CAVKGJ010000122.1 coordinate 754, forward strand.
TCATATGCTCAAGACCATCATGAAATCTGAGGTAAACAGTTTTGTTCGGGTGCAGAAGTTTGTAGGCTTTTAAAAGCCAAGGATCAGCCATATTGGCAAATACTGTGAGTCCGTTTTCCTTGTCAGTAAAGTGTCTGCGTGACAATAAAGCAAGAAGATAAATCAGAAAATTTCGAGATGAGCTTGAATAACTGGATAATTCCTTTACCCGAAAATCGGGAAGATGCATTTTATAAATATCGACAACATGTGCGCTGGGAGTGAAAAGATTCTTTTTTTCAGATGGTAAAAAAATCAGATCTACCAGATTCCAGATCGCAGCAGTTTTTTCATAGTTTGTATAAAAAGTTCTGACTATAATCCGTTTCAGCTTTTCATAAAATGACAGATTTTTCTTGCCGGGATGCCCTCCAAACCGATATTTTCCAAAAAGCAGATCGGCCAAGGAGAAATCTTTCAACGTTTTCTCTGTATCGAAATACGGGAAATATTCCTTGAGCAAAGGAGGAACCTGTTCGGGAGATGAACTGTCGGAAATGATAAAAATCTTGAAATGCTCATGGCGCGATAAATAATGTGCTTCTTTCAGAAGATCAATCCATCTAATAAGGGTTTGTTTGGCCATAATAATTAAAATGTCTTTTTACGTACGATAAACAGGAGTTTTTGAATATGCCAGTGAAATATATAAATTTCCGATCCAGATGACAGTTAACGAAGAATTAAAATATGATATTTTCATTCCAGATATCCTGTAAAAAAACTGCCAAATAATATAGAATTGTTTCACATTATGATAAAATTGTCACTCAGGACTTATATCGAAAAAGAGTCTGTCGGCAGACGGATCAGTTCGGAGGAAAAATGAAGGGAATCATTCTGGCTGGCGGAAGCGGGTCACGGCTATATCCGTTGACTCAAATCATTTCCAAACAGTTGTTGCCAGTGTATGACAAGCCGATGATTTATTATCCGTTGTCGACTCTGATGCTGTTCGATATACGGGATATTCTGATCATATCGACGCCACAGGATACACCCAATATCGAAAAGCTGTTCGGCGATGGCAAAAAATTCGGATTGAATATCCAGTATGCTGTCCAGCAGGAACCGAAAGGCATCGCACAGGCATTTACCATCGGTGCCGATTTTATCGGAAAGGATGATGTCTGTCTGATTTTGGGCGATAACATTTTCCATATGCTCGAAGCCTTGCCAGAATTCAAGAAAGAAGTCGAACACAATGCAGGAAACAGGGCAACCATCTTCGCCTATCACGTTCCTGATCCCGAGCGTTTTGGTGTCGTTGAGTTTGACAGGGAGTTCAGGGCGGTTTCTATCGAAGAGAAACCGAAGAAACCCAAGTCCAATTACGCTTCTGTCGGATTGTATTTCTATCCCTGCGATGTTGTGGAAAAAGCAGAACAGTTGGTTCCTTCAGCAAGAGGCGAGCTGGAGATAACCGATCTGAACAGTATATACCTCAAAGAAGGGCGGATGAGCGTTGTTCCGATGCGGCGTGGCAATGTCTGGCTGGATGCCGGAACACCTGTGTCATTGATGGAAGCGTCCACCTTTATCGGCCTGATCGAACAGCGTCAGGGGCTGAAAATCGCCTGCATTGAAGAAATCGCCTATCACAAGGGATTCATCGATGACGGGCAGATGATACATCTTATCGATGAAATGAAAGACGGCTCCACCTACAAGGAGTACCTGAAAAAAGTATACAAGGAACGCCATGAACCTTATTAGTACAGTACTTGAGGGCGTGTACATAATCGAACCGGCTGTATTTACCGATGCGCGGGGTTATTTTTATGAAAGTTATAACCGCAATGCTTTTGAAAAGGCAGGTCTGCATTACACCTTTGTTCAGGACAACCAGTCGAAATCATCCTATGGCACCATTCGCGGCATTCACTTCCAGACAGGTGAGTTTGCACAGGCGAAACTGGTACGGGTATTGCAAGGGGCGGTACTGGATGTCGCTGTCGATTTGCGGATAGGTTCTCCCACATTCGGTCAACATGTTGCTGTGGAATTGTCAGGAGAAAATCATCGTCAGTTGATGATTCCGCGCGGATTTGCCCATGGATTCAGTGTCCTGAGCGAAACGGCCGTTTTTTCATACAAATGCGATAATTTCTATACTCCAACCCATGAAGGCAGTGTCCGGTTTGATGATCCGGAGCTGGCGATTGATTGGCGTGTGGATATGGACAGGGCGTTGCTTTCCGACAAGGATAAAAATGCTCCGGATTTTAGGGCGTATTGCCGGACTCCAGCTTTCCATTATGCCGATGAATGGAGAAATACATGATGTGGCTTGTAACCGGTGCAAATGGGCAACTCGGTTCGGAATTGAAATTATTGCTTGGCGAATCGGCCGTCTATGTGGATCGTCCAGAGCTGGATATATCTGACGAACAGGCTGTAAAAAAGTTTCTTGAAGATAAACGGTTCAATGGCATTATCAATTGCGCGGCCTATACAGCAGTTGACAAGGCGGAAGATGAACCTGATAAGGCCGACAGGGCCAACCACCTTGGCCCAAAATGGTTGGCGAAATATGGAAAATGTATCATCCACATTTCTACCGATTATGTATTTGATGGAACAAGTCGTGTTCCATATCAGGAAGATCATCAAACCAATCCTGTTTCCGTATATGGAAAAACAAAACTGGCGGGGGAAAAGGCGGTTCTGGAAGAAGCAGAAACCGCCATTATTATAAGAACGGCATGGGTTTATTCTGCCTATGGAAACAATTTTGTCAAAACCATGCTGCGGCTTGGAAGAGAACGTGAAAGTCTGAATGTTGTATGTGACCAGATCGGTAGTCCGACATATGCAGGCGATCTGGCTAGGGCGATTGTAAAGATGTTGCCTCAGCTACAGCAAAACAGGAAAGAAGTTTATCACTTCACCAATGAAGGAGTTTGTTCATGGTACGACTTTGCTGTAGCTGTTATGGAACTGGCCGGATTGCCCTGCAAGATATTTCCGATAGATAGCAAGGATTATCCAACTAAAGCGAAACGTCCTTATTATAGTGTATTGAACAAGAAGAAAATAAAGCATGATTTCGGTTTGATAATTCGGCATTGGCGGGATGCATTATGTAAAGAATTGCTGTTATATAAATGATGAAGTTATTTGAAAAAATAAAGAAAAATATTGATATTTACTTTAAGGGTTCTAGAAATCAAAGAATAATTGA
>CAVKGJ010000123.1:0-13354 GCA_963655605.1 Oscillospiraceae bacterium
TCCACAGAAAACGGGGATAAGCTTTCGTCACGATGAAACAGAATTCATGTCAAAGGGGGTATTTGGGGTTTTCAGGGGGGGCTGCCCTCTTTGAAAAATATGTCAGAAAAAAAGACAAAAATCCTTTCATATTTTTTCTATCAGGGAATAAGCATATTTTCCCCATGCCTCGATGACTTTTTTCCGTTCTCTCGGCAGTCTGGCGCGATCATAGGCTCCCTGATAGGCATCGTTCTTGCCATGCAAAAGGCACAATTCCACTGCTTCCTGATCGAACTGCCGGTTGTTGCCCAGTCCGTCATCCTTGGCCCATGTCCTGAACGTGGAACGGGACGTTCCATGAGCGGTGATGATGCAGGGTTTGCCTTCCAGCTGGCTTTTGATCGGATCGATCCAGCCGATGCCGTCTTCCGCCAGCCGTTTTTCATGCAATCCGATCAGAAACATTCTCATGGCATTATCGGATAAATGGTCTCCCTGACTGCTGGTGAAGACGTAAGGCGAATCGGAAAAACGTACCAGACCGTTCAGCAAGTTGAGCGCATGGCTGGACAGAAAAATGGTTCTGTCCCGTTTCGGGGTCTTAATCTTGTCGTTTTCCGCTGGAACGATCCAGGTCCCGTTGTCCAGATCGAATTCTTCCCAGCGGGCCATTCTGACGGCCTGTGACCGGGCTGTCGTCAAAATGGCGAATTCAAGGGATCTGGCGGACATGGAGTCATATCCGTGGATTTCTTTCATCAGCCGGGGCAGTTCGGCAACCGAACAGGCCGCATGGTTCTGTCTGGCTTTCCGGTTCTTCTGCAAGGGTTCCATCAACACGCCCAGGGCTCCCTTCATATCCGCAGGGTTTTCCCGATTCTCCCGTTTGTGCAAGGCTATCGCCCATTGAAATATCTTGTTGATATAGGTCCTGGCTTTTTTGGCGGTAGAGGGGATTTTCTGCCAGATCGGTTCCATGTTCTTGCGGATGTCTTCCGGGGTGATGGTTTCGATATCCATTCTGCCCAGTGTCGGAAAAACATGTTTCCTCAATATCTGGACCGTTTCCTTTTCTCCCTTGGCGTTTTGCCGCCAGTAACCGTTGCTAGAGCGGTCCTTGACCCATTCCATGGCGATCTTCTCGAATGACACGATATCCGGTCCCATCAGGGTATCCTGTTCTTCCTGCTGTTTCTTTCGTTGTACCCTGAGATTCTGGCGTTCCTGTATCGGATCTTTTCCTTCTGTCAGAAGGTCCCGTACTTTACGTGCCATCTCCCTGGCCTGTTTCAGCGAAACTTCCGGATAATTGCCGAGGGTATAGTCCCGTCTTTTTCCGGATGGATCGCTGTAACGCAGAAAAAAGAAGCTGTTAGTATCGCTCTTGCGGATATACAGTCCCTGAACCTGTCCGACGGCCCAGGTTCCGGCTTTCAGATTTTTGACTTCAATTGCAGTCAGCTCGCGTGCTCTTTTCGGCATAATTTATGATGGGAAAAATGATGAATGAGATTATCGAACCCGTTTTCCCATCATAACATCCATCATAACATCATGGATAGTGCTGGTTCCTTTCGGATGCTTTCGGACACAAAATGTACGTAAGTTATTGAAAAATAAAAAAATCCGAGACATTTTCGGATGTTCTCGGATTGATTTTTGGCGGAAAGGGAGGGATTTGAACCCTCGATACGGGGTTACCGTATACCGGATTTCGAGTCCGGCGCATTCGACCACTCTGCCACCTTTCCGTTTTTGATCGATCAGCAAGATAATCTTGTAATTATAACAGAAATCGTCATGTATTCATAACTATTATGGCTTTGTTTTGTTCCTTCTTTCCATGCGTGGCTTATAATAAACATCTCAAATCGTTATTTGGACAGACATATCACAATGGCAAAAATCTATATCAAGAATGCCGAACAGATAGAAGGCATCCGGAAAGCGAGCAAACTGGCAGCCGAAGTACTCGATTATGTTGCACCCTTTGTCAACCCCGGCATCAGTACGGGAGAACTGGACAAGTTATGCCATGAATTCATTACAGACCATGACGCCATTCCCGCCCCCCTGAATTACTGTCCACCTGGATACACGCCTTACCCCAAGGCAACCTGTATTTCCCTGAATGATGTGGTATGTCACGGTATCCCCAATTTCAACAAGTTGCTGAAAAAGGGAGATGCACTGAATATCGACATCACGGTCATCAAGGATGGCTATTACGGCGATACCAGCCGCATGTATTTCGCCGGTGAACCGTCCATCATGGCGAAACGCCTGTCCAAGATTACGTATGAATGCATGTGGATGGGTATCAATGAAGTCAAGCCCGGTGCGCATTTCGGTGATATCGGATATGTCATCCAGCAATATGCGGAAGAGGCCGGTTACAGTGTGGTCCGTGAATTTTGCGGTCATGGCGTTGGTGTCGAATTCCATGAGGAACCACAGGTTCTGCATTACGGTCGCAGGGGAACGATGGACGAACTGAAACCCGGCATGATTTTCACGATCGAGCCGATGATCAATGCTGGCGAGAAAGCAATCCGCTCCATGCCGGACGGCTGGACAATCAGGACCAAAGACCGCAGTTTGTCAGCACAGTGGGAACATACCATTCTGGTGACCAGTACAGGTTATGAAATATTGACCGTTTCACCAGATATGCCTCCTCCTCCCCGTTTCATTCAAAAAAACCATTAGAAATCGTGACGGACCATACCGACAATTCGCTGAAAAAACGTGAGGCTTCACTACGGGATACCGCAGTTGAAGATTACAGGGCAAAACCTCACCCGCAGCATCTGCTCAAAACGTTATGCAGAAATGTCGATAAAATACTAGTCAACGCATGGAATGAAACAGGTCTTTCTTCCGAGCATGTGCTGATTGCAGTCGGCGGTTATGGTCGTGGCGAGCTTTATCCTTGTTCGGATATCGATGTCCTGATTCTGCTGAACCGGAATCCGGATAGTGATTTGCAGAAGAAACTTGAATCATTCATTCAGACACTCTGGTCTTTGGGCAGGACCATCGGACACAGTGTCAGAACGATTGATGAATGTCTGGAAGAATCGGCACACGACATCACGATCCAAACCAGCCTTCTGGAAGCCCGATACATAACTGGCAGCAGGCGCCTGTTCCGGCAAATGAAAGAACGTTACGGCAACCAGATGAATGCTCAGGCGTTTTTTATAGCGAAGATGTTAGAAACCAGGCAACGTCATGTCAAGATGGGCGACACGCCATACAGTCTTGAACCGAATTGCAAGGAGAGTCCGGGAGGATTGCGGGATCTTCAGGTCATTTTATGGACGGCAAAAGCGGCAAAACTAGGCAATTCATGGAGTGAACTGGCACAACGTGGCCTGATTACGGCTTCCGAAGCACAACAGCTGAAAAAAAAGGAAAGGGCGTTCAAGGATATCCGGATCCGCTTGCACATTCAGGCACAACGATGTGAAGACAGACTGTTGTTTGACTTGCAAATGCCGATTGCAGAAACGTTCCAGTTCAGGAAAAAGGGAAAAATACTGGACCGGAGAGCAGCCAGTGAATGCATGATGCAACGTTATTACCGGGCCGCCCATACCGTCACCCAACTCAATACGATCCTATTGCAGAACTTGCAGGCCCGTCTGTTTCCGAAACCTTATCTCCCGGTTCGAATCAATGACCGCTTCAACGAAGTCAACAATCTGGTCGATATTACGGACGACAAGGTCTTTCTGGATCATCCATCTTCCCTGCTCGAAGTATTTTACCTGCTCTGCCAGCGTTCCGATCTGAAAAACATGACGGCACGTACCCTCCGTGCCATGTGGCATGCCCGTATTCACATTGACCAGAAATTCCGGAGCGACTCGACCAACCAGTCGTTTTTCCTTCGCATTCTGAAATCGTCCCGTTTCGCAGCCAGAGCGCTGCAACACATGAACGAACTGGGAATCCTCGGCAGGTACTTGCCCAATTTCGGAAAAATCGTGGGACAAATGCAGCACGATCTCTTCCATCAGTACACTGTCGACCAGCATATTTTGACCGTCATCGCCAACCTGCATCGTTTTTCGCTTGCCGAATACGCACATGAGAATCCGCTTTGCAGCCAACTGATGACTAGCTTCGACAAACCCTGGCTGCTTTATGTCGCCGCACTGTTTCATGATATCGCCAAAGGGCGCGGAGGTGACCACTCCCTGCTGGGAACGAATGATGCTAAAAGATTCTGCAAGCAACACCGTTTGAGTCCAAACGACACGGAACTGATCGTTTTTCTGGTCCGAGAACATTTGACTCTGTCACAGGTTGCACAGAAAAAAGACTTGTCCGATCCGGAAGTTATCCGTCAATTTGCCGAACTGGTCAAAGATGAACGTCATCTGACGGCACTGTATCTTTTGACGGTTGCCGATATTCGTGGAACCAATCCGCAGATATGGAATGCATGGAAAAGCAAGCTGCTGGAAGACCTGTTGCATCTGACTTTGCGTGTACTCGGCGGTGAGGAGATTTCCGTCGATCACGAACTGAAAAAACGCCAAAAAGAAGCTCTGGCAACACTGCGCCTGTATGGTCTGCCTGAACATGCCCACGAGGAATTCTGGAAACAGCTGGATATCGTCTATTTCCTGAGACACGATGCATCTGATATCGCCTGGCAAACCCGGACGCTATACTGGCGTGCGAATTCATCCGAGCCCATTGTCAAATGCCGCCTTTCGCCAATTGGCGAAGGATTGCAGGTTACGGTCTATATGCTTGACCGTGCCGACCTGTTCGCCCGAATATGCAGTTATTTCGACAGAAAAAACTTCAGTATTCTGGATGCAAAAATCCACACGACAATCCATGACTACGCACTGGACACTTTTCTGGTAACCCGGCAGGGTTTTGAAAAAAATTACCGGGATATCATTACTCTAGTCGAACATGAATTGACGGAATTACTGAAATCGCAACACATATTGCCGCCGCCTTCCAAGCCTCACCTGTCACGCAAATCCCGATCTTTTCCTGTTTCGCCGACTCTGGATCTGAGGCCGGATGCCTGTGGCAAGTGTTTTGTCCTGTCCATTACCGCCAATGACAGAACCGGACTTCTGTATTCCATCGCACAGGTCTTCAGCCGGTACAAGGTGAACCTGCACACGGCGAAAGTCATGACGCTTGGCGAACGGATTGAAGACGTTTTTCTGATCGACAGCGAAATGCTCCAGCATCCCCGTGCACAAATCCAATTCGAAACGGATATGATCGATATTTTGAAAGTTTCATGATCTTCTCCCAATACGCCATGAATGAACCGATCCGTCTTTCCAAACGTATGTCCGAACTGGGAATCTGCTCCCGTCGAGAAGCCGATGAATGGATTGAACGGGGATGGGTCATGGTTGACGGGAAAATCGTTTCCCAGCTGGGAAGCAAGATATTACCCAACCAGAAAATCACCGTCCGCAAGCAGGCTTCACTTGAACAGTCGAAAAAAGTTACCATTTTGATCAACAAACCAGTCGGTTATGTCAGCGGACAGGCCGAAGACGGATACAAGCCGGCAGTTTCCCTGATCAATGAAATGACTCACTGGAAAAACGATCCGTCAAAAGAGAAATTCAGGCCATCGCAATTGCGCAGTCTGGTACCTGCCGGAAGACTCGATATCGATTCGGTCGGTCTTCTGGTACTGACTCAGGACGGTCGTATCGCCAAACAGTTGATCGGTGAAAATTCGACAACCGACAAGGAATATTTGGTACGAGTCAAATACCTGAAACCTGGAAAATTTCCCGATAGCGATCTCCAGCTTTTGAGACACGGATTGAAACTGGATGGAAAGCCGCTTCTGCCAGCCAAGGTTCACTGGCAAAACAATGACCAGTTACGTTTCGTATTACGAGAAGGGAAAAAAAGACAGATCCGGCGGATGTGCGAAGCGGTCGGCCTGAAAGTCGTCGGTCTGAAAAGAATCCGTATCGGTCAGGTCAGGCTGGGAGATTTGCCTCCCGGACAATGGCGGTATCTTGGAGTCGGGGAAAAATTCTGATTCCTGCAGGACTGTCACCTGTCCTGCCTGAACCACGCCATCAATTTTCCGGATCATCGTCCTCATCAAATGCATCCGAAAAACCGAACATATCCAGATCAAGCATCCTCATCGGATAGAGGATACCATCCAGATGATCACATTCATGCTGGACGACTCTGGCATGAAAACCGTCCGCATCCCTGCTGATCCGGTTGCCGAACTGGTCAAAACCTTCATAATGGATTTTCTTCCATCTTGGCACGACCCCTCTCATGCCAGGTATCGACAGGCAACCTTCCCATCCTTCATCGATTTCATCGGTCAATGGACGAATGACCGGATTGATCAGAACGGTTTTGGGAACAGAAGGGGCATCAGGATAACGGTTATTTTCATCATAACCGAATATCACCACCCTTTTCAGCATGCCGATCTGTGGAGCAGCCAGCCCTGCACCATCAGCGGCATGCATGGTTTCGAACATATCCGAAACCAGCTCATTCAATTCCGGCGTATTGAATTGCTCAACGGATTCGGATTCTCTCAACAATCGGGAATGTCCCATTTTCAGAATTTTTCGTACTGCCATGTCTTTTATTCCGTCAAACTGATTTTGCTCAGGAAACGTCTGAAATCCTCCTTGACCTCCGGATGCCTCAATCCCATCGTCACCGTGGCTTTCAGATATCCCACTTTGGACCCGCAATCGAAGCGCTGGCCAATAAAATGATAGGCGCACACGTCTTCCTGCTCGATCAGTCCGGCAATCCCGTCCGTCAACTGGATTTCACCCCCTGACCCCTTTTCCAGATTCTCAAGACATCTGAATATGCCGGGGTTGAGAATATACCGCCCGACAACCGCCAGTGTGGAAGGCGCTCTTTCAGGAGCCGGTTTCTCGACAATGGCATTCACGAATTCCAGACCGATACGATAAGGTGAAGTATCAACGATACCATATTGTCCTGTATTTCTGCGGTCTACCTTCTGGACAGCCAGCATGTTTCTGGATTCTTTTTCGTACAACTGAACCATCTGCTTGAGAACCGAAGGCTGGTTTTCCCCGACTGTCATGAAATCATCCGCCAGCAATACGGCAAAAGGTTCATTTCCGACAACAGGTCGTGCGCATAATACGGCATGTCCCAGTCCAAGCGGTTCGACTTGCCTGATATAAATGCAATTGACGTTTTTCGGCAGGATTTTCTGGATATGTTCAAGCAATTTGAATTTGCCTGCCGCCTCGAGCTCCGTTTCCAGCTCATAGGCCTTGTCAAAATGATCCTCAATAGCCCGTTTGTTCCGGCCTGTAATGAAAATCAGTTCATTGATTCCTGCCGAAACAGCCTCTTCAACGGCATACTGGATCAACGGCTTGTCGACAATAGGAAGCATTTCCTTTGGCTGCGCTTTCGTTGCCGGCAGAAAACGACTCCCGAAACCGGCAACCGGAAATACTGCTTTAGTTATTTTCGTCATATTGTATCAATCGCATAAATTCATTTTCATCCAGGACACGAATTCCCAGTTCCTGCGCTTTCGCCAGCTTACTGCCGGGATCGCTTCCTGCCAGAACATAATCAGTCTTTCTGGAAACAGAACCACTGACTTTCCCTCCCCGATTTCTGATTATTTCGGCTGCTTCATCCCGAGTCAATGACGGAAGTGTTCCCGTCAATACAAATCTTTTGTCTTGCAACGGCAATGCCCCGGATTTTTCCGTCATGGCTTTTTCTGGCCAGTGAACACCACAACTCCGCAATTTTGCAATCAATTCCCGATTGCATTCATCATCAAAAAACTGTCTGATCGAAGACGCGACAATCGGCCCGATATCGTCGACATCGAGCAACTGCTCTTGACTGGCCTCCATCAGATCTTTCAGGTTACCGAAATGCTCCGCCAGAGAACGGGCCGTCGCTTCACCGACATGACGTATTCCCAATGCGTACAAAAACCGCGCGAAGGTCGTTCGGCGTGATTTTTCCAGTTCATTCAACAAATTGCCCGCCGACTTGTCCGCCATCCGTTCCAGTCCTGACAATGTTTCTAGATCAAGACGGAACAAATCGGCTGCATCGCCGATGATTTTCTTGTCCACCAACTGGTCAATCAACTGCTCTCCCAGACCTTCTATATTCATGGCCTTGCGGGAAGCGAACAACTGCAATCCTCCCTTTTTCTGGGCCGGACAATTGATCCATCCGCCAGAACACCGTGCGACAGCTTCATCTTCAGGCCGAACGATAGGTGATCCGCAAACAGGACAGTGAGTCGGCATAACAAATTTCTGTGCGTCGGCCGGCCTCCTTTCCGGTATGGAAGCGATCACCTCCGGGATGACATCTCCCGCCCTTCTTACGATCACCATATCACCGATCCTGACATCTTTCCGTCGGACTTCATCTTCGTTATGAAGCGTTGCATTGGTAACGGTAACGCCAGCCACAAAAACAGGCTTCAGCCGCGCAACCGGTGTAATCGCCCCGGTACGGCCAACCTGTACATCGATGCCAGTTACTTCTGTCAACACTTCTTGGGCCGGAAATTTATGTGCAAGAGCAAAGCGGGGCGCTCTGGAAATGAATCCGAGTTTTTGCTGTCCGGACAATTGATTGACTTTATAGACAACGCCATCTATTTCATACGGTAACGAGTCACGCCGTGTTTCGATATCATGGAAAAAAACCATCAATCCCTTCAGCCCGTGGACGACTTTTCTTTCCTCGCAAACCGGAATTCCCATCTGTACGAACCACTCGAGCAACTGGCTCTGCGTCGAAGGCAAAGGCATTCCGGCGAGTTCTCCCAGACCGTAAGCGAAAAAACGCAATTTCCGCGATGCTGTGATTTGTGAATCCAGCTGGCGTAAACTGCCCGCCGCCGCATTGCGTGGATTGACAAATTCCTTTTGCCCATTTTCACGCTGACGTCTGTTCAGATCGTGGAAATCCTTTTTGAACATCAGCACCTCGCCTCTGATTTCAAGTACTTCAGGAGGTGCTAGATCGGACAACCGAAGCGGAACGGAACGGATTGTCCTGACATTTGCCGTAATATTTTCCCCGAAGGTTCCGTCCCCACGTGTGGCAGCCTGAACAAGCAGACCCTTTTCATAACGGAGACTCACCGCCAGTCCGTCGAACTTCAGTTCGGCCTCGTAGTCCACCCTGATGCCGCCAAGCTCTTCGCTGACCCGCTGATCGAACGCTTCCACATCAGTCTCTGACAAGCCGTTCTGCAACGACAACATGGGAATTTTATGCTCGATTTTTTCAAACTGCGAAAGCGGTGTTCCTCCTACCCGCTGTGTCGGAGAGTCCGGCCGGACAAGCTCGGGATGTGTCGCCTCAAGTTCCTGCAATTCTGTAAACAGCCGATCATACTCCGAATCGGGCACGACAGGCGCATCCTGAACATAATAGGCATAGTTGTAACGTTCTATCTCACCGCGCAGTCTTTTTGCCCGTTCTTCCAGATCGCCACGACTTTTTTCTGTGCCGAACAAGTCTTTCTGCATGATCAGTTAAACAGTCTCAAAGCACGTACCGATCCGGCAGGAACAGAAAATTCCTGCATTTCCCTGTAGAAATCATTAACCTGCCCGGAAATCTCATCCAGAAATTTATCCGTCAGCATCTGATTGCCGTCATCAATCAATGCGCCGTCAAGGCGGATGCAGAGCGCTTTTCCACATTGAACCATTTGTCCGAAACCGTCCTTTTCCGGGGCAATACAGGGGACATCCATCAGCAATGTCAACCGTGTTGCCGTCTCGGATGCCGGAAGTTCATTGGTTGAAAGGGAAAACAGAACACCGCCGCTTTCCTTGTCCCTCATAACAAACTGGCCATCAGGTCGTGATTCAAAACCCTGTTTTTCAAGTGCGGTTTTCAAAGTGACCATCTGCCAGGGAGCGCCGTTACTGCATACACTGATCCCCAACTTGGCATCATGATCGGCCACGAACTGGTAAAGCCGTCTTGCTTTTTCAATAACGTCTGTCATTTCCGGAATTTCTGGCTCGGCGCCAATGGCATCGGCAATCTGGCGCAAACGCATCAGCAGTTCCGAATATTCTATTTCGTTCAGGGCCCCATTACGGTTGGCCAGCTGCACACATGCTTTCAGATGACAATAGCTGTTTCCGGGCATGATGGCCTGCCAACCCTTTTCAGATATATCGTCCCCCTCTGGCATTCCCAGAAAACGGACAGGTTTGTTGCCGGTATAGCGTAATGATTGGATGTGAGGAAGTATTTTCTCGGCACGAAGATTTTCCTCAAAATTGAGTGCGATCGGCAATTCGATCAGATCGTCAACCGGCATTTCCTGTCCCCTGGTCATCACGACACCATCAGCAACTTCGGTCTCCTCCTGTATCATGAGCCGCGGTTCACCACTCTCATGTCCGGAACCGTTTCCGGAAATCGTGGAATTGTCCAGAACAGGTTCACGACGTTCGGCATCGCCGTCAGCCTGGCTTCCGCTCATCAATACATCCTTAACCGGATCGGAGAAAGCCCTTTCAACATGTTTTTTCGCACGGTATTCCTGCCACTTGTTATAGACGATGACACCGATCACAATCGCTATACCGATTCCAATCAAGCTTATCTGTAAATCCGTCATGCTCTTAAAACCTCATTTGAAAATTTTGCAGCGTCATTAATATCGACTGTCACTATCCGTGAAACTCCCTGTTCCTGCATGGTCACACCGACCAGTTCTTCGGCCATCTCCATGGCGATTCTGTTATGCGAAATGAACAGAAACTGGGTCTGTTCCGACATTTTCGTCACCATGTTGCTGAAGCGTTCCGTATTGGCATCGTCCAGAGGCGCATCCACTTCATCAAGCAAACAGAAAGGTGCAGGATTCAGCTGAAATAACGAAAAAACCAATGCTATCGCGGTTAGCGCTTTTTCTCCACCCGAGAGAAGATGAATTGTGGCATTTTTTTTACCCGGCGGCTGCGCCATGATTTGTACTCCGGAATCCAGAATTTCGTTTCCCGTCATCAAAAGCTGTGCATGTCCTCCTCCGAACAGTACCGGAAACAATTCATTCAACGATTTGTTGACCTGATCGAATGTGTTTTTCAGCAACATCCGTGTTTCCCTGTCTATCCTTCTGATGGCATCTTCCAGTGTCTCAATGGCATCGGCCAGATCACGATACTGCTCCTGAAGATATTTCTGCCTTTTCTCACCCTCATCCAGTTCAATGGCTGCCCCCAGATTGACCGGCCCCAATTTTTCGATTTCTGCTGACAATCTGCTGATTTCCGTTTGGAATGCAGATACTTTTGCATGCGGCGGCATCCATTGCGCCAGTTCTTCCGTATCCGCTCCAGCTTCGGACAGTTTCTGATCGTACTGTTCCACACTGATTCGCGCAGCCTGTTCTTTCAGTTGCAACGAAACTATTTTATCCCTTTGGGGCTGCAATCCCTGTTCCAGCTGCAATCTTCGCTCAAGCAGAATCCGTAACTGTTGAGCCAGATCATCCAGATTCTGCCTCAATTCGACAAGCGCTTTTTCCTGTGTCATACGAGTTTCAAGCAGAGTCTGAAGATTTTCCTGCGCGACCTTGTCATCCAGTTCCTGCAATTCCAGTTGCCCCTGATTGAGATTTCCTGAAACCATCCTAATCTGGTCCTCTGCTACCTGTAGCTGCCTTTCAAGCTCGGCCATGCGTTTGACAAGCGCTTCTTTTTCAAACCCGGCCTGTTGCGCATTCCGTTCCGACTGACGAAGCGCTTCCCTGAACAGTTTCAGCTTTTCCTCTTCCACAGCAATCCTGTCGCGGAAACTTTCTTCCCTACCCTGCCATTCGGCCAGAAGCATGTCGAGTTCTTCAAGTTTTTTCTCTTCTTCATGCAAATTCGCTTCTCTGTCCTGTTTCAAATGACGCAGTTCAGACAAATCCATATTAATCCGCATCATCTGGTCATGGTACATACGATCAGCTTCTTCTAGCTTCAAAATCGACAACCGGATTTCATGAATACGGTGCAACAAACCGTTTGCCTGATTCTGCCAATTGTGGATTTGCATCTGTGCTTCATCCAGTTCGATTTCGGCCAGTCTGGATTGTTCCATTGCCCGGGACAGTTCATCTTTTATCTTTTCCTGCGCATATTCAAGCCTTTCGATCTCCTGTTGTCTGGAAAAAACACCTTCCATCTCTGTTTCCGTTGCAAACAAGCGTACACTTTTCCTGTCAACAATATGCCCGTCCGGTACGACAAAACAGGCTCCATTCGGCAAGGTCCCCCTTTTCTGAAGCGCCTGTTCAACACTGTCTGCAACGTATATGTGACACAACCAGTTCTCCAGAACACTGACAAGGGAAGATTTGTCACAACGAACCTTTTCTGCCAGCAAATCCATTCCGGATATCTTTGCATCGCAAACTGCCACAAAAGCAAAAGCCTGTTCCTGCGCCGAAAAGAAGCAGATTCTGGCCGGCAAATTCTCTTTTGAAAACGATTTGGCCCAGTCAAGCGACGTCAATTCAAACGCCCGTATCCGTTCCGACAATACGGCTTCCAGAGCCGTTTCCCATCCCGGCTCTATATGAATCGATTGCCACAAAGGACGGAATCCGGCTAAATCGTGCTTTTCAAGCCAATCGCGCAATTTGCCTCTGGACTGCGTTTTCTCCTGCAGTTGTTTCAATGCGGCCAAACGTGCCTCATTCTGTATATGCGATGTTTTGCACTCATTCAGGCGTTCACGCATGATACGGCACTTGTCCTCGATCCCCGGAATCTGATCCTGCCTGAATTCCTCATTCAACCGCAACTCTTCCAGCAGATGTTCCTGTTCCCGTTCCTCTTCTTTTTTCGAAACCAGTTCATCCATATCCGGTTTCACTATCAGCTTCTGTTGTTGTAAAAGTTTTTCCTGCCGTATCTGGCAATCCTTCAATACATCCGTCAGATTCTTATGGCTGTTGGACAAAACAGCAATCTGTTGCCGTATTTGCAGGATGCGATCATGTACTTCCTGTGCCTGTTCGCGCACTTCATTCAGATTTCTCTCCAGCTGCGGCAATTCCACGATTCTGGAATCATAAAGTTCCTGCGCTTCCTCGCTTTGCAGACTGATTTCTTCCAGACTCTGCCTACCAGATGCCAGTTCTTCGGTAAACAAAACGATTTGCCGTGACCATTGATCTTTCTGAGCCTGAAAAGAAAGTATCTGCGCCTGCAACCGCTTTCTTGTTTCGATGACATAACGTATTTGCGCCTCAAGGCTGCCAATTTCAGCATTGGTCTGATAGAGGTTTCCCTGTGCATCATGCAATTCCCGGTTAGCTACATCGTGTGCATCC
>CAVKGJ010000124.1:0-9410 GCA_963655605.1 Oscillospiraceae bacterium
GACTATGGAGGAGTTATGAAAAAACTGGGATTTATCGGTATGGGTAACATGGCATCTGCTATTCTGCTAGGGGCCGTCAAGTCTGGTTTTCTGAAAGGTGAGGAAACAATCGCATACGATCTGAACGGTTTCAAACTGGACAATCTGAACAGTCAATGTGGCATGACAAAAGCTAGTTCAGTGGGCGAAATCATTGATGCAAGCGAAATCGTTCTGCTGGCAATCAAACCCAAAGACGTGGAAAATGTCCTGAACGAAAATCGCGATAGGCTGAAAAACAAAACACTGCTATCCGTTGCAGCCGGGTGGCAGTACAGCCGCCTGCGCCGCTTTCTTGACCTGTCCACACACATTTGCGCCATCATGCCCAATACACCGGCCATGGTAGGAGAGGGTATGAGCATCATCGAATCAACTCACGATTTGTCTCAAAAGGAACTCATTTTCACCCGCAAGCTATTCAGTGCATTGGGACAGGTGGAAGAATTGTCCAGCGATCTGATGGGTATCGGCGGTACGCTTTCCGGTTGTGCGCCGGCCTGGGTTTTCATGATAATCGAAGCGCTGGCCGATGGTGCCGTATATTATGGATTGCCTAGGGACATCGCCTACAAGCTAGTCAGTCAGACCGTTCTGGGATCAGGCAAAATGGTTCGCGACACAAAACTTCATCCGGCCAAACTGAAAGACGATGTCTGCTCACCCGGAGGTATTACAATTCGCGGAGTCCGTGCGCTGGAAGAAGGCGGCATGCGGATCGCCATGATGAATGCAATGAATGCCGCCTACAAAAAAAACGATTGACCGGCCTGACCGTGAAGATGGCAAAAATATCTTCTTTCTGCCATCTTCATACATGCTGTCACAGGAAAACACCGCCGGACAATGCAATGCCCGGGTTGCCAGCATACCTGGATGAAAACTCATGCAAGGATTCGGCGAACTGGCACGACAGTACGCTTTGACTGAAACATTCCCTCATTCACTGAAGAACCGGCTGTTTTCTCGCGGCATTCATTTCAGATCCTCGGCATGTTCGACAAGAAGTTGGACAGATGTTTTTCCGTTGAATTCATTAGCCTCCAGCCTGTAAGCCAGCCGTGCACACTGTGTCAGCATAGTCGTATTGTCAAACTGGATGGCATTATAGCGACGACCGTTTTTTTCCAGTTGCAGTTTCAGATGACGGCCTTTCAGAACACGCTGATTCAATACAGTAAAATCGTCACAGAAAAGGGGTGGTGGAAAACCATGCCCCCAGACCAGTTCATTCAGCAATCGGACAAAATCCAGATTGAAACAGCCATCGTCAAGTGAACCATCCGTTTCAATCTGTCGTTCCAGTTGCGTCCGGGGCAGCCAGTCTCTTGCGACTTTTTCAAACGCATCGGAAAACGTATTGAAACCATCCACTTCCAGCGTCAATCCCGCCGCCATGGCGTGTCCACCAAACTGGATGATCAGACCCGGATGACGTTTTGCGATCAGATCCAGCGCATCGCGCAAATGAAATTCAGGAATGGAACGGCCGGATCCTTTCAGCCTGCCATCCTTGCCAACTGCAAACGCCATCGTCGGTCGGAAATACTTTTCCTTGATCCGCGAAGCTAAAATACCGATGATACCCTGATGCCAGTCTTCGGACAGGACACAGATCGTCGCACTGTTTTCCGGCAGGAACCGGGCAATCTTTTCCCTCGCCTCTAGCCGCATGTCCGCCTCGATTTCCCGCCGTTCGGCATTGATCCGGTTCAGTTCCTCCGCCATTTTCAAGGCATGGGATGCATCGTCCGTCAAAAGACATTCAACACCCAGAGCCATGTCCGACAGGCGACCTGCAGCATTCAGCCTTGGTCCCAGTGCAAATCCCAGATCGAAAGGAGAAGCTTTCCTGTAATCCCGGCCTGAAATCCTGAATAGGGCAGAAACTCCCGGCTGCATAACTCCTGAACGGATACGCCGCAAACCCTGTGCGACCAGAATCCGGTTATTGGCATCCAGTTTGACCACATCGGCAAATGTGCCCAGTGCCACCAGATCAAGCAGATGATCCAGACGTGGCTGGGTATTTTTATCGAAAATATGCCGAGCCCGCATTTCGGCCCGCAATGCCAGAAGCACATAAAACATGACACCGACTCCGGCCAGATGCTTGCTGGGAAAAGGACAACCAGGCTGATTGGGATTGACGACGATGCAGTTCACAGGCAATTCATCACCCGGCAAATGATGATTGGTCACCAGCACATCCATTCCCAGCGACACGGCACGTCCGATCCCTTCCAGACTGGCAATGCCGTTATCAACAGTTACCAATACCTGCGTTCCGTGATTTTCTTTCGCTTCATCCACAATGGCCGGTGTCAACCCGTACCCGTTATCAAAACGATTCGGTACCAGATAATCAACATGTGCGCCCATCAGCCGCAATCCGCGCAACGCCACGGCACAAGCCGTGGCACCATCGCAATCATAATCCGCAACGACCGTCATTTTCCGGCCATTGGCAATCGCGTCGGCCAGAAAAGCGGCAGCCTTGCCGATATTGAGCAATTGTTCGGGAGGAATCATGCCGGCCAGCCCTGTAGACAACTCGGCCGGTTCGGAGATACCCCGTGCCGCAAAAATCCGCGCAAGGACAGGATGTACTCCGGCTCGGTGCAAATACCGGCAAATCTGCGGAGAATACGGACGAACTGCGATTCGGGTCATGACAGCAAAATTTCTTGTACGAATACAGAAACAGGCAGCGACAAAAGCGAAGTCTGTTCTATAGGACAATATTTTCTCATTTTTTCTTTACACAGGGAAACTTTTCAGTTACAGGTCGAGTTTTGTTAACGGGAAAAACCGGCACTTTCCATCAGTGAGTCTTTTTTGCGAACCATGCGCCGAAACAAAACGACTGCCTGTCGGTATGTGACGGCAAGGTGAATATATGGCAAACTGTCCTATCTTGCGGGGAGTATCACGTTGAAAATTTTTTCCAATTTGCCTTTCGAATGGCTGGTCGGCCTGCGTTACATCCGTTCCGGAAAACGCAGTGACCGCAACCGCTTCATTTCCTTTATCTCACTAATTTCCATGACTGGTATCGCATTGGGTGTCGCGGCGCTGATTATTGTCCTGTCCGTCATGAATGGCTTCCAGAAGGAAGTCCGTGATCGCATGCTGTCCGTTCTGCCTCATATCGAAGTCCAGGATATTTACGGTTCGCTTCCCGACTGGCAAAAAACAGCGGAAAAAGTCCGGGAAAATCCGGAAGTGACCGGTACGGCACCTTATGTCATAGGGCAGGCTCTCGCCACACGCAACAATCTGATGCGTGGTGTCATTATGCGTGGTATCGAACCGGAAGAAGAGCCCAATGTCTCGGAAATCGCCCGCCAGTTCAAAGCAGGCAAACTGGGGGATTTGCAACCGGGATCGTTCAATATCGCCATCGGCAAGGAACTGGCCCGTGTTCTGCGCATCAGTCCCGGCGACAGACTGACCGTCATCATCCCACAAGGACAGGTGACACCAGCCGGCATCCTGCCGCGTCTGAAACAATTTACTGTCACCGGCATTTTCGAGGCCGGCCATTTCGAATTTGATTCCACACTGGCATTTGTCAATATGGAAGATGCGATGCGTATATTTCGAACCAATTCGCCGACAGGATTGCGTATTCAGATCAATGATATGCAGGATGCTCCTCAAGTAGCACGTGAACTTGGACTGCTGCTCTCGGACGATGATGTCATCGTACGTGACTGGTCAAAACAGAACCGTAACTGGTTCGCAGCCGTTCAGACCGAAAAGAAAATGATGTTCATCATCCTCATGCTGATCATTGCCGTTGCCACGTTCAACTTGGTTTCCACCCTAGTGATGACCGTGACGGAAAAACAGGCGGACATCGCCATTCTGCGAACGCTGGGCGCATCTCCTCGTTCGATCATGAAAATCTTCATGATACAGGGTGCGTTGGCAGGCATTTTCGGCACGCTGATTGGTACAGGATTCGGCATTCTTGTTGCAGTCAACATTGATGTCATCGTACCTTTTATCGAACGCCTGTTCGGTTTTCAGTTCCTGCCAAAAGATATCTATCTGGTCAGCTCGTTGCCATCGGACTTGCGGTGGACGGACGTGCTGGTAATCGGCGGATCGTCCATTGTCCTGTCATTTCTGGCGACACTCTATCCCAGCTGGAATGCCGCCAAAGTCAATCCTGCGGAGGCACTGCGCTATGAATGAAACGGTTTTGTCGTGCGAAGGATTGTGCAAAACTTTCCGACAGGGTGCATATGCTGTCGAAGTACTGAACGGTATTGATTTTGAAGTAAGGGAAGGGGAACGTATCGCCATTGTTGGTGCTTCCGGTTCCGGAAAGTCGACACTGCTGCACCTGCTGGGCGGTCTGGATATTCCGACAGCCGGTTCAGTTACCCTGCAGGGCCGCAAACTTGCTATCCTGAATGAAATGCAACGCGGCGAATTGCGCAACCATGCACTGGGATTCGTTTACCAGTTCCATCACTTGCTTCCCGAGTTTTCCGCACTGGACAATGTTGCCATGCCGCTGATGATCCGCCGGGAAAAAAGAGCAGTGGCTCACGAAGCCGCTCGCAGGATTCTTGCACGTGTCGGACTTGAAAAACGTGCCATTCACATTCCCGGTGAACTTTCAGGCGGAGAACGTCAGCGTGTCGCACTTGCCAGAGCGCTTGTCACCCATCCTGCGTGCGTTCTGGCAGATGAACCGACCGGCAATCTGGACCGTACGACCGCGCAACAGATTTTCGATCTTATGCTGGAGCTGTCCACAACGCTCAAAACCGCATTTGTCATCGTCACCCATGATATGGAACTCGCCAGACGGTGCGATAAAATTTACCGCATGTCGGAAAAAGGACTGCAAAAATGTCTGGAATAATATAAATTATTCTGCGATTTTTTCTTTTATCATTTCCGGTTATGTGGATCGACACCCATTGTCATCTTGATGCTCCCGAATTTGCGGGACATGAAAGCCGTATTGCCAGTGAAGCCGAAAAACTGGGCATCGGACAGATTGTCATTCCTGCCGTTAAAAGTATAAATTTCGAGCAGGTTGCCGCACTGGCACATACGTGTGACAACTGTTCATATGCGCTGGGAATCCATCCCATGTATGTAGCAAGCAGTCCGGAAGACGATCTGCTCATACTCGACAAGACCCTTGAAAAAGGGATGTCCGATTCCCGGTTGGTTGCCATTGGCGAAATCGGCCTCGATTTTTATGTTCCGGATCTGGCCCAATCGCCCATACGCGAAAAACAGGAATATTTCTTGTCCGAACAACTGAAAATGGCACGAAAATACGGGTTGCCCGTTTTACTGCACACCCGGCGTTCCGTCGATACCATTTTGAAGCATCTTCGTCGCCATAATGTTCATCTGGGAATTGCTCACGCTTTCAACGGCAGTTTCCAGCAGGCTGAGGCTTTTATCGATCTGGGAATCAAAATCAGTTTTTGCGGAACTGTCACATATGAGCGTGCACATCAGCTCCGCAAACTGGCCGCCGCATTGCCGATCGATGCCATGGTTGTCGAAACTGATTCCCCCGATTTACCACCTGCATGGAAAAACAAAAAAGAAAACAGTCCGCTGGAATTGCCGCGTATCGGTGAACTGATTGCCGGACTGCGTGACACTTCTCCTGAAGAACTGGCCATGCAGACCAGCCGCAATGCCCTGTCATCTATACCGCGACTGGTTTCGTTACTTGAAAGTAATAAAAAAACAACAAATTAAGTTGCATTTTTAAAGTATCGAATATAAAAAATTCATTTCTTTTGACCATAGAGCGAGACGAGCTTCGTTTTTTATCCGGCAGCAGCTATTCCGGTCACTTGCATATAAACAACAGACGATATTCTGCATACATGCTGCGGGGGAGTATGCCGCCAGTTCTCCGTACAGAACCGTTTTTACCTGCTACAGACAAAAACCAGCTAATATATTCTGTCCTTTTTTCATCGGGACAATGACTTATTCCACTAGTTTTTTTAAGTTATAATTTGGATTTCCCGCTACGTGCCCTGAGCACTTTCTGTAATGACCAAATTTGTATTTGTCACAGGTGGTGTCGTCTCATCCCTCGGTAAGGGGATCGCCGCTGCATCTCTTGCCGCCATTCTTGAATCGCGCGGTCTGAAAGTTACCATGATCAAGCTGGACCCGTACATCAACGTGGATCCCGGTACCATGAGCCCGTTTCAGCACGGTGAAGTTTTCGTGACCGACGATGGTGCGGAAACCGATCTCGATCTGGGCCATTACGAACGATTCATCTCCACCCGGATGCACAAGGTGAACAACTTCACCACGGGACAGATTTATGAATCCGTCATCCGCAAGGAACGGCGCGGCGAGTATTTGGGCAAGACCGTTCAGGTCATTCCCCATATTACCAATGAAATCCAGAACTTCATTCATCGTGGCGCCAAGGGCTATGATGTTGCGCTGGTTGAAATCGGTGGTACCGTCGGTGACATCGAATCGCTTCCGTTTCTGGAAGCGGCACGCCAGCTGAGTCTTCGCGCCGAAAAGAATTCAACGGTTTTCATCCATCTGACACTGGTTCCCTATATCGCCTCTGCCGGTGAACTGAAAACGAAGCCGACTCAGCACAGCGTCCAGAAGCTGCGCGAAATCGGTATTTATCCTGATGCATTGCTCTGCCGTGCCGACCGGCCGATTCCGGAAGATGAACGTGCCAAAATATCCCTGTTTTCCAATGTACGCGAAGACGCTGTCATTTCCGTCTGGGATGCCGACACCATTTACAAGATTCCCCAAATGCTCCATGACCAGGGACTGGATGCCATCGTATGCGATAAACTGGGACTCAATCCGCCGCCCGCGAATCTGTCTATGTGGAGCAAACTGGTTTATGCGCTCGAACATCCCAAAAAGGAAGTCTCGATCTGTATGGTCGGAAAATATGTCGATCTGACCGAATCCTACAAATCCCTGATTGAGGCGATTCGCCATGCCGGTATCCATACCGGTTGCAAGGTCAATATCGACTTTCTTGATTCGGAAGAAATCGAATCGAAAGGAACCGGTCATCTGGCCAAATATGACGCCATCCTCGTTCCGGGCGGATTCGGCAAACGCGGAGTGGAAGGCAAGATCGCGACTGCACAATATGCCCGTGAACACAAGATACCCTATCTAGGCATCTGTCTCGGCATGCAGGTAGCGCTGATCGAATTCGCACGCCACATTGCCGGTTTGCCACATGCCAATTCGACGGAATTCGATCCGGATACCGACCAGCCGGTTGTCGCCCTGATTACCGAATGGCAGAACCGTACCGGACAAATTGAACAACGCGATGAAAATTCCGATCTGGGCGGAACCATGAGACTCGGTGCCCAGACCTGTGCAGTCGAACCCGGGACACTGGCTGCAGAAATCTATGGCAATGTCGTTACCGAACGCCATCGTCACCGTTATGAAGCGAACAACCTGTATCTTGACCGTCTGAAACAGGCCGGACTGGTGGTTTCCGCCATGACGCCGACAGAAAAACTGTGCGAAATCATGGAATTGCCCAGAACCGGCGAGCATGCCCATCCCTGGTTCATCGGTGTCCAGTACCATCCGGAATTCAAATCGACGCCACGTGACGGACATCCGCTCTTTACCGCTTTCATCAAGGCGGCAATTGCCCACCGGGAAGCAAAAGGAAAAAACGCATGAAACTTTGCAGTTTTGAAATCGGACCGGACAAACCGTTCTTTCTTATCGCCGGTCCATGTGTGATCGAATCCCGCCAGCTGGCGATTGATACAGCCGGAGTGCTGAAAGAAATGACGGCAGAACTGGGGATTCCGTTCATCTATAAATCATCCTATGACAAGGCAAACCGTTCGTCCTCCTCATCATTCCGTGGTCTTGGAATGGAAAAGGGGCTTGATATCCTGGCAGACGTCAGAAAACAGTTCGATGTACCGGTATTGACCGACGTTCATACTGAAGAGGAAGTCGGTCCGGTCGCACAGGTCGTTGATGTCCTGCAGACTCCGGCTTTTCTTTGCCGGCAAACGGATTTCATTCAGACCTGTGCTCGTTCCGGAAAACCCGTCAACATCAAGAAAGGACAGTTTCTCGCACCGGATGACATGACAAATGTCGTGAAAAAGGCGAGGGAAGCGGCGAGGGAAGCTAACCTTTCCGAAGACAGTTTCATGGTCTGTGAGCGGGGAGCATCGTTCGGTTACAACAATCTGGTTTCTGACATGCGTTCCCTGTCCATCATGCGCAAAACAGGGTGTCCCGTCGTATTTGACGCAACTCACTCGGTTCAGTTACCAGGAGGACTGGGTGACGCATCCGGTGGACAACGTGAATTCGTGCCGGTTCTAGCCCGTGCCGCCATTGCTGTCGGTGTGGCCGGACTTTTCATGGAAACGCATCCAAATCCGGCCGAAGCGAAATCAGACGGCCCCAATGCCGTTCCGTTGGACCGCATGAAAGACCTGTTGACCCAGCTTGTTGCGTTGGACAAAGTCGTCAAGCAGGGTAATATGTCGAATTTCGGTTTTTAAAAGTATCAGTTATTTAGCTTGGGAGAAATTTATGAGCGCTATCGTTGACCTCATCGGACGCGAAATTCTCGATTCCCGTGGCAATCCGACCGTCGAATGCGATGTCCTGCTGGAATCAGGTGTCATGGGACGTGCCGCAGTTCCTTCCGGAGCCTCTACAGGATCGCGTGAAGCGATTGAATTGCGAGACTGCGATACTGACCGTTATAACGGAAAAGGTGTATTGAAAGCCATCGAACATATCAATACCGAAATCGCCGAAGCGATTATCGGACTGGATGCCAGCGAACAGGCATTTCTAGACCGTACACTGATTGATCTGGATGGAACCGAAAACAAGAGCCGTCTTGGCGCCAATGCCATGCTGGCGGTTTCGATGGCTGTCGCCAAGGCAGCTGCGGAAGAAGCGGGGTTGCCGCTGTATCGCTATTTTGGTGGTTCCGGCATCATGCAACTGCCTGTTCCGATGATGAACATCATCAATGGTGGTGCCCATGCAGACAACAACCTGAACATCCAGGAATTCATGATCATTCCTGTCGGTGTCCGTACCTTTTCTGCGGCAGTCCGGTGTGGTGCGGAAATTTTCCATACCCTGAAAAAAATCCTGCAAGAAAAAGGGCTGACGACCTCTGTCGGTGATGAAGGCGGTTTCGCCCCATCTGTTGCTCATCACGAAGAAGCCATCCGGCTGATTCTCACTGCCATTGAAAAAGCCGGTTACACTCCGGGAACCGATGTCTGCATTGGTCTTGACTGCGCAGCCAGTGAATTCTACAAGGACGGGAAATATCATTTGACCGGAGAAGGGCTGGTACTGAC
>CAVKGJ010000125.1:0-6300 GCA_963655605.1 Oscillospiraceae bacterium
GATCGCGCCATTTCCAGGATTTTCGATCAGATCGCAGAATTCCAGATTTCCCAGGGAGCAGATCGCGGCAGCCAGGGAGAGTCCCGCTCCGAAAGCTGAAAAACAGACGGGATGTTTTTCTGTCAGCAAACGCTGGCCGAGATTGAAGGCGATATTCACCGGAATCGTGGAGGGGGAAGAGTTGCCGAAATTTTCCACAATGTTGTTAAACAGGATGTCGCGGGAAACCCCCATCAGATCTGCCAGTTTTTCCAGCATGAAACGGTTGGGCTGGTGCGTGATGTGATAATGGACATCTTTTTTTTCCACTCCGGCGTATGCGCATGCTTCATCGACAAAAGGCGGAACTTCTTCCATGACGAATTGGAATACTGCCGTACCATCCATATACATATTGTTGAGTGAACGGAAATTTCCCATCTCATCCTGGAATACTTTGGCGGTTTCTTCACTGTACGGCATACGCATGCCACCTGCCGGTGTGATCAATGCGTTGCGGCGGCTGCCATCGTGATTGAAAGAAAAACAAATTTTGTCTTCCGGATTGTCGCTACGGGTAATGACTGCAACTCCGGCGGCATCGCCACCGATAGGATAGGTATTGCGATCCTTGATATTGGCGTAACAGGAGCCGGCATCTGTTGTGACCAGAACGACTTCATCCAGCGTTCCACCCGCGATCATGGAACAGGCGGAAAAGAGGCCGGAAATGAAACCTGTACAGTTTTCATACATGTCGATGCAATGCGTTTCGCGTGAAAGGCCAAGCTGTCCATGAATGACTTTTGAATTGCCGGGAAGGGGGTGGTCTGCCTGCTGCGAAACGATGATGAGACATTGCATGTCCTGCTTATTGAGACTGCCTTTGTGAAAGAGATGGTTCAGAGCATAGGAAGCCAGATCGCATGGAGTTGTTTTCGGGTCGGCAATCCGGTGCTGTTTGAATCCCATGACTTTTCCAAGCCTGCGAGAGGATT
This sequence comes from Oscillospiraceae bacterium, assembly GCA_963655605.1. GTDB lineage: Bacteria > Pseudomonadota > Gammaproteobacteria > Burkholderiales > Burkholderiaceae_D > Oxalobacter. The sequence continues at coordinate 978 of CAVKGJ010000125.1, forward strand.
TTTCAGGGAACGGGAAAAATTTCAGCTCGTCCTCAAAATAGGAAATGTGTGTCGGGACAACAGCACTTATTCCGCGTATTTTCACTCCCTGGATTGTGGTTTTCATTTTTTCTGATTCTGGTCAATGGTCAAAAATTATTAATGTATAAATCTAGCCTGCTTGTTTTTTCATAAATCATGATGATGGTATCCATGAATACATCCTGATTGTATTTATCTCGGCAAATTCAGTTATTGCGAGAAAAGTATCGATAACATCTTTTTTAAAAAATTAATATTTGTTCTCATAAAATGAAAATATCTGAAAACAGGAAATTCGTTTCTGTAGTCCGGATATATAAAAAAGCAATTTCATATTCATGTTCCTGTTTTCAAACGTACTGATTAATAATCTGACAGATTTGGTGTACCGTATCGTGAGAGAGGCCTGAAAATAGGGGGAGGCAAGCGATACGGGAAGAGATGTTTTCGGAGACCGGGCAAGAAGTCCGTGAATCCAGATAAGGAAGCGTATTGAGGGGGCGATTGAAATACCGTCTGGGGAAAACCCGGATATCCTGCAAGCGGTCAAACACCCGCAAAAGAGAATCTTCATCAGGAAAAAGGACCGGATAATAAGCGTAATTGCGGACAACATCTGGCTGGATGGGAGGATGATAAACAACGCCGTCTAGAAGGGAATCATACAACTCGCACAAAATCCGTCGTTCGGCGAGACAGGACGGCAGATATCGGAAATTGCACAGACCCATAGCCGCATTGAACTCATCCTGTTTGGCATTGATTCCGAGACAGACATACTCGTCCCCGTCATGACCGAACCGCTTCATCAACTCAAGCCGGTCAGACAAAAGAGGATCATGAACGACAATCCCGCCGCCCTCAATCGTATGAAACCACTTCGTCGCATGAAAAGACAAAGTCGAAACATTGCCGTAAGAGACAAGAGACTTCCTCTTATAAGAGACCCCGAAAGCATGGGCGGCGTCATAAATCACCTTGAGACCGTAACGGGAAGCGACCTTTTCGATAGCCTCCGTATCACAGGCATGGCCGAAAACATGGACAGGCAAAACGGCCTTGGTATTCGGTGTGATGGCCTGTTCGAGAAGATCGGGATTCATCGTGAAAAAACGGGGTTCGACATCCACAAAAACAGGAGAACAGCGTTCCCAGAGAATGGAAGAGACCGTAGCGACATAAGAGAAAGGAGTGGTAATCACTTCTCCCTCGGACACATCACAGGAGCGGAGAGCCAGTTGAAGAGCCGTCGTGCCATTCGTCACGAAATGAAAAAAAGGGACATCGAGAAACCGACGCAAAACGGACTCCAATTCAAGAACATAAGGCCCCTGATTGGTCAGGACATCCCGATCGAAAATATGGGAAACCCTTTCCATGAATTCCTCTCTGGGCGGCAAAAATGGCCTCGTTACCAATGTGTCCATTCAAAATGCTGTACTGTTGACGGTTGAAAACGGACGGGACAAATAGCCGGTTAATACACTTAAACGTCCATTAATACTCATTAAAAGAGCCGTTAATACTCGTTAAAAGATGAATCTGCGTGTATTAACTCGTTGTTTTATTTGGCTTCTTGCAGGTTGAGCGGCGATTTTCCATAAAAACAGATATGGACAGGACACCGGATACCGCATAAAATGAAAAGGTCTTATGTCGCTTTAGACAAGGGATATTCTGGACTTGAGAGACAAGTGCAATGTCCGTTAATGAGTATTAACAGACATCAAAATTGTTTCACGCATAAAACGTGAATGGACGGATGGAAAAACAGGCAGGTATTTTACCGATCGGGAATGACGGTTTTGACCAGGTTCCGATGTGTTTCAAACAAGAAAGCGTGTAGCCGTTCATACAGGATGGTCAAGTTCGGGTTATTCTTCTTGCGGATGGATGTCTTGTTTTTTCGCTGGTTTGCTCCGGTCCGACAGGAAAAGTTTTCAGAATTCAAGCTCCCTTCCCACTCCCAGAGGAGCGACGGCTTTTTCTTTCAGCGATTTCCTGAAATATTGCAGTGTGTTTTCACCGGTGCAGTGGCCGCAGTGAAAGGTGAAACGATCGGCTGTGATGTGACGGGTACGGTCGGCAGCGTTTTCCGGAGATTCCTTGTGGATGGCGTCGGGAATGTTGGTATAACTGGCATGACCGTGTCCGATGATGACAATTAGTCCGTCCCGTGTCCGGATGACCAATGGCAGCATCGAAATCGCCGCAACCGATATCCGCCTGCCAATCCATGAAACCTATCATATGACCGGAAACATGCAGATCGCCCTGCAGGACAATGACGCTCAGGTCATCAGCGTGAAAGTATGGACAAGGATCGAAGGTTCCCCTGATCGCATGTCTGGATGTCGAAGGCAACTCTGGGTCAAAGGCATTGTGGATGCAACCCCGCAGGGATACTAGTCCCATCGCGACCGGCCTGTCGCGGAAGTCATACCGTCAGGTTACAGGTCGGTTTTCCCGAGCGCGCGGCATAGGCGGAAGGAACCTGATGGCCACGCCCCGTTGTATGCGGGAGGGGATGGGTGGAAAGAAAGGCGGGCAGGGTGCATTGCCGTCCGGAACCGGAGCTTCTTGTAGCGGAAACGACAGGAAAAAGCGGAACAGGCAACGGAAAAGGTACCGAAACGGATTTTCCGGTAAAAGTTTGTTGGCTGGCTGGAGAAACAGGCGATAAAATCATGTCCGCTGGTCAGACCTGAAGGGAAACCGGGCAGAAAGCAGGAAGATGTGTTTTCACCAACGTATTTTCTGGCAGAATGATTGCCCGGAGCAACCGGATGGGACAACCGGTTTTTAATGGATTGAAGGCAGGGAATGATTGCAACCAGATAGCTTCCCTGCCTTCTCTCTCATTAATGAAAACGGAAATGGAATATCCTGCAAGGTTTTCCCGCGGAAGCGGCAACCAGACCTGAGTTGCCGAAAAAGCAGGTTGTTTGAAAGACCTCATAGGGGAGATATTGTGGGGGGGATGGGATGGTCCCCTCCGCCCTGCAAGCGGATAAGCTGGCAGCGTTCATTCTTCCTGCTTTCATGAAAAAACAAAATTCCGGAATACCGCTCATGCCAGTCATTCAATGAATCCGTCTGCCGTTTTTTCTGGGTAAAACTGCCCGTTTTTTCTGGCTCATCCGGCTGTTTTTCCGATGAGATACGGTATCATTGACAGGTTCGTCACGGATTTTGGTGTGGCTGAACGACAAAATACGGATTCATGCCGCCGGTATTTCTGGAAATACCGGAGTACCGGCCGTACGCGAACCGGAACAGGGCGGAGATATCTGCCATGGTAACGGTCCCTGATAATGAAAGAACAGGACATCCCTTTATTACCATACAGTAACGGACAGGAAAAACCTTCTGCATCGGCAGAAGACGATTTCCGGAAAAAGATGGATCAGGAGCCTGTTTGGCTGCTTTTTCTGATCTTGCTGTTCATGTTCGGAAATCCATTGCTGGATACATGCTCTTTCGTGGCACGGATCGAGATGTATGAAAAGGAAGGGATTGTCTGGATGTATCCGGACATTTTCAGCTTTTATACCGGTTATGGCTGGTGCATCGTGATATTCTGCTCACTGGTCAGTCTTTATACAGGTTACCGTCTCGGAGAGAAACGGGAATGGGAATCCATCCGGTTCGCAAGATGGATGTTCTGGCTGACAGGGCCGTTGCAGGTCCTGTTGTTACATGCTGTCTATTGCCTGTTTTTTGTCAGTATATCGGGCTTTGGGATTTTCGGGTTCGTTCTGTTGCCGATGGCGAAATCCCTGCTCTGGGCACTGGGATGGACGACATGGCTTGGCAGATCGCAGAAGGTCAGGGAAATTTACAAGTATAGTGAACGCATGGACGATTAGGAGGACGACCGGATTTGCCGGTGTATCCGTTTGCATCATGGAGAAAAAACGTATGGAAAACAGCGAACCGGTTTGCGAAAACAGAAGTGGAGATCCGTTTCCCGATGCTCCCAAAGGTATTGGAGGCTGGCTTGCCTTTCTGATTGTTATCCTGACCGTATTGCATCCATTGATCAACGTTGTCATGGTGGCTTCCGAATTCGGCCGGGTGGAACATGAAAATCCGGCATTGCTGCAAATACCCGCTTTCGTCCAGTACAAATGGTTCGGCTGGGGAGTCGTCCTCGTCTGTTGCGTCATCAGTATCGGTGCCGGCTACCGCCTCTGGAAAACCCGCGTCTGGAAATCGGTGAAGGAAGCCATTATTTCCATCTGGCTTATCGGGCCATTTGCGACCGTTGTCATCGCGGCGTATCTTTTTGTGAATTTCGGTTCGGCCATGTCCGGAACGGTTGTGGACATTCTAGGCAGCCTGTCCCGCTCGCTTTTCTTTGCGGGAATCTGGACAGCTTACCTGCTTCGCTCAAAAAGGGTCAAGAATACCTATATCAGGGAAGAAACACACCAGTCATTTTCCGGTTTCTGAGCCGGATCCGTTGGCATAATAAGTGTTTTTGACACGGACCGACCGGAGCAGATAGCCGGTCCATATCGCGCACTGGACGGCAGAAGTGGCCGTTACGATATAAAATGGTTTGATCGTCTGGGTGAAATCGAAGTGGAAAATGGCAGAAGCGGCTGCTGCCTGGATGACCGGGATAAACGGCCCCACCAGCCAGATCACGCCGATGGTCAGCTGGATGGTTATCGGTTTTTTGATGCGCCAGAGTGCATAACCGGCGGCAAAACAGAAAAAGCACATGATTCCGAAGATGATCCAGGCAGCCATCCGGTACTGTACCCAGGCCGGATTCGTTTCCAGTGCCGGCAATACCCGTGAGGAAACGATGAAATCGTAATAAAGGTTCCTGAAGCCCATGACAGGCGTATAACCCGCCAGCATCACTATCAGCAGCAGCAACCAGCCGCCGACTCCTTTCAGGGCAGGTGCGGAAGATCGGATTTCAGGGTTCATGCGATATTCTCTTCAGGCCGGACGAGCGGCCGGGTTGCAGGAAAATCGACTGTATCTGCCGGAAAGGAAACCTGTTTGATATAGTGCAACAAAATCTCCCGGTCATGAAAAACAGGTTTAGATTCCGGGAAACGCATCCACGTACTGGATGCGAAGGTCGGGAAATGCATTTACGAACTGGATTTTGAAGTCTGGAAAACTGTTCACGTATTGCCACCTGCCGCAGCTGTCGGCAAAAGCATTGACTGTTTGCACCCTGAGATCGGGAAATGCATTCACCACCTGAACCCTGAAATCGGGAAAGGCATCGACAATCTGAACACGTCCATAAAGCGGTTTGTCTTTCAGGGTACAGCTT
>CAVKGJ010000125.1:6310-25435 GCA_963655605.1 Oscillospiraceae bacterium
GCTTGCACCGACATTCCCTGCGTTGGCCGGCAGAAACGGCAAGGCAAGGAGACTTGAGAGAAAAAGTCCTGAAAACGGGTTACGGAAAAACATGATATCCACTGCAAGAAACCGGCAATATCTGCCTGCAACCGGAGCCATCGCCATGTTATGGCCAGAAAATTACTTCGTCGTCCTCTTCACAGGACTTTCCAGCAGATTTTACGGGAACTAAACAGGGGGGAATGGGCGCATGGTGCCGGAAAAGAATGTGGAAGAGATGATAAAAAAGACACAACATACCGATATTTTGTGAAACAGAGAACAAGACTGTTCAATTCATTTTGCTGCTGCGAAATACAAAGTCATCTTAAACCTTTTGGATAATGCCGTCATCTTTTCGCGTTATTCCGAATGACTGTCCGGTTGTTTGTTGTGTGTGGCGGGGGGCATATGCCGGATTTCAATATCCCTGTTCCGGAAGAAATACAGGACTGGCGACGATGGCTGGAACGCGCACATGCCGTTTGCGAAACCGGATATGCCAGAGTTGACCGAAGTTTTTTATAATAGAGGTCTTGTTTGCGATAAACGGGCAGATGGTTCACGTTATAATATCCGTTTTTGTACTTTTGATATAACTTTTGCGTGACCATGCAACCTTCAATGCTGGCCAAACTGGAACATCTGGCCGATCGTCTGACTGAAATCGATGAATTGCTGATGCAGCCTGAAGTGGTGTCGGATCAGGAAAATTTCCGCAAGCTCAGTCGTGAACATGCGGAACTGTCGCCGGTAGTGGCGCTATACAGGGATTTCAGCCAGGTCGAGCAGGATATTGAAACGGCCAGGGATATGCTTTCCGATCCGGAAATGAAGGAATTCGCCCAGCAGGAAATCGGCGAGGCGGAAGAAAAGATAGCGAGAATCGAGGGCGATTTGCAAGTCATGCTGTTGCCGAAGGATCCAAACGACGGCAAAAATATTTTTCTCGAAATCCGGGCCGGAACAGGAGGAGATGAATCCGCACTGTTTGCCGGCGATCTGCTCAGGATGTACACGCGTTTTGCGGAAAAGAACCGCTGGAAGGCGGAAATTATATCCGCTTCAATGTCTGAGCTGGGGGGGTATCGCGAAGTTATTGTCCGTCTTGTCGGCAAGGATGTTTATTCCAGACTCAGGTTCGAGTCGGGTGGTCATCGGGTACAGCGGGTTCCGGTCACTGAAACGCAGGGTCGTATCCATACATCGGCCTGTACAGTCGCTGTCATGCCGGAAGCGGAAGATGTCAGTGATGTGCATATTAACCCGGCCGATATCAGGGTCGACACATTCCGTGCATCGGGCGCCGGCGGCCAGCATATCAATAAGACGGATTCGGCTGTCCGCATCACCCATTTGCCGACCGGTATTGTGGTGGAATGCCAGGATGACCGCAGCCAGCACAAGAACAAGGCACAGGCCATGCTGGTGCTTGCTGCCCGTATCAAGGACAAACAGTTGCAGGAACAGCAGGCCAAGGAAGCTGCCACCCGCAAGAGCCTGATCGGATCGGGGGATCGCAGTGAACGTATCCGCACATACAATTACCCACAGGGAAGGGTGACGGACCATCGTATCAATCTGACCCTCTACAAACTGGAATTCATCATGGATGGTGATCTGGATGAGCTGGTCAATGCATTGGCAGCGGAATACCGTGCCGAATTGCTGGCAGAAATGGCCGAGAGTGTTTGAATTTGCCTGAAATCAGATTTGTGAGCGTTTTTTGTTCCGGAAGCGGATGGAGGCGGTTGCCGGATTTGCCACAGGGTTGTATAAATCGGTTATGAAATCCCGACATGTTCTGATAGCCATTTTTCTGCTTTGTACAGGGTTTATCCTGTTTGCGCTTTATCTTCAGCTTTTCTGGAAAATATTGCCATGTCCGCTTTGTGTGTTGCAGCGGTATGCATTCATTGTTACCGGATTCTTTTGTGTGCTGGGCCTTGTTTCGGGAAAAATCCGGATCAGTGCTTTTGCTGCATTTCTTTCTTCACTGGCGGGAATGGGATGTGCCGCGTATCAGTTATGGACCATCACACATCCTGCCATTCAGTGCGGTCGCGATCCGATGGAAATTGCGATCAACAGTTTGTGGACTGCGAAGTGGATGCCTCTTCTGTTTCGTTCGGACAGTCTGTGCGGTGACATTCTTGAACCGATTCTTGGGTTGACTCCTCCTCAATGGTCACTGGTCTGGTTTTTTGTTTTCGCGGTTGTTTTTGCAGGAATCATGCGTCGTGGGTAAACCAGTGACATCAGACAATGTATCCGGTGCAAATGACAGGTGGTCTGTTCGTGCAGGCATGACGATCCAGTCCCTTTTTTCTTCCGTGCGGATGGATCCGTCCGAGTTGCGCATTCTGCTGGAGCATGCTATCGGTTTCACACGGGTACAGCTGATCACCTGTTCTGATCATGAACTGACGGAAGAACAGGCATATGCGGTGTCCGGCATCCTTTCAAGACGGCTGGCGGGAGAACCTGTCGCCTATATCGTCGGTTTCAGGGAATTCTACGGATTGCCTTTTTCTGTGACTCCGGATGTACTCATCCCAAGACCTGAAACGGAACTGCTAGTCGATCTGGTACTGGAGCGGTTGCCTGATCATGGCAAACTGGCCGATCTGGGAACCGGATCGGGCGCCATTGCTGTTTCCGTGGCAGCCATGCGTTCCGATGCAGAGATATGGGCGACAGATATTTCTGGAAAGGCACTCGATGTTGCCCGCAAAAATGCCGATTTCAATCTGAAAAATGGTCAGTCTGTCCGTTTTTTGCAGGGAAGCTGGTTTGATGTATTCGAAGCGGGCGAACGTTTCGATCTGATTGTATCCAATCCACCCTATATTCGTTCCGGGGATGAGCATTTGCAAAAAGGCGACTTACGGTTTGAACCGCTTTCGGCACTGACTGACTATGCCGATGGCCTTTCGGCGCTGGATATTCTGATTGGGCAGGCACCTGCCTGGTTGAGAAGAGGAGGATGGCTGTTGATGGAACATGGCTATGATCAATCCGGCACTGTCAGAAGAAGACTGGCGGCCAAAGGATATGTGCAGGTTCAGAGCTGGAGGGATCTCGCCGGTATTGAACGGGTCAGCGGCGGACAGTTGCCGGTTTGAATTGCATGGTAATAGCGGATATGGATTGTTTCATGCAAAATGGTCTGGATCAAGTGGATCGGTATTATTTCATTGGTTTCTGTAGCAGGATCGGTTTTCGAAGTATTCGGGGAAATTGCCAGATAAAGATCAGTGTGCAACAAATGGCCGCTGTTCCGTCTGCGATGGCCTCGGCTGCGTATATGCCTGTAACGCCCATGATCCGGGACAGCAACAGGGCGAGCGGAATCAACAGGATGATCTTGCGAAGCAAGGCAATGAAGATGGAAATTCTGGCCTGTCCCAACGCGACGAACATGTTCTGGCAAGCCCGTTGCAAACCGAAAATGGTCATGCCACCCAGAAAGACGGGCATGGTCCAGCTGACGGTATCAATTAGTCGGGTATCGCTGGTGAATGCCCGTGCTATGGTGTCTGGGAAAAGCATCATGACCAGAATGAGTGCCAGATTGAATGAAAACATGATGACAAGGGCAATGCCGGCACAGTTTTTCACTCGTTGTGTATTGCCGCGGCCGTAGTTGTAACTGGCAACCGGAACGAAACCCTGTGCAAAACCGACCAGAGGGACACTGGCAATCTGCATGGCGCTTTGCAGGATCGTGAGGGCACTGACGTAAATATCGCCATATATTTTCAGATTGCTGTTCAGTACGAAACCGACCAGGCTTTCCGTGCTGGACATGACGAATGGAGAGATGCCCAGTGCAGCGATACTTGCAATGATCCTCAGGTCAGGTTTCATATATCGTTTTTCCAGAGGGAGCGAGGCACGGTTCGAACACAGAAAACCGATGACACATGTAGCACTGCCTGCCTGTGCAAGGACGGTGGCGATGGCGGCGCCTTTCACACCGAAATCCAGCCAGAATATAAAGATGGGATCCAGTATGATATTCAGTATGGCGCCTGTCAGTACAGCATACATGCTGATGGTCGGACGTCCCTGTATATTGATGAATGTATTCAATCCTGTGGACAGTTCGACGAAAAGCGTCCCAAGAAGATAGATGGACAAATAATCTCTGGCGTAAGAAAGCGTGTTTTCGGATGCTCCTGTGAAAAGCAGGATCGGCTCCATGTATGTATAAGCAATGGACGATGTGATCAGGGTGAAGAAGATCAGCAGGAAGAATCCGTTACCCAGGATCTTGCCGGCACGTTCGCGGTTTCCCCGCCCCAGTGCAATGGCGGCCAGTGGTGCGCCGCCTCCTGCGACAATAGCGGAAAAGGAGGAAATCAGTATGGTGACGGATGTCGTTACACCAATGCCGGCCAACGCTTTCGTTCCGATGTCGGGAATGTGGCCGATGTAGATCCGGTCCACCAGGTTATAAAGCAAATTGACGAATTGTGCGGTGATGGCCGGCAGTGCCATTTTGAAAATGAGTGGAAGCAGGTTTTCCTGTCCCAATCGTTCTTCATACCGGAGTTCCTTGTTTTGCATACTGTATCAGGTAAATCAGGCCGGATGGTCGTTCCGTTTGCATTTTTTCCGTTTGTTTGTGAAGTTTCTATTATTGGTTTCCAGTATTGATGTCAAGGTTGGTACGGACAGAAAGCAGGTCGTCCGGAATAACGGGGATGTGGTTTATTGAAAGTTCCGTAAAACCTCGTCATTCAGGAAGAGGATATAAGGAGCGGATGGCGGCGATCTTGTACCAAAAACATCTCTTCTCTTTTCTGTGTCAAACGCTTCACAGACGGCAGGGCATGCCGTGTCAGTCTTTGAAGGGGAATATGCGGTTGGTTCGATACCGTAAAATTTTCCACTGTGGGAATGTTTGCGGCGAAAACCAGGCCTTTTCCGCTGGGCCGTCTCGATAAAACCATCGGTCTGATATGGCCTGAAATACATCATTAAAATGAATGGAACCATGAGAGAAGCGCATGGTGCAGAAAGAACAGATCGTGAAAGCCGGCCTGAACCGGCCAATCTGGCCGGTTTCACCTGATGGCAGGACATATTTGAAAAGCCGGTTTTTGTTGACCGATCATCAGGCCGCGGCGAAAGCCGGTTCATCATGCATCGGGGGGCGGTATTTTTTCCAGAGGTCGATATGGCGGTATTCGCCAAGTCCTTTGGGTTCGCGATGGGCAATCACGATGACCCCGGTTTCCGGAAGGGAGGTCCGCAGCAGACGATAGAGTTCTTCTTCCGCCTGTACGTCGAGCGAACTGGTTGCTTCGTCCAGGAAGACCCATTCGGGCCGTATCGCCAGAATGCGGGCGATCATGAGTCGTTGCTGTTCGCCGCCGGATAAACGGTAATCGTTGCCAATTTCGCCGGCCTGTTCGAGTTGGGCTTCATGGCGGGGGCAGGTCAATCCGACGTTTTTCAGTAACTGGCGAATGTGTTCCGGATGGTCGGGCTTGTCCGGGTAGGTAACGCATTCGGCCAGATTGCCGAGCGGCAAATAGGCTTTCTGTGGCAGAAAAAGCGTTTTTCCGGAAGGCAATGCCACCTGTCCGGCACAGTGCGGCCAGATTCCTGAGAGTGCTTTCAGCAATGTCGATTTGCCAATGCCGGATGGCCCATCAATCCAGACGGCCTCACCGGGCCTGACAATCAGTTCGGGAATATGAAGCAGGTTCTGTCCGGATGGATTACGGACAGTTAGGTCGCGGATGTGGAGCTTGTTATCCGGCGAAGTAATTTTAGCGAGAGACGAGGGTTGCTTGCCGATGGCTTCAGCCTGACTCATGAAGGAGGCCAGACGGTTGGCGGTGGCGGACAGTTCAGCCAGTTCCTTGTAGGAAAAAATGAACCACGAGAGAGTAGTTACCAGACGGGTGAATGCCGATCCGAGTTGCATCAGCCCACCCAGAGCGACATAACCCGTCAGATAAGCCGGAAATGCCAGAAATAACGGGATGCGCAGAACAGTCATGTAGTATGGTCGGGTGAATATGCCGAGAATGAATTCCCGGTTGATACGGTGACGCCAGTTTTCGAGGATGCGTTTGTAGCGCCTGTCGATAATTTCGCGTTCTGCTTTTTCACCGTTTTCCAGAGCGACCGCTTCCTTGGATTCACGCAGGCGGACCAATGCGAAACGCATATCGGCTTCCCTGTGCTGTTGAATGAGATTCAGTTTCATGAGCGGTGCTCCCATCCAGTGGGTCAGCCCACTGGAGATCAGAACGTATACGGGTGCTGTCCAGACAAGGTAATGTTCGATAACGATATTCGTTCCGAAGAAGGTGAAAGCGATCGGGAAAGCAGACAGTTTCCACAACAGGGCGGAATAGGTCGTCAGACCGACAAGGCCGGTAAAGAGATCAAGACCTTTTCCGGTCAGCCGGTCAACGAAGATCCGGCAATCTTCCGATATTCGTTGGTCGGGATTGTCTAGCGGCGAGTTTTCATCCGTGTTCAGGTGCCAGAAGGCCTTGTTGGAAAACCAGCGTTCCAGTGAAGCCTGGGTCAGTGTGGTTCTCCAGCGGATCTGGACGAGTTGCCGGATATAGGAGGCAATCAGAAATTGCGAGGCGCCAGCCAGTGTGATAAGGCCGAAAATTCCGATTTGCCACAAGGCAGTCCGTGCATCGTATTTTTCCAGTGCATTGTAGAAGTCCTTGTTCCAGTTGATCATCTTGAGGGCAAGCTGGATTTCGACGAGATTCAAGGCTAGTACAATGAAACAGTAAAGGATACCGGTTTTGCCTCCCGGTCCCTTGATGCAGAGGGAGGCTAGGGCTGCGATACGTTTTAACGTGTTATTCATTTTGCGTTTTTTTGCTTTCACGGCTTTTTTGCATGACGATCCTGGTTGCGCGGGGTTCCGGCATATCGATCCGGAAAATGGCGTCAGCCATTTTTCGGCCGGGTTTCGGTTGCCATTTCGGTTTGTCCGAAGTCAACAATACGGCTGTGTCGATGATGCCGAGATCGGCTAGCTGATAAGGGGTGCCATAGCCATATTCAAGATGGCCTCGACCGATAATGCCGATGACGAGCGGTTTTTGCTTGCCTGACGGTATTTCATTGAGAGCATGAACCATATTGCAGGCAAATGCCCTGTCCCAGGTTTGCATGGCACGCATGAAGCGCTCGCGGTCAGACGCAGGCATACTGCCCTTTTTCCGACGATTGCCGTAACTGGCCAGATAGGCATGGTATGCCCAGGTGGCCGGGGCAGCAGGTGTCAGGCCATCCCGTTCGGCTTCGGGAATGGCATCCCATCCCAGCTTTCCAACACGGGAAACCAGTTCACGATAGCAGTTCAGAGCCAGCATTCTGATTTTCTGCTGGCGACAGAAGTGGAAAAGCGGCAGGTAAATTTTGGCCGGGAATCCCCACACATCGAGCCATTCGGATTTTTTGAGGAATGTTTTCGTATTGAGCCGGCCGTCTACCCATTCGTCGAGGACGGGTTGAAGACGGCGCGGAAACATTTCGAAACCCATCATCATATTCGGGCGCAATGCATAAAGCGTTGCAGCCACATGCAATTGCCAGCGATGGATTTCGGCGATATCGTGTGTTTCGCCCAGCATGACGATGGACCTGGTTGCCATTTCATGCATCAGCTGTTTGAAGGGCAGGATTTTTCCGGAAACAGGATCAATCCAGGTTGCACGCGGATGTGCAATGAATGGCGGTTTGATTGTTTCAGTCATGTTGTCTCCATCAAAAGTTTGCCGAAAGGCTGACGGCGAATGTGCGGCCAGGACCGGTATGCAGTTCCAGTGGATTGGTGTAGATCGTGGCCGGATTGGAGGGATGGTTTTCCATAGTGGCGGCGGAGCTGTCGAAGTAGCGGCGGTTCAGGATGTTCAGTACCGATGCGGTCAGACGGAATGTCTTGTCGATTTGCCAGTTGACGTAGCCGTCGAACAGGGCGTATCCGCCTGGTTTGTAGTAATCGTTGTCGCTGACCCGGTCGATTCCGTGAGTGAAAGTTCCGAACAGTTGGGTTGTGACGCCGTATTTCGGTATTTCATAAGTTACGCCCAATACCGCCGACAAAGGGGACGCACCGTCGAAAGGAACATATTCATGGCTGTTGTCGCTGGTTTGTTTGCCGTACTGGTAAACGGCACTACCGTTTAAAGTCCAGTTTCGGGCAACCTGCCATTCGGCAGAGGCTTCAATACCGTAAAGTTTGACTTTATCGACATTCTTGTAGGTATATTTGGGTTCATTGCCGATCTGTTGGCGGCTGAGAATGAAATTGGTGTAATCACTGTAAAATGTGCCGATCGAGAACCAGCCTTTATTGAATTGTCCCCTGAATCCGATATCGAACGATTTGACTTCTTCCGGTTTCAGATCGGGATTTGGAACGAGTTGTATGATGCCCATGTCGTAGGACGTGTAAAGCTGTTCGGCTGTCGGCATCTTGAAGCCTTCAGCGTAACGGGCATAAACGGAGTACTGATCATTCAGCTTGAGAAGCGTACCTAGCTGGGGCAGCCATTTTGTTTCACTGATCTTGCGGGGTTCGCTGCCTTCGATGAGGTTGTAACCTTTTTGGGGAGTCGGATCGAGGGAGTAGTATGCATGGCGAATACCCGGAATGACTTTGAAGCGGTCGTTGAACAATTTGATTTCGTCCTGAAGATACAGGTCGGCACGAATCGTCTCTGCGTCGGCGAAATTGCTGCCGCCACCAATAGTCGTGGTCGAGGTACCCAGCGTCAGGTTATCGGTAACGCTCTTGTTGTAGTAATTGGTATCGGTTTTGTCGCCCTGGAAACCGTAAGTCAGTTTGTGTTTCGTGGCATCGAGATCGAAGCTGGACGTGAACTGGATATCGGCCTGATAAAAATTCTGGCTGTAGTCCGTATTTCCCGAGACATGGAAGTTCTGGTTTGTGCGTGTGTTCCGGTACCAGCGACGATCGGAAAGGGAACGTTTCTGGGGGGAATAGGAAAGACGCCAGATCACATTGTCAAGTGCGGCAGTATTGACATCCCAGTCGTGTTCCAGTGCGATACGGAGCCGCGTCTGTCTCTGGTTTCTGAAACGGTCTCCGTTATCGGTACTGGACATTCCCATGGCACTGGGAAGAATTCCTTTGTTGTATAACTGCTCGATGCTGGTATCCGATTCAAAAAATTCGCCGGTCAGTTTGAACTGATGATCGGCATTCGGCCGGAGAACCAGTTTGGTCAGGGCATTGTTGACTTCCGCATCCGTCGGATTGAAACGGTCGCAGCCGAGGCTATTGCGGTTGCATCCCCATTTCCCCCCGTCGGAACGGGCATTTCTCAGCCGGGCTTCATGGTAGGTACGGTGCGTGTAGCCGAACATGACCTGGGCGACCGGATTGATCTGTGCGGCAACCATGGCGTTCTGGCTGTGGGCATAATTGCTGCCGTCGAATCCGTAACTGGCTTTCCCGCCGATCTGATTGCCTTTCAGCAGATCGTCCGGATCAAGTGTCTGGTAAGACACCATCCCGCCCAGTGCATCCGCCCCCCACAGAACCGATGCCGGTCCCCGCTGGATTTCAACTGCTTTCAGGGTTGACATATCCACAAAATCACGATTTCCGGCATCGTTGGCTTCGATCACTCGGGCACCGTCGACAACGATCTGGATACGGTTTCCGCCCACGCCCCGGATGGTAAATCCGCCGAGACCTCCGAAAGGTGTGGTTCCAGAAGCCTGACGGTTGACGGAGATGCCCGGCTGGTAACGGACTAATTCCTGGATATTGTTGACGTTATGATCTTCTATCTGCTCTCGCGTGATGACGCTGATTACAGCCGGTGTATCCAGCACTTTTTCTTCCTGTCGGGTCGCCGTTACCGTAATGGCTCCCATTTCATAAGGCGGTTCTTCCCGGTTTTGACTGTCTGTTATGACGGCATGTGCGGCTTCAGACTGCTTTTCGTCCTGTTGTGCATATGTCAGGGGAGCAAGGCAGAGTGTGGCAGATGCAAGGCCTGTGCAAAGCTTGTAAATTTTCTTCATTGGTTTTTGCTCTCTTTCAAGAGAAAGTTGTTTACTTTTCTTGTGGTCTGGTGATAAAACCGATGGTTGTCAGGCCTGCGCGACTGGCGTCTGATAGCGTTTGCGCGATGTGCTGATAGTCGGCGTGTTTGTCAGCGTAGATATGGACTTCGGGCATGGGCTCTTTTTGGGCCGCTTCCATAAAAAGCGCTTGCGCCGTGTTACGGTCAACCACATTCCCGTTGTACAGGAGCTCGCCATCCGACTGGATGGCCAAATTGATTTTCGCAGGCGTGCTTTCGACGATTTTCGAACTGGCTTTCGGCAGTTCGATCCGGACGGAATGCGACAGAAGCGGTGCCGTGACGATGAAGATGACAAGCAGCACGAGCATGACATCGATCAGCGGTACCATATTCATTTCGGCCTTCGGTATCCGGTCATGTTTGTTTTCGAATCCTCCGAATGCCATGATCATCCCCGTTTGATGTGATGGACAACCGGTGTCGTGGCTGTTTTTTCGTGAGGTTCGGTATTGATGGAATAGGGTTTGCCGGTTGTCAGGAAAGTAAGCAGTTCGTTGGCGAACGTGTCGAGTCTGGACATCATGACGTTGTTGCTGCGTACCAGCCAGTTATATCCGATAACGGCTGGGATGGCGACGGCCAGTCCGATACCAGTCATGATGAGGGCTTCTCCGACAGGACCGGCGACCATATCGAGTGTACCGGTTCCACTTGTGCTGATATTGATCAGAGCGTTGTAGATACCCCAGACCGTTCCGAACAGGCCGATAAAAGGAGCGGTTGATCCGATAGTCGCCAGGACGGTCAATCCATTTTCGAGACGGGCTGCGTCCTCATCCATGACCATGCGCATTGTTCGGGTGACAAATTCCTGCTGGGTCCCTGCCTCGGACAATTTGGAGGCACCGTAATGGGCGTGATGTTCCTTGGCATGTTGTGCATGGGCGGTCAGATGCGAGAAGGGACATTTGATGCCGTGTGTCTGGATTTCATGCCGGACGGTATCGAGTGATGTGGCGTTCCAGAAAAACTGGAGAAATTCCTTGCTGTAGCGTTTGCGGCGCCATCCGGCAATTCCTTTGACGATAATGAGTGTCCATGATACGACAGACATGCCGATTAGTATGACAAGAATCGTTTTTCCTAGAAAATCGCTTTGGGCGATGAAATGACTGAATCCGATGTTGCTGGCGGTAGGTTCCATTTTCTTGCAGCTTTCTGTTGGTGGAATAGGAGGTTATTTTTCGTTCAGGTTGAACCGGTAGGGGATGATGGCCATGACAAAAAGCGGGTGGCCGTGTTCCATATAAGGGTAAAAAGTGCTGTGTCTTGCCGCTTTCAGAGCCGATTCATCCAGACGGCTGAATCCGGATGAAAGGACGACCCGGGCGTCATGGACGCGGCCTGCCGTATCGACAACAATACGGACATTGACTTGGCCTGATTCATGTTTCTGGATGGAACGGGTCGGGTATTCGGGTTTGACGGCCCGTTTGTACCGGAGCCGTGAAAGTGATACTGAACCGGCAACTCCGTTTCCGGCACCTCCGGATCCGATGCCGTTACCGATTCCTTCGCCTTGTCCCGTACCTGTCCCTTTTCCGTCACCATAACCGCTTCCCGCGCCATTTCCCGTGCCGTTGCCTGTACCGGTGCTGCTGGCGGAGTTTGATTCCTGACCGGAATACATTGGTCGGGTATAAGAAAAACGGGGATCAGGGATCGTTTCTGATTCTGTCACAGAGGGATGTACTTGTTCGACAGGAGGTTTTTTTGTGGTCCTGCTGTCTGGCGACGTTTTTTGTGTAATGGCCGTTGTTGTAATGAGTTCTGGCTGTTTTTTCTTTTTTATGGAAGCAGGTTTTTCGGCTGAATGGACTATTTGCTGGTCAGCCGAAAAACCTGGCAGGGAAGGATTGCTTTGCAAAACCGAAACGAAGAGTGCCTTGTTTCCACTTCCGCTACCGCTGTCGTTGCCACCGCCGGAGCTTCCGCCCAGCTCGACTAAAGGAATGCTTCTCAGTGCGGCTGTGATAAGGATACCGTGCATGAGCAGGACGACAGTTGCCAATCCCCGAACAAGCGACCGCGGTAGACGGTCGATATGTCGGATCGGGAAATGGTTTGGGACGTGTTCGGCCATGATTCAATAAATTCGAAGAATTTGTTCGGTAGATGAATTTTTTGGGTCGGATTCAGAATATTTCCAGAAAACTATGTAAATGATAATCATTCTCATTTAAAATTGTCAACTTAAATGCGAATGATTATCATTCAATATTTGTGGTGAGTTTTATACATCACCGAGTTTTCAACCAATCCCACAAGATTTTCAGAAAGAAATACAACATGACAAATACAACACAACCTATGAACAAGACTGCTATTCGTGAGATGCTTCGGGAAAATTCCGGAGTCATACTGGAAGGAGTTGCCAGCAACGCCAATCTGGGACTGTCCGAAGTGATCGAGCTGCTTCCTGAATCCATGTGGCGAAAGATGGATGGCAGCCATTTCGCGGATGTCATGCAGTCGCTTCCTGCGTTGGGCAAAGTGACTCTGGTCATGAATACACCTGATGTGATCATGGAATTTTCCGGTGAGTTGCCCAATGGAAAGCTCGGTCACGGTTTTTACAATTTCGCCCGTAACAGTCCGTTGCACGGCCATTTGCGAGCCGATCGTTGTCAATCGATTTATCTGGTGGAAAGACCTTTTATGAGAAGGCAAACAGTCAGTCTGCAATTCATCAATGAATCGGGAAACGCCATGTTCAAGGTTTTTGCTGGACGTGATGAAAAAGGAGAGCTTATTCCAGAGCAGATCGCTGCCATGCGCTCCTGGTTTTCCGATGTCAGAACCGGAGCGATTGCATGAATGGGGTTGATTTGCTGCTTTTCGGGGCAACTCGCAATACCGGTCTTTCCATTGCGCGTTTGGCAGTCGGAAAAGGGGAGACGGTTGCCGCCATGGCAAGAAAAGAGAGTGATGTGTCCAGTCTGGAAATACTGGGGGTGACGGTTGTTCGGGGGAATGCCTTCGAGATGCGTGATTGCTGGCAGACATTGAATGAAACCCGGCCCCGCAGGGTGATCAGTCTGATGGGAGGCAAGAATGCACAGGGTCGTCGTGTCTGTGGCGAAGGCAATATCAATGTCGTTCGCGCACTTGAAGAGGGTGAACCGGTAGAGCGGTTTCTGTTGGTGACGTCAATGGGATGTGGCGAGCAGTATGAAGCGTTAAACGATAATGTCAAAAAGTTTCTCGGGGAGGCCCTGCAAGCCAAAACCGAAGCGGAAAATTATCTGAAAAAGAGTGGGTTGCCCTGGACGATTGTCCGGCCGGGTGGTTTGAATGATGAGCCTGCATCAGGCAATTTCTGCCTGCTTGATGGGCCAGACAGAAACCGGAAAGGCTATGTTTCCCGTGACGATGTGGCGGCCGCTGCCTTGCAGGTATTGGATGATCCGGTCTGGCTGCATCGTGTGGTGACGATTCAATGTGACAGGGACGTAAAGGAGGTTGCTTATGCCTGAAATTTCCGATTTTTATGCTCAGATTTCGTCCGATCCTCTGACGATGGCTTTTGCGGAAGAAGAGAAAACAGTGCCTTCATTTGCACGCATGCAACCGCAGCCTCCAGAGTGGGATGGCGGGTCTTTTGCGGAGTTCGGTCCGGAAGCATTTATGGCAAGGCCGGAACGGCCGCTTGTCCTGTATGTTCATGTGCCGTTTTGCCATCATCACTGTACTTTTTGTCCTTTTTATATCAATCAGACCAGGAAAGCTTTCAGCAAGGAATATTCTTCATTGCTTTTGAAGGAAATCGTCGATACGGCGGGTGTTCTGAGAGAAGTGGTTGACAAACGGCCGGTGGATGCCATTTATTTCGGCGGCGGGACGCCGAGCGATTTGGATCGGGACGATATGGCGGCGGTCATCCGTGCCTTGCATGACTGTTTCCGGATATTTCCCGATGCGGAAGTGACAGTGGAAGGCAGAACGACCGGGTTTACCGCGGACAAGGGCAAAGCATGGGTCAAGGCGGGGGCAAACCGTTTTTCTTTGGGGGTTCAGTCAGCCAATACGGCATTGCGGAAAAAACTTGGGCGGATATCTTCCCGGGAAGAAGTCGGCGATGCATTGAATGGCTTGTGCGAAAGCGGCGCTTCAGTCGTTATCGATTTGATGTACGGGTTGCCGGGGCAGGATATTCCAATGCTTCTGGACGATATCAGGTATATCAGCAAGGAAACGGGTATTACCGGTCTTGATCTGTATGAACTCAGGCGTTTTCCGGATAGTCCTCTAGACAAAGCGATCAACCGTGGAAAAATGTCGGCGGTGCCGGAGTTCTATGAAAAAGCCAGAATGTTCGGTGCGGCATATGAATGTCTGTATGATTACGGATTCGAGCACTTTTCGCCGAAACATTGGCGCCGCAATATCCGTGAAAGGTCGCTGTATAACCGTCTTGCCGGGAGGCAAACCGATATGATTCCTTTTGGTTCGGCCGCTGGCGGCCGGTTGGGAACGATCGGGCTCGGTACGGCACGGGATATCGGGACTTATGCGGAAATGGTCAGTCGTGGCGAAAAACCGTTGTCCAGAATCACGCCGTCCCCACTTTCCGCCGATCGTGGCGGATTTTCCCATGAACTGGATGTTGCCATGGAAAGGTTGCAGTTGCCGGATATGGACAAATGGCCGGTATCGCATCGCGATTCGGGAAGAAAACTTCTTGCACAATGGAAAGAGGCGGGATTGCTTGTCGACAGCAAGGATGGAGACGGAACGTCGCTGACCTGTGCCGGTTTTTTCTGGTCGGACCGATTGAGAAAACTGCTGACGGATTTTGTTGCTGCTCCGGTTGTGGGATAGCCTGTTTTTTCGGTGATGGAAAAGGATGATTTGTCTGTTTTTCGAAAGACAGGTCGTCCTGTCATTGTTGTGTTTCCATCATTTTCCGAATTGCGTCTTACTTTTTTGACATCTTGTGTCCCCATTGTGCAGGTTTGACAAGATGTAAGGTGACATCGATACAAATTGAAAGAATAATTTTAGAAAATATTGGCGGATAATTAATTGTACGGTCCCGGGCTATTTTGTGTCAGGCTGGTTTGCACGATAACTGTGGGAGATGGAATTGTCCGGATTGACGTCTTCCCCCTGCATGAATGCCGGAGATTCCTACTGAGTCAGAGCAGTCATGCCCTGATCTCTTCGGTGGGTTCCTGCTTCAATGAGACTGCCCAGAGGATTTTGCGCCTGGTTTTTGCTTCAAATTTCCACGATGGGGAATTTTACGGCGTCGAATCAACCTCATATTCCCCCAGGTCTCACGAACTCTCCACAGGCTGACACGGCACGCCCTGCCGCCAGAGAGAATTTTAACACAACCCGCTCCTTATCTCCGCACTGAAGGGCATCGTTTTACGGAGCATCTTGATAAAGTAACCGTAACGGAGATGCTTCGCTATTCGGAAACACGGAATAATTCATTTGCCGGCATGGAATAAAGGCGGCAGGACAGGTACAATTTGCGCATGAAAAATATTGTCATCCTTATTTCCGGACGGGGCAGCAACATGGAGGCGATTGTCCGGGCGTTCAAACGAGAAAAATGGTCTGCCAGATTGTGTGCCGTGATCAGCAACCGTGCTGATGCTGCCGGACTGGCTTTTGCGGAAAAAGAAGGTATTCCGACCCGGGTGGTGCCTCATAAAGACTATCCGGACAGGGATTCCTATGATGCGGCGTTGCAGAAGGCAATCGATGAACATCGTCCTGATCTGGTGATTCTTGCAGGGTTCATGCGAATTCTGACTGACGGTTTCGTCAATCATTATACGGGGCGCATGATCAATATCCATCCCTCTCTTTTGCCCAGTTTCAGGGGATTGCATACACACCGGCAGGCTATTGAGGCGGGGGTCAGGGTTCATGGTGCAACAGTACACTTCGTCACACCGGAGCTTGATGGCGGTCCCATTATTGCACAGGCCGTGGTGCCAGTACTGCCGGACGATGATGAAAATTCGCTGGCCGATCGGGTGCTGGAACAGGAACACCGGCTTTATCCACGGGTTATCGGCTGGTTTGTCGAGGGCAAGCTGGCGTATACCCGGGATGGAAAAGCAGGGGTGGCCGATGATGTCGCAGAATCCCTGGATTTTGTATTGACGGGAGGGGGATTGTGAGGTTGTCTCCACTGGTGATTACACATACCGTGCAGGTATTGAGGGAAATCTTGCAGTTTGCCGGGCCTGCAGACGTCGTGATTTCACGATATTTCCGGGGACATGCCAAACTGGGAATGCGGGAAAGAGGTGCAATTGCGGAAACGGTGTATGCGATTTTGCGTAATCGTCTGGTGTACAATCACCTTTCCGAATCCGGAGAAGGTGCGCAAATGCGGCGTCTGGTGTTGCTCGGTCTGGCCGATATCCATGGAGTCGAGGCACTGGGCGGAATCAGCGAAGAGGAAAAAGTATGGCTTGAACATGTCATGAAAATCGACAGAAGCCAGTTGCCGAAAAAGATGCAGGCAAATTTGCCGGACTGGCTTTATGACAGATTGGTGGGACAGTATGGTGAGGACGAAACGCTCAGAATGGCTTCCGTGCTGAATACGCCTGCTTCTCTGGATCTGCGGGTTAATACGCTCAAAACCAAACGGGAAGATGTCCTAAAGGTTCTGAAAGAAGTCCCTGTCGAATGTGAATTGACTCCCTATGCTTCGTCCGGAATCCGTTTGCACCGGAAAATCGCTTTGCAGAACATGCCTTTGTTCAAGGAAGGAAATGTCGAGGTTCAGGACGAGGGCAGCCAGTTGCTAGCGCAGATTGTCGGTGCGAAACGGGGTGAAATGGTCGTCGATTTCTGTGCTGGTGCCGGCGGCAAGACACTGGCGCTGGGTGTCGCGATGCGCAATACAGGCCGTCTTTATGCGTTTGATGTTTCCGATAAACGGCTTGCGAAAATGAAACCGAGGCTGGCAAGAAGTGGTTTGTCGAACGTCCATCCTGTCCAGATCGCCCATGAGCGGGATGCCCGCATCAAGCGGCTGGCAGCAAAGGCCGACCGTGTTCTGGTCGATTCTCCATGCAGTGGACTGGGAACATTGCGGCGTAATCCCGATCTGAAGTGGCGCCAGACACCGGAAACGATTGTCGAGATGACACAAAAACAGCAGGCTATTCTGGAATCGGCCGCACGACTGGTCAGGCCGGGAGGCAGGTTGGTATATGCTACTTGCAGTCTGCTGGATGACGAGAATGAAAGAATTGTCACCGGTTTTCTGGAAAGGGATGACCGTTTTGTATTGCTTCCCATGCAGCAGGTGCTTGGTGACGGGAAAATCAGTCTGGAAATGGGGGATTATCTGAAACTTTTGCCGCAGATTCACCAGACGGACGGCTTTTTTGCGGCGGTTCTGGAACGGATCAGGTAATCCGGTGGCGAACATGGAATTGTCCAGACGGCATTTCTTCATGAAATGCCGTTTTTTGGGGGGACAGAATTCCCAGTTTTTAGGATGAAGCCGGTGGTATCGTGGATTGTCTGTACAAGAAAAAGACCATACGGTTTTTCGCATGTCCTGTCTGAAATCCTGATGAAATCAAGTGTCTTTCAGGTCTGTGATGTTACAATAACAAAGTAATGCCTCTGATAGGGCACGCTGGACAGATCGCTTCGGCGTGCGTTATTTTTACCAGATTCTTTTTCAATGTAGCAACCCGATTTTTTTATTCAAAAACGATATGGCTATATTCTCATCTTTGAAATCCTCGATAAAACCGGTTACAGGGAGAAGCTCATGATCCTTGGAATCGACGTTGGAGGTACGCATACCGATTCGGTTTTGATGAATAACCGAAAGATTATCCGCAAATCGAAAGTGCTGACGGATAAAGAAAACATTCTCAAATCCGTGCTGATGGCAACCGAAGCGGTTGCCGGGCCTGAAGATATCGAAAACCTGCAGCGCATTGTGCTGTCAACAACACTGACGACAAATGCCGTTGTCCAGAACCAGCTGGATCCGGTCGGGTTGGTCGTCATGAATGGTCCAGGTGTTTCACCGAAAGATTTGCCATTGTATGACAAGGCGAATTACATTGCCGGTTACATGAGCCATCGCGGAATAGAAGCGGAGGCGCCTGACCGTGCGGAATTGGCGGAACTCAAGGAAAAATTCAGGAAGGAAAACATCAATCGCTTTGCCATCATCGGCAAGTTTTCGACCAGAAATCCCGTTCATGAACAGGAAGTGGATGCTTATCTGGACGATATCGCCGAACATGCATCCCAGAGCCATCAGCTTTCCGGTGCGCTGAATTTCCCGAGGCGCATTGCCACGACGTATCTGAATGAAGCGGTATGGGGACTCCAGCGCAAACTGGCTGACCAGCTGAAAACGTATATGGACAAACTGGGTGTCAAGGTTCCTCTGTATATTCTAAAAGCGGATGGCGGCACGATCGAAGTGGAAGCATCGCGTGAAATGCCGGTCCAGACCATTTTGTCTGGTCCGGCAGCGACAATCATGGGCGTATTGCCATATGTTTTACCGGAAAAGGATTCCATTTCTGTCGATATCGGTGGAACGACGACCGATATTGCCCTGTTTGCCGATGGGGTTCCCTTGCTGGAACCGCAAGGTATCACGATCGAGGATCACAAGACATCAGTTCGTGGTCTGCTGACGCATTCCATCGGGGTCGGTGGCGACAGTCATGTCCGTGTGGAAGAGGGTGTTCTCCGTCTGGGGCCGGAACGTCTGGGAGCGGCCATGGCTTTCGGCGGCCCTGTTCCGACGACGACGGATGCTCTTGTCGTGTTGGGAATTGCCGACATCGGTGACAAGTCCAAGGCAATGGAGGCCATGAAACAACTGGCTGCCGAACTGAAGAAAACACCGGAAGACGTCGCTCGTCAGGTTGTTGATCTGGCCTGTATGCTGATTGTGGAAAAAATCAACGCGATGCTTGCAGAAATCAACAGCAAACCGGTTTATACGATTCACGAGCTTCTGGAAGGCCGCCAG
>CAVKGJ010000125.1:25445-29870 GCA_963655605.1 Oscillospiraceae bacterium
CGGAGCGGCGACTGCCAGAACGACAGTGGAACTCAATATCGTCGCCGATACCGAAGCTCAGGTATTGAGCATTGCCGAAGAAGGCATCCAGCAGAAAATTTCCAACCGGTTCACCTTGGATGATGTCATTGAACTGGGTACCGAAAAATTGGTCAGAAAAGCCAAGGAAGCTGGTGCGAGAGACGAGGATATCGTCGTGGAGGTGGCAGACAGTCAGGTATTCAATGTCGTCAGGGGCTATTCCACGATCGGCAAGAACATGCGTGTCAGACTTCAGGTCAAACCGGGTCTGATCAAAGATGAATCGAATTGAAAGAGGCTTTCGTGAAAAAGAAAACAGGACTGGTTTTTTTCCCGGCGTTTGATTACGCGATTACGCCGACCCATCCGGAACGTGAAGAACGTCTTCTTTACACACAGGATCAGGTTGTCGAGGAAGGTCTTCTTGACTTCGACAATATCAAGGAATACAAACCTGATCTGGCAACTCCGGCCGATATCAACCGCGTACATTTCTGTGTTCCGAACATTGATGAAATCGTCCATACGTCCCATCTGATTTCGGTAGGCGGAACATTGACCGCTGCCGACAAGGTGTTGACCGGTGAAGTGGATAACGCTTTTGCGCTGGTTCGCCCATGTGGACATCATTCCATGCGTGTCGTTCATGGCAGTCGCGGTTTCTGTACCCTGAACATGGAAGCGATCATGATTGAGTACATCCGCCACAAATACGGAGTCAAACGTATCGCAGTTGTCGATACAGACTGCCATCATGGTGATGGTTCGCAGGATATTTTCTGGCATGATCCGAATACGCTGTTCATTTCCATGCATCAGGACGGACGGACACTGTATCCGGGATCCGGTTTCCCGGACGAGGCAGGCGGTCCAAATGCATACGGTACAATCGTCAATTTGCCGATGCCACCGGAAACCTGCGAGGAAGGCTTCCTTTATACACTCGACAATATCGTCATGCCGCTTCTGGATGATTTCAAACCCGATCTGATCGTGAATTCGGCCGGACAGGACAATCACTATTCCGATCCGATTACCAATATGAAGTTCACGGCACAGGGATACGCGATCCTGAATGACCGGTTAAAACCCGATCTGGCCGTTCTGGAAGGGGGATATTCGATCGAAAGCGCATTGCCTTATATCAACACCGGTATCATTCTGGCAATGGCCGGTCTGGATTACAGCCATATCAAGGAACCGGATTACAATCCACGTAACCAGATCCAGTCGCCACATATCACCAATTATCTGAAACAGCTGAAAGACTATACACTGGAAAACTGGAAAAACAAGGAAGCCCTGAAACGCAAGGCTTATCCGAATCAACCTTTCCACCGTCGTAACCGCAGCATTTTCTACGATACGGATTACATTCGTGAAACGCAGACGGAAACGGTCAGAACTTGCCTGGATTGTGGCGGCACTGTTGTGATCGATTCGCAGGCGGATACGGGAAGACACAGCCATATCAAGGCGGTTGCCATTCCGCGTTATGCCTGTGATGCCTGCAGGAAATGGGGTGAACAGCAATTTGAGCAGGGCAAGAAGGAAGGTTATGCCCAAGTCTTTTTACAGGACAAGGACAAGGATCTGTATCTGGTTGACGAGTAATTCTATCCATTTTCTTGCTTGTCACGGGAAGCCAGCGTTATGCTGGCTTCAATTTATCAGGACGAGAACGGGATCACAAAGGTCTCCGTCCGTTTTGATGAAGATATCTGGGTCACGCAGCAGCTTGCTGAGGTCTATGACACCACACAGCAGAATATCAGTCAGCATATTGACGGCATATACAAGGATGGTGAACTTGCGCCGAAGGCAACTAACAAGAAATTCTTGTTGGTTCGCACCGAGGGCAGCCGGCAAGTAAGGCGAAACATCGACCACTACAATCTAGATATGATTATCGCATCGGATACCGCGTGCAGTCACAGATTGCGATCCGCTTCCGTCGATGGGCAACAGAAAGTCTGCATGAGTATATCCAAAAAGGCTTTACGATGGACGATGACCGCCTGAAGCAAGGCGGCTCCCGCTATTTCCGAGAGCTGTTGCAGTGCATCCGGGATATTCGTTCCTCTGAACGCAATTTCTATCAGCAGGTGACGGACATCTATGCAATGGCTACGGACTATGACCCGAGATCGGATTTGACGAGAGCTTTCTTTGCTACCGTGCAAAATAAACTCCATTACGTTGTTCATGAACACACGGCGGCAGGGGTTATCTATGACCGGGGGACAGTGAAAAGCCGCTTGTGGGCATGACTAATTTCAAGGGCGACTACATCACCAAAGACGATGTGAAGATTGCGAAAAACTATCTCTCTGAAATAGAATTGCAGCGGCTCAATCTGCTTGTTGCTCAATTCCTTGATTTTGCGGAATTGCAGGCTTTGGAGCAGATACCCATGACCATGCAGAACTGAAATCCTGATACTTTCGTGCATCAATATCGGATTCGATACTTCTGGCCCATTCTTGGGCCTGCGATTTTTTGGGAAATGATCTTGAAATGGATTTGTGTCCTTTGCATCGGATCTGTGCGAACCATGAGTCGCCGCGTTTCGTGATGTATGCCATAAGTGATGCAAATTTGATGTAATGAATTTGAAAAATAGCACAAAATTACGCAAAAAAGAACAAAAATTACATCACATAAAATTGAACAAAATAAAAATAAAACAAATATAAATCAATGGTTTATAAAAAAAGAATTACTGCTATTGCGCCCATGCTCGACTGGACGGACCGGCATTGCCGTTATTTCCATCGCCTGATCAGTCGCCATACCTGGCTTTATACAGAAATGGTCACGACCGGTGCATTGCTGTATGGCGATGTTGACCGGCATCTGGACTTCAGCAGTGAGGAACATCCTGTGGTACTTCAGCTGGGTGGAAGCGATCCAACCGATCTGGCCAAGTGTGCTAGACTTGGGGAAAAATGGGGATATGACGAGATCAACCTGAATTGTGGCTGTCCGTCCGAACGAGTGCAAAAGGGCGCTTTCGGCGCCTGCCTGATGAAGGAATACACACTGGTCGCGAATTGCGTCAAAGCCATGAAAGATGCCGTATCCATTGACGTGACGGTCAAGCATCGTATCGGCATCGACGATATCACGACGTATAGTTTTGTCCACGATTTCATCGAGGAAATCGCCGGTGCAGGATGCAAGACCTTTATCGTTCATGCGCGGAATGCCATTCTGAAGGGCTTATCGCCGAAGGAAAACCGTGAAATCCCTCCTTTGCGTTACGATGTCGTGTATCGGCTGAAAAAAGACTTTCCCGATCTGGAAATACTGATTAATGGCGGCGTAGAAACGGCGGATCAGGTCGAAGAACATCTGAAACACGTCGACGGCGTCATGATCGGCCGGGCAGCTTATCATTACCCTTGGCGGATGTCGGAGTTCGACAGCCGCTTTTACGGAGACGATTCTTCGGTCAGAACGTTGGCCGATGTGGTGAACGCCATGATTCCCTATATCGAAAAACAGCTTTCCCTGTATGGAGAAAAGGGCCTGAAAATGCACGGAATCACGCGTCATATGCTAGGTATGATGGCCGGCCTGTCAGGAGCAAGGCGTTTCAGGCAAATCCTCTCCGATCCAGCCAGACTGGTGTCTGGCAGGCCCGCTGCCGTTTTGCTGGAAGCGCTGTCGGCGGTTCGCCTCTGAAAGCATGTTTCGGCATGCATATCCGTGAGGTGGCATTGCCTGTTCCGCTACCGTTCGGACGGGCATTTTGGACATACCGCGACTGGAAAGCCTGAGCTGTTTCTGTCTGAATTTCTATGTTCTGATGGCAGATAGGATGCGGAAAGACCGGGAAGAAATGTTCGTGCCAAGTCAGGACTGAACAAGACCAGGGGTGGTACAAATTCAGGTGGCAACTGGAATACAAGCAGGCATGGAATGGAGGAATCCTGGTGGCAGTACCTCCACAAAACACCAGCCAGACATGTCCGGGTTGTCGTCATGTATCAGTAGAGAACCGCAGAACACAAGCCATGTTTTGGTGTGTGGAATGCGGATTGTGGAAAATGCCGATGTGGTCGCTGCGATAAATATACTAAGGGCGAGGTATGCCTGGCTAACCTGTGAAGTGAGTGGCGCAGTCAGACCACCACCAGCAGCAGAGGCCCACCAAGGAGATCAGAGCACGACTGCTCTGACTCAGCAGAAATATCACCTCTTCTGGTGGGAGAGGATGTCAAGACTGTTCAACACGACAAAAAACAAGTGCAGCCGTTCAGCGTTCGACCATTTGAGTTTGTAAAGGATTCTGTGGAAATTCAAAATCTGCTAATTTAGGAGAAAAACCAGAATGGAATTTCCAGCCATGAAGCAAGAAAAGATAGACGGAATCATCAGCCAACTAGGGCTTGACGATAT
>CAVKGJ010000126.1:0-15475 GCA_963655605.1 Oscillospiraceae bacterium
CGCGATATCTGTTCCGTTGTCCTGAGCAGTTCGTTTTTCCGGCAAAGTTTCGAAAAATGGCATATTGAAAACGATGCCACAGCAAAAGCGGACGTGACCGATTTCCTGAAAACACTCAAAAACGCCCAGCAATACAAAAGCATCAAGATCATTGATCCACAGGGCAACGAATTGCTCTCCGTCGGTGAAAACCTGAAACTGGAAGAATATAACAGGCAATCACTGCTGGAACTGATGAATCGGCCTTATGTCCAGAAAATCAGGCATAACATTTACGCACAGGGTGAATCGGGATTTGAAATCGTGATTCCCTATATTCTTATCGACAGAATGCAGGAAGCGATAGGCGCCGTTCTTGTTTCGTTCGATCCACAGGCATATTTCACCCAACATTTCAATACATGGCTCCAATCCCGTTCGGGCGGGGAAATCGTGCTTCGCAGACAACAGGGGAACAGGGTCATCATGCTGACAATCAAATCTTCCGGAAGCAACGGAAACGACATTGTCTACACCACCCTGAACAGTCATGAAATCGTCTCTGCTTTACCCGTCACACCCGAATCCGGAAGCGGAATCGGAAGTGATCACAACCGGATCCGGGTATTTGCCGCATGGAACAATATCCGAGATACCGACTGGAAACTCATCTTCAAATACGATTACAACACGGTTGTCCGTTCCATGCAGAATTTTGCTTTTGGTGTTACCGTCATCACCTTTTTCACAATTCTGGTTATCGGCCTTATTCTGCTTTTGGTATGGAAAATGCACCACAGAAACCGAAATCTTGAACGCCGGATCAGAAACGATCAATTGCAAGACAACTTCTATACTATGCCGTTTATCGGCATGGCCATTCTTTCGCCCCGAATGGACGGCTGGCTCCAGTGCAACGACAAAATCTGCGATATTCTGGGTTATACAAAAGAGGAAATGGCACTGAAAAGCTGGAGTGACATTTGTTCAAGACCCGATACGGATGAAGAAAAATCCAGACTGGCTGCCTTGGAAGAAGGCATTGTTGACGAAATTCATACCGAACGTGAACTCGTCTGCAAAAATGGCCATACCGTTCTGGCCGACATTCATGCCCGCTGCGTCAGAAACAGGAACCGTTTTCCGGATTATTTCGTCGTGACATTCGAGGACGTTACCCGGCAAAGGCAGTCGGAGCGCCAGGTATCGAAACTGTCCGAACTCAACACCATCCGCAGCCATTGTTCCTATGCCATTTCCAGAAGCAAGCATGAAAACGAACTGTTCGAGAATATCTGTCGGATCGTCGTTCATCACAGTCATGTCAAAATGGCATGGATCGGTCTGATCGATGAGCCGACAGGTATGGTAAAAACAGGGGCGAAATACGGCGAAGGTATCATGTTTCTGGAAGAAATCGTTGTTTCGATTGACGAAAACAGTCCCAACGGACATGGTACCGTCGGTAAAGCTGTGCGTAGCGGAAAATCATGCTGGAATCAGGATTTTCTGAACGATCCGTTATGCATGCCCTGGCATAATCGCTCCATCGAAAACGATATTCGGTCAGTCGCTTCGTTGCCTCTGAAAAAAAACGGCAAAATCATCGGTGTTTTACTGCTTGCATCGTCACAACTGAACGCTTTCGATTCATCCGTGCAGAATCTGCTGGAGGAAGTCGCCAACGATATCGATTTCGCTCTTGAGAATTTTCATCGCGAACAGATCAGGACAAAGGCAGAACGTGATCTTCGTCATCTGTATGCGGAAAGCAAGGTCGCCGAAGCCGAAATCCGGCGTCTGAACCAGCTTTATGCCATTCTAGGATACTGCAATCAGGCCGTTGCCCGATGCGCTACACAAGACGAGCTCTTCAGTCAGATCTGCCGGATCGTCACACAATACGGTACGACAAACATTGCATGGATCGGATTGCTCAACGAGGAAAACAGGATATATCCGGTCGCCACAGAAGGAACATCATCTGCCGTTATCACCCAGATACTGGATGCAGTTTGCCAGGACGACACACAGGGTATCATCAGAAGAGCGCAAATAGAAGACCGGCCTGTCTGGATCCAGGATTATGAAAGCGATCCGGTTTGTGATGTTCTTCGCAGTTCAACTGTCTGGAAAGAAGTTGCTGGACAGCACCAGATACGTGCCATCGCCTGTCTGCCACTGCACAAATACGGAAAAATCATCGGTTTCATGAATCTGAATGCCCGCGAGACATACGCTTTCGATATCGCAGCCCAGAAACTGCTGACAGAACTGGTTTCCAGCATCGATTTCGCACTGGAGAATTTTGACCGGAAAGACCAGCTTCAGTTGTCGGAACAGGTTTTCACGCAAAGCAATGAAGGATTGATGCTGCTGGACGGTTCCTGCAATATCGTCATGGTCAACCAGGCATTTTCCAAAATCACCGGTTATGAAAAGGAGGAAGCCATCGGACATAATCCCCGTATGCTCGCTTCAGGCAGGCACGACCGCGACTTTTACGAACTCATGTGGAACCGGATTGAAAAACACGGATCATGGCAGGGTGAAATCTGGAACAGACGCAAGGATGGTACCGTTTACCCGGAATGGCTGTCCATCCAGATCATGAGGGACAATTCAGGCAAACTGACCCATTATATCGGTCTTTTCGTCGACATGACCGAACGCAAGAAAACGGAGGAAAAAGTACAGTGGCTGGCTCATTTCGACGCATTGACAGGATTGCCCAACCGGACCCTGTTGCGCGATCGCAGCAATCTGGCGCTTAGCCTTGCGCATCGCCGGAATGAACCGCTCGCCCTGATGTTCCTCGATCTGGACGGTTTCAAGAATGTCAATGATTCGCTCGGGCACAATATCGGCGATGAACTGCTCAAGCAGTTTGCCGGCAGACTGAAAAATATCGTACGGGAACAGGATACCATTTCCCGGCAGGGCGGAGACGAATTCGTACTGCTACTGCCGAATACCGATACAAGCGGCGCCACCAGCACGGCGGAAAAACTGCTTGCCATCGCTGCCGAGCCCTATCACATCGATCCTCATGAACTGAATCTGACCGTTTCCATCGGAATCGCCATGTTTCCCTCGGATGGCGTCGATTTCGACACGCTATCATGCAGTGCCGATACCGCCATGTATCGCACCAAACAGTGCGGCCGCAACAATTACTGTTTTTTCACTGCGGAAATGCAGGCGAAATCTTCCCGCACACTGGAACTCGACAGTGCGTTGCGCCGTGCGCTGGAACGCGACCAGTTTGTTCTGAACTATCAGCCGATCATGTCACTGGATCACAATGCAGTCATTGGATTCGAAGCCTTGCTGCGTTGGGAACATCCACAGCTTGGAGTGGTCTCGCCTGAAGAATTCATCCCGATCGCCGAATCCAACGGCCAGATCATACCGATTGGTGAATGGATTCTGCGATCCGTTATCGGACAGCTGAACAAATGGACCGAGGCTGGCCATCAAAAAATCATGGTATCGGTCAATCTGTCTGCCGTCCAGTTCAGGGACAGAAGACTGACAGACCAGGTATCGGGACTTTTGCAGGAAGCCGATTTGAGCCCGGATAGACTGGTACTGGAACTGACGGAAACCGTCGCGATGGAAAAACCTCACGCGGCAGCCATCGTCATCGATAACCTCAAGGACAGGGGCATCAAGATTTCGATCGATGATTTCGGTACCGGGTACTCTTCACTGGCCTATCTCAACCGTTTCTCGGCACACAGTCTCAAAATAGACAGTTCTTTCATCCGTGATCTGTCTGCCAACCATGAAAACATGGCCATTGTCAGCGCAATTGTGTCACTGGCACGGAACCTTGGCATCAAAACGATTGCAGAAGGGGTCGAAACGGAAGATCACATCGCATTTCTGAGAGAAATCGGCTGCACGGCCATTCAGGGACATTACCTTTCAAAACCCATGACCGCTTCGGCCGCTACCGATTTTTTGAATACCGCCACATATCGAGCAGGGCTGTGAGATGCTCGTGAAATGACGGAAACAAACGTAATTACGGCAATACCTTGCCCGGATTCATCAGATTGCAGGGATCCAGTGCATTCTTGATCTGTTGCATCATCCGGATTTCCACATCACTTTTGTAACCTGCATTTTCCGTATGTTTCAGTGCACCCAGACCGTGCTCGGCCGAAATGGCGCCGTGCAGGCTGCTGACACTGTCATAAACGATCCGGTTGATTCTGTCCTGATGGAGCAGGAACTCGTCATCCGGCATACCTTTGGGCGCTCCTACGTTGTAGTGCAGGCTGCCATCTCCCAGATGGCCGAACGTTACCATGCGACAGCCCGGAAAATAATGCTGGAGGCATCTGTCGGTCGTTTCGATGAATTCTGCAAAAAGAGAGGTCGGCACGGCAATATCATGTTTGATATTCTTGCCTTCTTTCGCTTGCGCGGCGGAAATATTTTCACGCAATGCCCACATTGAACAGGATTGCGACAGGGTCTGCGCAAGCGCCGCATCGCAAATGGCATCTTCTTCAATGGCATACTGGAGCAGCTTTTCAAACCGGATTGTCGTCTGTTCCTCCGGCTCGGAATCAGACAGCTCCATAAGGACGAAATAGGCCTTATCGAGCGGAAGAGGAGGCAACAGATGCGGGAAATGCTTTGTAACCAGTTCCAGACTGTAGCGTGACATCAGCTCGAACGTCGTCAGTGCATCTCCTGCGATTTTCTGCGCGATCGTCAGAAGACGCAATGCATCTGCCGGTGTGCGGAGGGCGACAAAGGCTGTCAGCTTCGTTCTCGGCCGCTGGAAAAGTTTCAGAACGGCGGCCGTGATAATGCCCAGCGTGCCTTCAGACCCGACAAACAGATCGCGCAGATCATAACCTGTATTGTTTTTACGCAATTTGTACAACCCGTCCCAGACAGCGCCATCCGGCGTCACCACTTCCAGCCCCAGACACAGTTCCCTTGCCGTTCCGTAACGCAATACAGCCGTTCCGCCGGCATTGGTGGCAATGTTTCCGCCGATTGTACACGAACCGGAGGATGCCAGCGAAAGAGGGAACATGCGGTCGGCATCCAGCGCGGCCTTGTGGATATCGTCGAGTATACAGCCTGCTTCGACTGTCATGGTATTGTTTGCAGCATCGATTTCGCGAATCCGGTTCATGCGTTTTAAGGAAAGCACCACAGCCGTGCCCGATGTATCCGGAACGCTGCCCAGTACCAGGCCGGTATTGCCTCCCTGGGGGACGATCGGAATATTGTGCCGTCTGCACAATCTGACAATATCGACCACCTCCTGTGTATTACCGGGAGAAACGACCACAAGTGCCTTTCCGGTGAACCGTTTGCGGTAGTCGGTAACATAGGAATCCATTTTTGCAGGATCGCTGATGACATGACCGTTTCCGGCCAGTTTTTTGCATAACTCGATAAAAGAAGCCTGTGCCATAAAAATGATATCTGTAACAGGATCAGCTCCGGTGCCGCGTTTTCTGCAGGACAGTGGAACTTTATTTGTCGTCCGGAATCAAAAACCGGACATTTACCACATGATAAAACAATTTCTCCTGTTTGCCTTTTGCAGTGGCGTTTCGTTTTAAAATGTTTTTATGGAAAAACCGGCACAAACATCAAATCAGACCGATATGGACCTTCAACTGGCGAATCTTTCCCGCAAAGACCGTCTGAAGGGTATCTTCCAATACTGTCGCAAAAAAGTGAAAGAAAACAATCTGTCCGATGTGGCAGGCAATATCAGTTTCACCATCATCCTGAGTCTGGTTCCCATGCTGGCCATCATGCTGGCGATTTTCACGACTTTTCCGGAATTCGGAACGCTTCAGTATACGCTCGAAACCTATTTCGCACAGGGCATGATCCCCGGCAATATCGCTCATACCATTCTGAACTATCTGGGTGAATTCGCTTCCAATGCGGCCAACGTTTCCATCGTTGGCGGACTGGCGTTGCTTTTCACGACACTGACCACCATTTCCACCATCGAAAGTGCCTTCGACCGGATCTGGCACATCATGACGCCCCGCCCGCTTGCGAAACGTATCGTCCTGTATATGGCCATTGCCGTATTTGCACCGTTGCTTCTGGGAATATCCATTTACCTGACCACACATCTCGTGCTCTCAAAGCACGGACTGGTCGGTTGGCTTCCGGTTCTGGATGCCATATCGGCACCGCTTGTTGCCGTTATCTGGACAACCGTTGCTTTCACACTGCTTTACCGTATTCTGCCGAACCGCCTGGTTTTGTGGAAAGATGCTGCGGCAGGTGGCCTTTTTTCTGCTATTGCCTTTGAAGTCGCCATACGCCTTTTCGCTTTCTTCATCGTCAATTTCAGTTCCTACGAAAGAATATATGGTGCACTGGCAGCTTTTCCGATTTTCATGATGTGGATCTATATCAGTTCGCTCATCATGCTTTTGGGCGCCATGGTCGCTGCCGCACTTCCCGATATCCGTAACAGCCACTGGAATGCCACTCCATTGCAGGGAAGCCAGTTTGCCGATGCCATGAAAATCATCGGAATCCTGTACAATTCCGGGATGAACCGCAACCGTTTCTTCTCCTGCATCGAGCTGGAACGGCAAACCCGTCTGGGTGTCAGTGAGGTGGAATATTGCCTGGCGAAACTGGAAAAACTTGGCTGGACGATGACGCTGAAACGCTCATTGATCAGTACGATCTCCCTCAGGAAACATGGCCCCAAAGAATGGAAATGGAACGGAAACGCAGGGAAAATTACTGTAGCCGATGTTTTCAGGCAGTTCGTCTTCATAGGAAACCGCAATGATTTCCTGACAATGGAAGTGGACAAGATCATCGGCAAAGGATTGAATCTGACACTGGCGGAATATTTCGACACGCCGAATGATTTCCCGCCGGATCATCCCGAAACTTCTGCAACCCCTACATGATCCCATAGCCACCTGAAAAAACGGCCGCAGGATGCATATGGCCCACCATTTTCACACCTCATCCGTCCGGAACGTTTTTTTCCGGTTCCTGACGAATGGATAGTCTGGAACAATATTTCGACAATCTGCTAACATTTCCTGTCAGTGAAACCATTCAATTGCACCCGCCATGGGAAAGGGCAAAACCAGTACAGGAAAAGAAGAACGGAAAATCGGTGCATGGACACCGTTTTCCCATGCCGTTTTCCGCATGCTCTGGATCGCCATCCTGTTCGTCAACATCGCCTCATGGATGCAGGACATCGGAGCAGGGTGGCTGATGACATCCCTTGCCCCGACACCGGTCATGGTATCCCTCGTACAGGCCGCCACCAGTACCCCTTTTTTCCTGCTGGCCATCCCGGCAGGCGCCATGGCCGATATTGTTGATCGTCGCCGCTATCTGATCGGGACGCAAATTTGGATGGTGGCATGTGCGGGCACACTCGGCATTCTGACATTGACCGGTGTCACCGGATCCTTTCTGTTGTTGCTGTTCACATTCTTTCTTGGCGTCGGCATCGCCATGATGATGCCGGCCTGGGGCGCTATCATTCCGGAGCTGGTTCCCCGCGAGGAATTGCAGTCTGCCGTCGCCCTAAACAGCATCGCCATCAATATCGCCCGTTCTGTCGGACCGGCCATTGCTGGAATGATCGTGGCAGCCGCCGGTTCAGGCGCTGTTTTCATGGCAAACGCCTGTTTTTACACTGTTGTCCTGCTTCTGGTCATCCGCTGGAGGCGCAACGTTCCCCAGAGTACCCTGCCGGCAGAACACCTGTTCGCTGCCGTGAAAACCGGTCTGCGGTTCGCGCGTCATTCACAGGCACTTCGTGCCGTCATGATACGCGGATGCTGTTTTTTCATTTTCGCCAGCGCTTCCTGGGCGCTGATGCCGCTGATCGTCCGTCAGGAACTGAAACAAGGCCCGGGTACTTACGGCCTGCTGTTGGCTTGCATCGGTATCGGCGCGATAACCGGAGCGATCCTGATGCCGAAACTGATCCACCGCGTCACACGGAACACCATTGTCCGTTGTGCATCGGCACTTTACGGTATCGCCATGCTGGCACTGGCAATCTCCGATGTCGTCGCCGCCGCTTGTGCCGCCATGTTGGTGATTGGAGTTTCCTGGATGATGACCGCTTCGTCCTTGATGACCGCCGCGCAGATTTCGCTTCCCGGATGGGTCAGGGCACGCGGTCTCGCATTCTTCTGGATCGTCTTTACCGGGGGCATGGCTGGTGGAAGCGTCATCTGGGGGCAGGTTGCCGGAATGCTGAATATTCCGACGGCTCTGGTTATCGCCGCCATCTGCCTTTATATCGGTATCGCCGTTTCATGGCGTTTTTATGTCGGAACACAGGACAAGGCCGACCTGACCCCTCTTTCTCCGGACTGGGCAGGGCCAATTCCCCGCGATATCGGAATGGAAGAAGGACCGATCATGGTCACCATTGAATATCTGATCCACCCTGAAGACACCGAGGCATTCATCGACATCATGACCCGCCTGAAAGATATCAGGCAACGCAACGGCGCCATGATGTGGAACCTTTTCAACGACATGACGCGGCCGGGCATCATGATCGAATCCTACATGATCGAGAACATGCTGGACATGTTGCGCCAGCGCGAACGCATGACCGTTTCCGACCTCGAAATCCGGGACATGGCTCGTGCCTGCCACCGTGGCAGCACCTCGCCGAAAGTCACCCGGATGCTGTCTGCAATCGGATACAAAAGAATTTTCGACTAGAAAAAAGAGGATATCACCGATTGGTCATGCCATACCCGATAACCAGTTCATAGGTAACAGGCAATCCGTTTTCATCCCGCAGGGATTCATAACGTTCCTGAATCGCTTTCCAGGCCGTTTTGCCCAACAGTGCACGGCGTTTCCCGGCTGTATAACCTGCACCGATTCCCCTGACCGACTCCAGTGCGGAGCGGACATCGGGGTAATACATCCTGTGCGTTTCATGCCTGAGACGGATGTCCGTAAAACCTGCCTCACGCATCCGTCCTTCCAGTGCGGCAACCGGATGGAAATCCAAAACACGGCCTGCATCATCCAGCTCGGAAAAGGCGAAACTGGTCTCGCAGAGCGTACCGGGTGCCAGTGTCGAGAAATACAGAATCCCGTTTTCACCGAGTACCCTGTACAGTTCCCGAAATACCGTATCGGGACGACACCATTGCAAAGCCAGACTGCTCCATACGAAATCGAATCCACCATCCGGAAAAGGCAGATTTTCCAAATCGCCTTCCACCGCTTCAAAACCTTTCCGATGCATACATTCAACCATTCGGGAAGAAAGGTCGCAGCCGGTCAGCGAAGCATCCGGCCACAGGCATCTGAGACACTGAGAACCGAACCCGGTACCGCATCCGCCATCCAGCAAATGTTCCGGTGTCCATCCGGCCGGCAGCCACTCGGGCAAAAGACACAACATCCGCTCGCATGCTTGCCGTTGGAAAACGGCCAGTGCATCATATGAAGCAGCGGCCCGGCCGAATGCCTCGCCGATTTTCGCCTTGTCCATATCAGTACTCCAGAAACGCTTTGACAAGCCGGGCACACTGTCGTGAATCAGACAAAAACGGCGCATGTGCTGCATCCGGCAAAACTTTCAGGGTAGCATCTGGCAGGTTTTCTGCCAGCCAGAAGGCGGCATCAGGCAGCATCAGAGGATCTCTCGCACCATGAATCAACAGCGTTTTCTGGTGGATATCCGGAGCAAGTGGACGGAAATCGGCCCTTTCCAGAAAATCCAGACCAGCATCAAGGACCGGAGATGGTGGTATGTCCAGTCCCGACAATCGACGCACGATGGTACGGGCCTGCCTGTCCTGCCGGTTGAAAAGCGCGATGAAACGGCGAAGCGTGGCAGCCGGATCGGCCTGGACATCATCGCGGAAACGCCGGGCGGATTCCTGCGACATGCCGGTCGGCCAGCCGGGCTGCCCGACAAAACAGGGCGTCGCGCCGAAAAGCACCAATCTCGTGATCTTTTCGGGATAACGGTAGGCGGCCGACAATGCCAGGACAGCTCCCATCGACCAGCCGCACAGAACAACCGGTTCCGGAACCCCTTCCATCAGGGCTCCTGCCCATGACGATAACGAATCACCGGCAGGCAGACCGGTGTTCGTATATCCCGGCAGTGGCATGGCTTCATATACGGTATCGCCGGGCAGCACTTCGCGCAAATCCTTCATGAAATCAGTCCATACATCGGGCGACATGCCCCAGCCATGCCAGAAAACCAGTTTCGTCATGCTATTTCCCTCAAGGTATCGACCAGTCTGTCGACCTGCTCATGCGTATGTGCGGCAGACAGGGAAATACGCAAGCGCGCGCGGCCTTTGGGAACAGTCGGCGGCCGGATTGCCGGCACCCATATTCCCCGTTTTTCCAGTTCGGCAGAAACATTCAGAACAGCATCGTTCTCTCCGATCACTACTGGCTGGATCGCAGTGAAGGAAGACAGCAGTTCCCATTTCGAACCATCCAGACCACGCTGCAACCGGCCGATCAGTGCCTGTAAATGGCGACGCCTGTCGTCGCCGCTTCTGATCAGCTGCAGTGCTGCCAGAATTGCGGAAGCCATGACCGGGCTGGTTGCCGTCGTGAAAATATAGGAACGGGAACGTTGCATGAGCCATTCGATAACGGTTTCCGATCCGGCCACAAACGCGCCTGATACGCCGGCCGCCTTGCCCAGTGTTCCGATATAGACAAGACGTGGTGAAAAGGGCAGTCTTGCATGGTCAAGCGAACCGCGTCCCTCACGTCCCAGCACTCCAAAGCCATGTGCATCGTCTACCACCAGCCAGGCGTCATAACGCCCGGCCAGCTCCATCAGAACCTTTAAGGGCGCCAGATCGCCATCCATGCTGAATACCGCATCGGTCAGGATCAGCTTGTGCCGGGCGTCGCTGGTCGCCAGCATTTTTTCCAGCTGTTGCATATCGTTATGGGCATAGCGGCGATGCTCCGCACGGGAAAGCTGGACGGCATCAATCAGGGATGCATGGTTCAGACGGTCGGCGAAAACGGCATCGCCGCGTCCGACCAGTGTCGGAACGATACCAATATTGGCCATGTAGCCTGTACTGTAAAACAGGGATCGCTCCGCTCCGACAAACGCAGCCAACGCCTTTTCCAGTGTATCATGCGGTTCCATGTGGCCACTGACGACATGCGAGCCGCCCGAACCGGTTCCCCATCGCCTGGCCGATTCGCAAATGGCATCGGCCAATGCAGGATGGGAGGCCAGCCCAAGATAATCATTGCTGCAAAAAGCCAGAATCTTTCTGCCATTGATGACAGCTTGCGTACCGCAGGCGGACTCCAGCGTTTTTCGCTGACGCAACAAATTGTTTTCCGACAGTAATTGAAGCTGCCGGGTCAGTTCTTCCCAGATCATTTCGTTTTTTACGGTACCGGTTATACCGCCATCCGGTCAACGGATGACGCGTTCATGGAGGACAGGCGGCTCATCATTATACATTTCAACCAGTGTCGAGGCACGGGTTCCGTAATCGGTCGACTCAATACAGACGGAGGAGAGCAGTTTCTCCCATTCATAGGATACACCGGTATGTGGCAACAGCCTGTCCGGCGCTTTTGTCGTATCCGAGAGCATTTCGAAGTAGGCTTCTTCCGGAGCATTGATTCCGAGCAGACAGGCGAACTGGGCACGGGTCCGGACGACTTTCGGCCAAGGATCGTTCAGAAGGGCATTCGACAATCCGTAAATGCCGGGTTTCAACGGACGGCCGTTTTGCGGATTCATCATGCCGAGATTGGAAAACCACACCAGCGTTCCACCGTCACCGACCAGCAGATTGAACCCGTTATAACGATACGATTCCCGCCTGATCTCCCTGATATACTCTTCCGGTGTCAGATTCGATGCCAGATAATCGCTGACCAGAAGACCGCGTGTCGGTGCGTTTTCTTTCATCAGATGCGGAGCGCGCACATTGGTCAGTGCGGCAAACCGGCTGCCTTTTTTCCCAGCTTCATGCGCTACTCCCAGCCACGTTCCGCCGCCTTCCAGATCGCGACCGGCATAAATTTGCGGACGATCTTTCCACTGGTGTGCCGGAACGGCAGGTCTTGCATAAAATTCATCCCGGTTGGATGCAGCAATCAGGGGGACACCGGGCTTGATTTGCCATGCAAATACAATCAGACACATAGAAAGGACAATCTCTGGAACGGACAAGCCGACAAAAAACAGCACTTCACTGAATGGCACTCATTTTAAAACAAAATGGCCATTCAGGTTTCACCGGGAATGCTTTACGCTTTCCAACCGTTTTTTCTGCTTTCCTTTTCCGGTGTCTGTGGCATTTTCCTGTCCGCCAGATTGATCCATCCACCTCCCAGCGATTTGTACAGACTGACAACCGATATCAATGCAGACGCTTTCAGTTGCGCCAGCGTCAGCTGGCAGGGAAAAAGCAACTGATTCGCCTGCAATACTACGGAATAGGCGGAATATCCCTCGTCATATTGCAGTTTCGCCAGACGTGAATAATCGTTCAATTGCGAAACCAGTTGGATTTCCTTTTCCAGCTGTTCATTCACACGTTCCCGCAAAGACAGGACATTATCCACATCGGCGAAAGCTGGTAAACCGTCGTCAATTGGCTATTGGACGCATCCACATAGGAGCCTTCGGCGACAGTGGCCGAGCCGGCCAAGGCCGTTGAGCTGCGATTTGATGGTGGTATAGGACAGATTCAGTCTGGCTGCATCCAGTTGTGTTTTTGCCTGATGTACGGCTGCCTGCGTTGTCAGAAACTGGCCTTTTGCATTGTCCAGATCCTTTTTCGAGAGGGCATTCAGTTCGACCAGTAGCCTGATGCGGTCGATGTTGGATTTGGCCGTGGCATGCGCTGCCTTGCTGGAAGCGAGCGCGGCACTGGCCTCGTCAAGCTGGATCTGGAAAGGGTGCCGATCGATCTGGAAAAGCGTCTGGCCGTTTTTGACCATACTGCCTTCCTGATAAAACCGCTTTTGCAAAAAGCCGTTCACTCTGGCATTGATATTGACCATACGTGAACTGGCCGTCTGCGCGACATACTCCATCGTGACCGGCAGATTTTCTGTCTTGACTGTCACCGTGGTGACTTTCGGTTTTCCCGTTTCGGGCATTTCCTGTTTATTTTCGCAGGCCGCGACAAGCAACAGGGAAGCTATTCCGGTGACAAGAATACCGGTCATTACGCCACGATTTTTCACCCGATTCTCCTCA
Source organism: Oscillospiraceae bacterium (assembly GCA_963655605.1). Lineage (GTDB taxonomy): Bacteria > Pseudomonadota > Gammaproteobacteria > Burkholderiales > Burkholderiaceae_D > Oxalobacter. The sequence goes on from CAVKGJ010000126.1 coordinate 13,220, forward strand.
CGGTTACCGATTCATCCAAAATTACAGGAACGTACCGGTACCTTCCGGCACTTCCATCACATTGAGTAAACCTTAGCCGAAAGCAGCCGAAGACTTTTTTACTTAAATCAGAGCCACAAGTAATTCTGCCTGTTCCCAGGGACAATCCGGAATATCCGGAAATCCTGACCGTCTCGATACCTTCAAACAGGCCGGAAAACGGAAAAAGAGCAATTTTCCTGTATTTCACTTAAAATATGGCTCTTTGAACGGCTCGGACAGAACCGTTCCACAAGATGGAGACAACAGGCATGATCGCCAACGTATTGACTATTGCGGGGACAGACCCGAGCGGTGGAGCGGGTATTTCCGCCGACCTGAAAACATTTTCAGCCCTTGGAACTTATGGTATGGCCGCCATTACCGCTGTCGTCGCACAAAATACGATGGGAGTCCGTTCTTTCCAGCCTCTTGATCCTGCCTTTGTCGCCGATCAGATAAACGCCGTTTTCGACGATGTCGTTGTCTCAGCCGTCAAGATCGGCATGGTCGCCACAGCAAGCATCGCCGAAGTGATTGCCGGCTGCCTGTCAAAACATCCTGAATGCCCGGTCGTGCTAGACCCGGTCATGGTGGCGAAAAGTGGCGATCTGCTGCTCAAACAAGATGCCATTGCCGCCATTCGGGACAAACTGGTGCCGATAGCCACCGTCATCACGCCGAACCTGTCTGAAGCGGCTGTCCTGCTGGGAAAGGAAACACCGGATTCCATTGAAGCCATGAAAGCCATTTTGCCGGAACTGCGTCAGCTTGGTTCCGGATGGATCATGCTGAAAGGCGGGAATCTGCCCGAAACCGTTTCGGAGAATAGCATTGACTTTCTTTGCGGTGAGAACGGAACCGAAATGCTGTCCGCACCACGTATCCGAACACAGAATGTCCACGGGACAGGCTGCACGCTTTCGGCTGCAATCGCCGCTTTCATGACCAAACAGCCTTTGGCTGACAGCGTCAGAATGGCCAAGAACTATCTGACGGAAGCATTGGCCGAATCCGATAAACTGAATGTCGGACACGGCCACGGACCTGTCCATCATTTCCATGACCTCTGGAAATCGCTTGCGATACGGTAAAATCAGTCCTGTATTTCCGATCCGCCAGTTTCAGGAACCGGGATCCGTCAGGGAATAGGGCAACGGTATCCAGGAAAGGACAGGGCCGTCCGGTATTCCGGCATGAATGTCTCCCGCTTCCTTCGCGTCCGTCTGCACAACGGCAAGACAATCGATGTGCTGTTCATCCCGGCGTGCAGACTGCACAACTATGCCGCAAACCTGCCTCTGTGCATCGAAAAGCTCGGTTCCCGCCGTTATGTCCGGACCGGAAACGGAAGCGCCTTCCTGCCACTTGACCCGACCATGAAACATCCTGCGTTTTACCGTACCACGATACTGGCTGCGTGCGATGACTTCCTGTCCCGGATAGCATCCCTTTTTGAACGAGAGGCCTCCGGTTTCTTCCAGATTGACCATCTGTGGAATGAAACGGTCCTGGACCGGCAAGGTGATTCGCGGTATCCCTGCCTCAATCTCCCCCAGGAGCCAGCGGCTTTCGTCGCAAATGGCCAGTTCTGCAGACAGTGCGCTTTTCACTTCCTGCAATTTGCCGACAGGAACGGCAAGGAGATAGCGGGAAGATCCGAAAGCGTCTTTCACCCGCATCAGAATACCCGTTTCGTTTTCTGTTTTTCCGGACAAGGCCAGAGGCAGGCCTGCAAACCATTTCGACAGGACCGATTCTGCCTGTTTGCCACCGATACCGAAAATGGCCATGCTATCACTTTCATCGGTCAGTTTCACTTTGGCACGCAAAATGTAAATTTGGAGACGTTTCTGCAAGGCTGGCAAAATACCTTTCGGCAACATCATGTGGATTTTCTGCACCGATTTCCAGATATGGAAAAGTGCCAGTATCCGTCCCTGTGGCGTACAGTACGCAGCCATCCGCGTCGAACCGGTATCCAGATGTTCAATATCGTTACTTAATTGTCCGTGGATAAAACGGATGGCGTCGTCGCCTTCGGCAGACAGCACTCCAGTCTGTTTCAGCAGGACAACATAACCGGATTCGAGAATGTCCTGAGAACAGGAAGAGGGCAAGGCAATGGAATTCATGGTTTCGAATAAAATTGTTTTCGTATCGGATCAAGTCGAGTATATTCTTTTTTTCATTTTCATGATGGTTTTCGCCAGACATCTGTTATCAGAACACTCCCAT
>CAVKGJ010000127.1:0-3181 GCA_963655605.1 Oscillospiraceae bacterium
GCTTTCTCTATGAGGCGTTTTCGCATTCCTCCGATAAAGACATCTATTTCTTCTGCCTTGATATCGTCAAGCCCTGGCTGGCTGATGATTCCGTCTATCTTTTCTGCTTCATGGCTGGAAATTCCATTCCGGTTTTTCTCCTGAATTAGCAGATTTTGAATTTCCACAGAATCCTTTACAGGCTCGTCTTTCCACTGAACAGCGCTTTCTCAAAGAACCGGCTCCTTTGATTTCGTATGGCGCCTGCTAGCGCTTGCGTACGCCTCCTTTGCCAATCATCAGTTTATGAATGGAATCGGCTGTGACTATCCTTTTCTGGAAGGACACTACCTAGCCTGTCCGTCCAGGAAACTCTTTATTGATATATTGTTTGTATTTTTGCGAAAATTTCATTTAAAATGCACGAAAACCAACCCATTTTCAGAAAATGGAATAAATAGCATTCCGTATATCAACCGCCACAACTTCATCCAGTACCGTTGTCGTCATGGTCACCACCGACAGTTTTCTTACCGGATCAGCAAACCATTTGGAACCATAAACCCCTCCCCATGCCAACGTTCCGACTGTCTGTGGCGTATTTTCCGCTCTGACAGGGTCTACAATAATTCCCCATCCAAGACAGAACCCAATACCGGGCCGTGCTTCTTTTCCGTCCTTCAACTGATTGACTGACATCTGATCCATCAGCGATTTTTCAGCAAAAGGAGCGTTCCCTGTCCGGATTGTCTCAACCAGACGCATCAGATCGGAAGCAGTACCCACCAACCCGACGCCACCGGAAGGATATTCCGATGGATGAAACGCACGTTGCGGCGAAAAATGAAAATGGCGGCCTTCTGCATCTGTCAGGAATTGATCGTCCGACATTCGCGTCAGCCGACCATTGCCATTCAGATAATAAGGTGCCGCCATCCGGTTTTTCTCACTGACAGGAATCGAAAATGCAGTATCGGTCATCCCCAGTGGCTTCAGTACAAGATCGGAAAGTGCCGTCGGGAAATCCGTTCCATGCGCTTTGCCTACAATAGCGCCCAGAACATCCGGTGCCAGTGAATACAACCAGTCCGATCCCGGTACAAAACGGAGGGGCGCCGCTGCAAGCCGTTTCAGGTTTTCTTCCAGAGTCAATCCGGTAATATCGAGCCCGTCCGAAACACCGGCCATCGCATACGGCCCATCCTCTTTTTGCGACCAGCGGTAATCCAGTCCGGACATATGGCACAAAAGCTGCCTGATCGTCATTACCGGCACGGAACCATCCATCAGTTTCGGCGTGAAATAAGGCAGCCATTTCGTGACGGGATCCTCAAAACCCACCTTGCCTTGCTGGATCAGCGCCGTAATGGCCAAACTGGTAAACGCTTTGCTGATGGAAGCCAGACGGAACAGTGTATTTTCCTGCATCGGATGGCCTGCTTCGATATCGGCCAGACCAGCCGCTCGGGCAAAAACCGGCTTGCCGTCATAATAAATCCGAACAACCACACCACTGGTTTTCCGGTCTGCAATATTTCTGTCGACTGCAGCATCAACCACACGGCTCAATTTTTCAACAAAAGCGTCCACCTTCTTTCCTCCTCTTCATTCATGCCTGAAATACTCCAGATGATTATAAACTGGCAAAACCGCATCATTCCATACCGGACAATCCGGTTTGTCAAAAAACCGGAATTCCTCAAAAAGACATATCATTTTGCGGAAAAATAACGCTATACTAGTGAATCGTCCGGTTTGATATGTCAGGAAAAGGCAAACATCATGATTCACAGATTCAAGGAAAATACCGTATACGGCGGCGAAACCCTTTTTGGTGGTTGTGGCTGTCTGGAAAGAAACAAAATCACGATACTGAAAAGAACGAAGGGCTGGATTGTCTACAAGCAACAGTTCATCGACAAAATATTCAGAATCAGGAGAGATTACGTATCAGGTTGGGGAGACTGTATCGTCGTTCCCAACGATGAATTTCATGCCTATTGCACGGAACCGGAAGTGGAACCGTTCTGACAGTTTTCCAAGTTATAAAATCAGCTGAGCAGAGACTAAAAACCGCCCCCTTACAAGGCGGTTTTCTCATATCCATAACAAAAAGCGGGTGAACTGACAACTTTACCCGCCGGGCCGGTCAGGATACCTTCAAGACCGTATTTACGTGGAATCCTGCCAAGTTTTTCGATGAAACAGTCTGGTGTTCCACTGCAAAAGAGTCCGGTCGAAACGATATCGCCCACCATGCACCGGTCACTGGCTACGCAAACCAGACGGTTCGGAGACGGACACCCCGTTCGCGGGTCGAAAATATGCCCATAACGTCTGCCATTGATTGTTACAAACGTTTCAGTCTGGGTAGATGTCGAAAGGCACCGATTCGCCAAGGCGAAAGTGTAAACAGAATCGTCACAGGCCGGATCGGAAACAGCGACATCCCACCCGTCACCAGAAACAGGACTGAGTGCATAAATCGTGCTTCCGCCGGCATTGATGATGCCATCGTCAATGCCAAGCTCCCGCATCCGGGAAATAGCTCGATCAACGGCATATGCCTTGATGAACGAACCGGTCACGATTTCCTGTCCCTTCCCTATTTTCACAGCGTTTCCGTTTATTTCGATCTTTCTGTAATCGACAAACGGTCGGATCTCACTGATTTCCTGTTCCGATGGAATCCGGTTCACCTTGCCCCTGTAAAACCCCCATAACCGGATTAGAGGCATAACCGTGATATCGTAAGCACCTCCGAAAATTTCCGAAAAGTAAAGGACTTCTTTCAGTATCGACACCATTTCATCGTCAACCGTCACGAAATGGCCTGCGTTTCTGTTGATCCGGTCGATACAGGAACCCTCACTGTACGAATTGTAATTCCGGTTAACTGACTCCATCACCGCAAACAGCTCGTCAAAAACCGTATCGTCACAGAATGCCGGAATCTTGATGCGAATATGGGCATGAAAAAGAAAGTGGGTCTGAACTTTGTATAACAGATCGCTCATGGGAAGAAACTATCTGGATCCGGAAGCCCATTCTCTCTTTTTCTTCTCAAGTGACGTTTTTTTACTGTTATCGGCCTGCCTTGCATCCGTTTTTTCCTGTTTTTTATCTTTTTCGCCGGATCGGTTTTTCTGCGTCTTGCCGTCAGAACAGGATTTCGCCTGTGCCAAAGGCCCCGTTCCGGAAA
>CAVKGJ010000128.1:0-1273 GCA_963655605.1 Oscillospiraceae bacterium
CCGTTGACAACTGGAATACACTGCAACGCCTGCTGGAATGGAACCGCAACAATGAAGAGAAAAAGGTGGCGTGATGAATGAATTTCTGAATCAGGATGAACTGGCCTTTTTGACCGGAAGAACCAAAAAATCCGCACAAATTCGCTGGCTGACGATGAACGGATGGCATTTCGCAACAAATGCCAATGGATACCCTGTCGTCAGTCGCAGCTATTGTCGTGAAAAAATGAGTTTACAACCTCAAATAAAAAAATCATTTCCGGATTTTAGTAAGGTTGCATAATGATAGCCATCAAGAAAAAACATCTTGATTTGCCACAGCACATGGTCGTGCGTATCCGTAAAAACAAACGAGGAGACGAAAAACGCTACTATTTTTACGAACTCCCTCGCGACAAAAACGGGAAACGCAAAACTGTCGCTTTGGGCAGCGACCTTCCCAAAGCGAAAATAAGATGGGCAGAACTGGAAGGACAAGAACATCACCCCGTCGTGACAGAAAACTCTTTTCAGGCTGTCTTCGAGAAATACATGGTTTGGGCAGAAAACAAAAAAGAATCCGGACTGTCGGATCGAACCATTAAAGACAGAAATAAATACTGGCGATTTCTGGGGCCGGTATATGGCCAAATGGATATTGACGCCATCCGCCCTGCACACATCATGCCCTACTACCACAGGCGCTCATCGAAAGTGAGCGCAAAGAAAGAAATAAAATTCCTTTCTGTCCTCTGCAACTGGGCGATTGCAAGAGGATACATGACAGTAATCAACCCGGTTACAGGATTGACGAGGCAAATGAAGGTAGATGAACGCCGGAAAATATACGTTTCCGACGAAGAATTTGCACTGGTATACAAGCACTCAAAAGACGTGCTGCGTGATGCGCTGGATATAGCCTACCTGACGGGCCAGAGGCCTGCGGATGTAAAGAAATTGCGATGGGACAATGTGAAGGTTACCTTGAAATTACCCAAAACAAGACCGGAGAAAAGCTGAGAATAGAAATAACTGGAGAACTGGCGAATGTCCTGGACAGGATCAAAAAACGTGGTGTGGTCAGTATGTTGATATTGGCGGATCCGGCCGGACACATGCTGAACAATGACGGATATTTCCGCTACCACTTCAATAAAGCAAGAGATGCTGCGCAACAAGAAGCCGAAGAACGAGGAATACCCTTCCAGCGTTTTCAGTTCCGCGATTTACGCGCCAAAGCGGCAAGAGACATAAGGGACATTTACGGCATCGTCGAGGCATCCAACCTGCTGGG
>CAVKGJ010000128.1:1283-7169 GCA_963655605.1 Oscillospiraceae bacterium
GGGACACACCAACACCAGAACGACGGAAATCTACATACGACAGCAAAAAGGCAAGACGGTAAAACCGGTTATGGCGAAACAGGTGTTTCGCCATGAAGACGCAAAGAAAGTCGGGAATGATGATAAGTAATTGATTTTTATGGCCTGCCCTAGTGGATTCGAACCACTGACCTACGGCTTAGAAGGCCGTTGCTCTATCCAGCTGAGCTAAGGGCAGACTGAAATTGGATATTATAAAAATATCCAATTTTAATAAAACAGGCTGCCAAAGACAGCCTGTTTTTGTATATGGTCGGGGCGAGATGATTCGAACATCCGACCCACTGGTCCCAAACCAGTTGCGCTACCAAGCTGCGCTACGCCCCGGAATCGACAATGATACCTTTACTGTCTTACAAAATCAATTGTCACTATGATCTTTCCAGTTTTTCGTTGGCACAAAACGACGATATGGATCAAGCTATCTGCTCTAGACATTGATTTGCAATCCGTTCGGCCATTTCTTTGGCTTCGGTGGCATCTTCCGCCTCAACCATAACGCGTATCAGCGGTTCAGTTCCCGATGCACGGATCAGAACTCTTCCACGATTGCCCAGTTCTTCTTCAACTTTCTGTTTTGCCGACTGTATGGCAAGGTTTTCTTTCCAATTGAATTCTGGAGCGATGCGAACATTCACTAGCGTTTGCGGGTAAAGTTTCAGTTCACTGATGAAAGCTGGCAACGTTGTATGATGACGGCGAAGCGCTGCCAGCACCTGCAAGGCGGAAATAATACCATCACCCGTAGTATGCTTGTCGAGACAAATCAGATGTCCCGATCCTTCACCGCCCAACAGCCATCCTTTCTCCAGAAGGGTCTCAAGAACATACCGGTCACCAACATTGGCCCGCGCAAAACTGACCTGTTTTTCTCTAAATGCAACTTCCAGTCCCATATTGGTCATGAGGGTACCGACTACTCCCTTGACATCGCTATACGCCAGTCGGTCCTTGGCAATTAGATACAAAAGCTGGTCACCATTGTAAACCAGTCCATCCGAATCAACCATAACCAGCCTGTCTGCATCGCCATCCAGCGCTATCCCAAGATTTGCCTTGTTTTCAAGAACTGCAGAAACCAACGATTCGACTGATGTCGCTCCACAATGATCGTTAATATTCAATCCATTCGGTTGTGCTCCTATGGATATGACATCTGCACCTAGCTCATGAAAAACGCATGGTGCGATATTGTAAGCTGCACCATTGGCACAGTCGACTACTATTTTAAGTCCACGAAGATCATAACTTGTCGGAAAAGTACTCTTGCAAAACTCGATATATCTGCCCTGTGCATCATCCAGTCTGCGTGTTTTGCCCAGATTTTCGGAAGTTGCGCAATCCATTGGTTTATCGACCAGAGATTCGATTTCAAATTCCATATCATCCGGCAACTTGTTGCCGGATGCCGAAAAGAACTTGATGCCATTATCATGGTAAGGATTATGCGAAGCTGAAATGACAATACCGGCAGAGAGACGCAATGCACGAGTCAGATAGGCCACGGCAGGAGTCGGCATGGGTCCAGATAACATGACATCGACTCCGGCTGCGGAAAGTCCTGCTTGCAGAGATGCCTCCAGCATATATCCTGAAATACGTGTATCCTTACCTATCAGGACAGTTGGTGTACCGGAAGCCATCGCCGTCCGGGTCAAAACCTTTCCTGCAGCATAACCAAGTTTCATGACAAAATCAGGTGTAATCGGCGCCTTGCCAACCAATCCTCGTACACCATCCGTTCCAAAATATCGACGTTTCATTTTCTTACCAATCTTTCAGTGACACTACCGTGTTGCCAGCCAGACTTTCAATGCATCTAGCGTTTCGCCTACATCATGCACTCTTAGAATTGCTGCGCCATGTTCCACGGCAGATAGTGCGATTGCCAGATTACCGGCCAGTCTTTTTTCAACAGACCTTCCTGTCAGCGCTGCCACGATTGACTTGCGTGACAAACCTGCAAGAACAGGCAAATCCAATTTCTCACGCAAGGCATCCATATTCTTGAGCAGAGCCAAATTATCTTCCAGCGTTTTGCCAAAACCGAACCCCGGATCGATACAAATACGATTTTCCGATATTCCAGCCTCTTTCAAATCCAAAACCCGTTGTTCAAAAAAATCCGAAACCTCATGGATTACATCCTCATAATGGGGACATCTCTGCATGTTTTTTGGACTACCCTGCATATGCATGACACACAGACCACAATCAGAACCGGCAACTGCCTCCAAGGCGCCATCAGATATAAAACCACAAATGTCATTGATCATATCTGCCCCATGAATCAATGCAGCTGCCATGACTTCAGGTTTGTAAGTATCGATGGACAAAGGTTTTCCACAATCTTTAAGTGCCTCGACAACCGGCAAAATCCGGTCAAGTTCCTCCTGAAGAGGTACAGGATCTGCACCGGGGCGTGAAGACTCAGCACCAATATCAATAATATCGACACCTTCCTGAATCATTTCTTCTGCATGTGACAATGCTGCAGGCAAAGACAAATATTTGCCGCCATCTGAAAAAGAATCCGGTGTAATATTCAGAATACCCATCACCAAGGGACGGAATCCCCGGCCTTCCAGCTTAAAACGATAACGGCCACATTGAAGATATTTCATATTTTTTGCTTAAAAAAAGGGCGAGACATGCTCACCCTTTTAACCAACAATAAACAAATCATGCCGGTGCAGCGGCATTTTCCGTCACTTCCGTATTGTCATTGTTCTGGGGCAATCTTGAAGACGCTGATTTGGGAGGACGGGGATCCACACCATCCATAATGTCATTCACCTGATCGGAATCCAGTGTTTCCCATTCAAGCAGCAATTTTGCCATCTTCTCGACTTTATCCCTGTTTTCCTCCAGCAACTTGCGCGCCAAAGCATATTGCTGATCAAGAATGGAGCGGATTTCATTGTCAACCTTCTGCTGCGTCGCTTCAGATACCGTTTTTGCAGACATGCGTCCACCATAGAACATATCTTGTTCTGTATCTTCATACACCATTGTTCCCAGCGTTTCCGACATGCCATAACGCGTTACCATAGCCCTTGCTATCTTGGTTGCCCGTTCAAAATCATTCGATGCACCGGTAGACATCTGATGCATGAACAGTTCCTCTGCGATACGACCGCCGAACAGAATGGCAATTTCCTCCAACATCTTGTCCTTGTACATGTTGATACGGTCATGTTCAGGCAATTGCCATGTCAGACCCAAGGCATGGCCACGCGGCATGATGGTTACCTTATGAACCGGATCGGCCTTCGGTAACAGCTTGGCGACTACAGCATGACCGGATTCATGATAGGCTGTATTGGTCCGTTCTTCCTCACGCATGACAAAGGATTTCCGTTCAGGTCCCATCAAAATCTTGTCTTTCGCATCCTCAAAATCCTGCATTTCAACAAGACGCTTGTTACGCCTTGCTGCAAAAAGAGCGGATTCGTTCACCAGATTGGCCAGATCAGCGCCAGAAAAACCAGGCGTACCACGAGCCAGCACATTGGGATCAACATCCGGAGCGATTGGTACCTTGCGCATATGGACATTAAGAATCTGTTCACGTCCCCGGATATCCGGCAAACCGACAATAACCTGCCGGTCAAAACGGCCCGGACGTAACAATGCCTTGTCCAGAACATCCGCACGGTTGGTCGCTGCCACGACGATAGTCCCCGAATTCGGTTCGAAGCCATCCATTTCAACTAGCAACTGGTTTAATGTCTGCTCACGTTCATCATTGCCGCCCCCCATACCGGCACCACGATGACGACCGACAGCATCAATTTCATCAATGAAAATGATACATGGTGAGTGTTTTTTGGCCGTTTCAAACATATCGCGAACCCGTGATGCGCCGACACCGACAAACATTTCCACAAAATCCGACCCGGAAATGGAAAAGAACGGTACCTTGGCCTCACCTGCAATCGCCCTAGCCAAAAGAGTCTTGCCGGTACCCGGCGGTCCCACTAGCAACAGACCACGTGGAATACGCCCCCCCAGTTTCTGGAACTTGCTCGGATCCCGCAGGAAATCTACAACCTCATGAACTTCTTCCTTGGCTTCATCACAACCGGCAACATCATTAAACGTCACTGTATTGTTTTTCTGGTCTATCATCCGCGCTTTCGATTTCCCGAAAGAAAAAGCTCCCCCTTTTCCTCCTCCCTGCATCTGGCGCATGAAAAAAATCCAAACGCCGACAAGAAGCAGCATAGGAAACCACGAAATCAGTATCTGTGACCAGAATGAAGGTTCTTCCGGTGGTTTGACATCAAACTGGACGCCATTGTCAACGAGATCACCGACCAATCCTCGGTCGAGATAAGTTACACCCGTCTTGACCTTTTTCCCGTCAGCAGTCGTGGCAACGATTGAACGATCTTCAATCACGACATCCTTGATCCGTTTTGATTTCACCTCATCAAGGAACTGTGAGTAATTGATCGGTTCAACATTTGCCGCATCGTTACGCTTTGTAAAATAATTGAAAGTCGTAAGAAGGACAATGATAATGGCAGTCCAAATACCTACCCTGACAAACATATTGTTCACAAAGACTCCTCAGACGCCTGTGCGTCAATTGCTGATAGATAATCCATTTTACAATCATTTTCAAGCATCTGCCATCTCCATAACAGTGGCAATCAAAGTCAGCCTGTATACCCTCTATAAATCTCTGGAAATGTTATCCGGTTTTACCTGACCGGAATATATATTTTCTGTAAATGGAGACAAAATCAAGAAAATCAAGCCGTATCAGCCCGGATGACGCAATTGCTGTCCCAACAAAAAAATTTCAGCAGAATAATCACGGCTTGCTTTTGGTTTTTTGGGAGTAACCTTTACAAAGGTTTCACGGAATTTCTTTAGTATGTCATTGTAACTGCTTCCATTGAAACACTTGACTAGCAATGAACCGGACGATTTGAGATGAGCTTGTGCAAAATCAAGCGCCAGTTCCATCAGGTATTCCACCCGTGCAGCATCGGTCGCGGCAATTCCTGAGAGATTGGGAGCCATATCAGACAGAACCAAATCTACCTTACTCCCTTTTAGCAATGTTTCCAGTTCATTCAGTACGGATTCTTCACGGAAATCACCCTGAAGAAAATGAACGCCCGCAACCGGCTCCATCGGGAGGATATCGAGACCGACAACAACTCCGTTAACCTGATTATTGCCTTGCGCACCCAGTTTGCGAATAATATATTGAGACCAGCTGCCGGGAGCACACCCCAGATCGACAATAATCTGACCTGGTCTGACAAGTTTTGCTTCTTCGTCTATTTCACTCAACTTGTAAACGGCACGGGCACGATAACCTTCTTTTTGCGCCAGTTTCACATACGGATCACCGAGATGATTTTTCATCCAGCTTTTATTGAATTTATTTTTTGACATTCGCGTAAAATACAGTTTTTCAAAGGAATATCATGCTGAAACTAACTTCTGCACAACGAAGCCTGTTGAGATCGCAGGCACATAACCTGAATCCGGTCGTTATGATTGGAGATGCCGGACTGAGTGACACGGTTCTGAAAGAAATCAGTATCAATCTTGATGCACATGGCCTGATTAAAATCCGCGTTTTCGGTGATGACCGCCAGGCACGTATCGAAATGTTGCAAACGATTTGTGAACAACTTAATGCCGCTCCCATCCAACACATCGGTAAACTGCTGGTCATTTACCGCCCACAAAAAGAATCCGTCGAACTGTCGGAAAATACCAAAAAGGGAGGACTGAAATCGGTTGTGACATTAAAACCGGGATTCGGCGCCATCAAGAATCGCGTGAAAAAAGTCCTGATCAAAGGTAATGAACGTGTTACCC
>CAVKGJ010000128.1:7179-10896 GCA_963655605.1 Oscillospiraceae bacterium
GAGCGGGCTGATCAAACGCAAGAAAAACCGCCAGACGAGTGCCAAGAAAAAGGCACTCTCCCGATAGAAAAGATTTCAGATAAACAAAACATCAAGAATTTCATATTCGCGGATTCCCGCGGGCGCGTTGACCTCAACGACATCGCCCGCCTCGCGACCGATCAGTGCACGAGCCAGTGGCGAAGTAACCGAAATTTTCATCTCTTTCAAATCGGCCTCGTCATTGCCGACAATCTGGTATATGACCCTTTCCCCACTTTCCAGATCTTCCAGCGAAACAGTTGCAGCAAAAACAACGCGACCATTAGTGTTCAGTGTCTTCGGGTCAATGATCTGTGCCGAGCTCAGTTTACTTTCTAATTCGGCAATACGACCTTCGATAAATGCCTGACGTTCCTTGGCCGCATCATACTCCGCATTTTCGGACAGGTCACCATGAGATCGTGCCTCTGCAATCGCCGCAACGACTTCATAACGGTCTTTGGTTTTCAGCCGGTGCAATTCTTCGCGCATCATTTGTGCGCCTCTGACGGTAACTGGTATAGAACTCATTTTCCTATCTCTCAAAAAAACCAGCGAGGCTTTGCAACACCAAACTGTGTCATAAAAGCCTCGCAAATCATTCAAATATTCGATCAATGAAGCATTTTGTGCAGACCCTGCAAGTCGTAAACATTGATATTGTCCATACATGCAATGCCTTGTACGGCCGCTTCAGCACCTGCAATCGTTGTAATGGTATTGATACGTGCTGCCAGAGCCGATGTCCGTATGATACGTGAATCGAAAATGGCATTTCTCCTTTCCTCAACGGTATTGATTACCATCACGATTTCATGATTCTTGATCACGTCACCGATATGCGGTCGCCCTTCGGCAACCTTGTTCACCGTTTCAACTTCAATACCCGCCTCACGAATCGTATTGGCAGTTCCTCGTGTCGCCATGATCGTAAAACCCAGCTTGACAAGATCCTTCGCGACCCTGACAGCCCGTGGCTTGTCACTGTCCTTGACCGACAGGAACACCTTACCTGAACGCGGCAAATTGACGCCTGCTGCCATTTGCGATTTGACAAAGGCTTCCCCGAATGTTTTTCCAACACCCATAACCTCACCGGTCGATTTCATTTCTGGCCCCAGAATCGTATCCACACCCGGGAATTTGACAAACGGGAAAACCGCTTCCTTGACACTGAAATAAGGCGGCACGGTTTCTTTGTCGATGCCCTGTTCATCCAGCGATTTGCCCACCATGCAACGGGCCGCGATTTTCGCCAGCTGTCTTCCGGTCGCTTTTGAAACGAATGGCACCGTCCGAGAAGCCCGCGGATTGACTTCAAGTACAAACACGACATCCTGCAATTTGCCATCCACTTCCTGATGCTGGATAGCAAACTGGACATTCATCAGACCAATAACGTTCAGACTTTTTGCCATCAGGGTCGTCTGACGTTTCAGCTCCTCAATCGTGTCCTTGGACAAAGAATAAGGCGGCAGGGAACAGGCAGAATCACCGGAATGGACTCCCGCCTGTTCAATATGTTCCATGACACCGCCGATCACAACCTGTTTTCCGTCGGACACACAATCCACATCCACTTCGATCGCATCATTCAGGAAACGGTCAAGTAAAACGGGCGAGTCATTGGAAACCTTGACCGCCTCACGCATATAGCGGTCCAGACCCGCCTGATCGTGGACGATCTCCATGGCACGACCGCCCAGTACATAAGAGGGACGCACCACAATCGGATATCCGATTTCCTTTGCCAGCTCCATCGCTTCTTCTTCGGTACGTGCAGTCCTGTTAGGCGGCTGCCGCAAATTCAGATCTTTCAACAGTTTCTGAAAACGCTCGCGATCTTCCGCCGCATCAATCATATCTGGAGACGTACCGACAATCGGCACACCATTGGCCTCCAGATCGAGTGCAAGTTTCAGCGGTGTCTGACCACCATACTGGACAATCACGCCATACGGTTTTTCCCTGTCGACGATCTCTAGCACATCTTCCAGCGTCAGCGGCTCGAAATATAGCCGGTCGGAAATGTCATAATCGGTAGAAACGGTTTCAGGATTGCAGTTGACCATGATGGTTTCATAACCGTCTTCACGCATCGCCATAGCTGCATGAACACAACAGTAATCGAACTCAATTCCCTGCCCGATACGGTTCGGGCCACCGCCCAGAACCATAATCTTCTTTCTGTTTGTCGGTTCGGCTTCACATTCTTCATCATATGTGGAATACATATAAGCCGTATTCGTGGCAAATTCCGCTGCACAGGTATCAACCCGTTTGTAAACCGGGCGAATACCCCAAGCATAACGTTTGTTACGAATAACCTTGTCTGTCGTTTTCAGCAACCAAGCCAAACGCTTGTCGGAAAAACCTTTCTGCTTGAGTTTGAAGAGAGTATCCTTGTCCAGATCTTCCAGCTTCTGCTTGTCAAGCCATAATTCGATATCGACGATTTCCTTGATCTGTGCCAGGAACCACGGATCGATATGCGTCAGACTATGCACATCGTCCAGTGTAAAACCTTGTGCGAATGCATCACCGACATACCAGATACGTTCTGGTCCCGGTTCACCGAGCTCTTCCTTGATGACTTCGTGATCGGTCGTTTTTTCGTTCATACCTTCCACACCAACTTCAAGCCCGCGCAATGCTTTCTGGAACGATTCCTGGAAGGTCCTGCCGATTGCCATCACTTCACCCACCGACTTCATCTGCGTCGTCAGATGCGGATCGGCAGACGGGAATTTCTCGAATGTGAAACGGGGAACTTTCGTGACGACGTAATCAATGGAAGGCTCGAAAGAAGCCGGCGTCGCACCACCCGTAATTTCGTTCCTCAATTCATCCAGAGTGAAACCGATCGCCAGTTTGGCTGCAACCTTGGCAATCGGGAAACCGGTTGCTTTCGATGCCAGTGCGGATGAACGGGAAACACGCGGATTCATCTCGATGACGATCATACGCCCATCTTTCGGATTGATGGCAAACTGGACATTCGATCCACCTGTATCAACCCCGATTTCACGCAGAATGGCAATCGAGGCATTGCGCATCAGCTGATATTCCTTGTCAGTCAGTGTCTGCGCCGGCGCTACCGTGATCGAATCTCCAGTATGCACTCCCATCGGATCCAAGTTTTCGATCGAACAGACGATAATACAGTTGTCCATCCGGTCGCGAACTACTTCCATTTCGTATTCTTTCCAACCAATCAGCGATTCCTCGATCAGCAATTCACTGGTAGGGGATGCTTCCAGACCTCGACGGCAAATGGCATCGAATTCCTCTTCGTTGTAGGCAATACCGCCACCTGTGCCACCCAATGTGAAAGATGGCCGGATAATAACCGGAAATCCTATCCTCTTCTGGACATCCCATGCTTCTTCCAGCGAATGTGCAATTCCGGAACGTGCGGAAGAAAGCCCGATTTTCGTCATGGCTTCCTTGAATTTTGAACGATCCTCAGCCTTGTCAATCGCTTCGGGCGAAGCTCCGATCAATTCAACATCATATTTTTCCAGAACGCCATTACGATACAAATCGAGTGCGCAGTTCAGAGCCGTCTGGCCACCCATGGTCGGCAAGATGGCATCCGGTCTTTCCTTTTCAATAATCCGTTCCACCACTTTCCAGGTAATCGGTTCGATGAACGTCACATCCGCCATATCCGGATCAGTCATGATGGTTGCGGGA
>CAVKGJ010000129.1:0-26099 GCA_963655605.1 Oscillospiraceae bacterium
CTGCCTTGATATCGTCAAGCCCTAGCTGGCTGATGATTCCGTCTATCTTTTCTTGTTTCATGGCTGGAAATTCCATTCTGGTTTTTCTCCTGAATTAGCAGATTTTGAATTTCCACAGAATCCTTTACAGGCTCCCAGATTCAGCTATACCCAATATTCCCACAGTGAGGAATTTTACAGTATTGAACCAACCACATATCCTCTAGGTCTCACGATCTTTCCATAGGCCGACATGACATGCCCTGCCACCTGTGACGAGCTTGACACAGAAAAGGAAAGGGATGTTTTTGACACACACAGGATCGCTTCGCAATCCGTGCAGACAATTTGTAAATACGCTGTGGGCGGTTTCTGAATGGCCGGAAACCCTTTTGCGGTTTCAGTTTTTCTTCACAAGGAAATAACGTAGCCAGCAGGCTAGCGCAATGATCAGAGCGACGATGGATATGATCCATATGGTTATTCCTTTTCCCAGCATGACAAGAGGAACGGCAAGTGATGTCCAGAATCCACCACCCATGACAGGTTCATGCAGAAGCTGTTTATAACCGAATGCTTCTGTCGCGACCGTTTTGTTTTCTGGATCAACAGTCCGCAGGAGCATCAGACCAGTTGCAGTCACCCCCATGGCCTGTCCGAATTCGGCGATGGAGCGTTCGAACCATGCGACTTCGAAGATGCGTGGACCGATGTACATGACGACAAAAACATTCCAGATGATGCCGGTCAGTACAAGAATGGATAGAGGTGCCCAGTACGCAATGACGAATTCAGGGCGGATAGACGCAATGCCAGCCACGACCAAAAAATCCAGAGCGGCGCCGGTGATACGTTTCATCTGGTTGTGATCGGCGAGCATATCGAGTCGGGCCTTGCGCAGAAACAACTGGAGGAGAACGCCTCCGACCATGCAAAGAGGGAACAGGGGCAGACTCTGCATAATATGAAGCTCGCCGAAAGATGTCGGCATTATTCTGTCCGTCAGGATCAATAGTTGTTTGATTCCGTAACCGATCAGAATGGCAACTCCAACCAGTGAAATATGTAACGCAAGGGAATCGACCATGTCGGAAGAAACGGTCTGTTTCCCGGCAGAAAGCTGTTCATCGGGGAGAAAAAAACCAATGCGTTCCGCTTTGCTCTTGTTGTCGAATGTCCGGATGTTTTTGATGAATCCGCAGTGGACGGCAATATTGACGAGAATCATCCCTATGACGATTCCCAGCACCATTCCAAAGGTAGCAACGGTATAGCCAAGGTCCGCTCCTGCCGGCCAGCCTAGCTCGTGGAAAGTTTCAGCTAGGCCACCGACAGTGCCATGGCCACCTTCGAAACCGATTTCCAGCAAGTTGCCGAAAACCTCCGGCACGTCGAAAACAGGTGCCAGCAGAAAAAAGACTAGTCCTAGTCCGACAACGTATTGTCCCCATGCGATGATCTGGCCGAAGCAAAATTGAGGCGCTGCCAGATGCCAGATTTTTTTTAGGGGTGCCGGAGTCGTTCCAAGAAAAAGGCCGGCAAATACAATATTGATCAGAAATCCCGGCAGTGTTTCAAGGCCAGCAAACCATTCAGGTGACAACAGATGTCCGAAAGTATTGATAATGATGAGGCCTGTGAACCCGGCAATGACAGAAGAAGGAATAAAAAAACGTTGGAAAACCGGAAAGCATGACCGGATGGCAATCCCCATTACCAGGAATATACAGATGGTGCAGAAAGACATAATGGCAGCCATGAAAAACTTTCGTATGAAAACAGTCAATGACAGGACTGACCGGTTAACAGAAAAAGCAGACCGACAGATATACAGGAATTCTAGGTCTTGTCCGATCGGCTGTCAGTTGTGACAGTCATGAAAAGACCGGGTTTGTAGACTTTTTCATGATCTGGATCAGTCTTTTTCTGTCAGAAGGAACTTTTGTTCTTGATCTTCAGGCTACCCATATCTGTCACACCATTGCTTGCAATGGCAGAAAACAAAAATGCCGGTTCGGCATCCCCAACCGGCATACATTGTTTCCAGCCTTTTGGCTCAGAAAGGAATATCATCATCCATATCGGATGACAGGCTGGGAGGGCGGCTGCCCTGCTGGCGCTGATTCCCGCCTTGTACCGGGCGGGATGGAGGCGGGTAATTGCCGCGGTCATCGGAAGGATCGCCCGCTCCCTGGCGGCTGCCCAGCATCTGCATGGTATCAGCAATGATTTCGGTCGTGTACCGGTCAATACCATCCTTGTCTGTATATTTGCGGGTTCTGAGCCTCCCTTCAACATAAACCTGAGACCCTTTTTTCAGGTACTGCCCCGCGATTTCGGCCAGTTTGCCGAAGAAGGAAATCCGGTGCCACTCGGTCTGCTCTCTCTGTTCGCCGGTGGCCTTGTCACGCCAGCGATCGGTCGTGGCTACCGCAATACTGGTAACCTGCTCGCCGCTCGGCAGATATCGGTTTTCCGGATCGCGGCCGAGATTGCCGACGATAATGACCTTGTTAATCGATGCCATGACTTTCTCCTGACAGGAATAAATAATGAATATTCGGTTGTTATTGTAAATAGCAGCATTATATGACACTGCTGCCATAAAAACGAACTGCAGCAGGAAAGCCAAAAGACGGATGCCAGAGCTGGAACAACGTTCAGACCGGTTGTATATGCTTCCTGTGAAAGATGTCCAAATACGTTATGATATCGAATTAACCTGTATGCATTCACAGTTTTTTCATTTACGGAACAGCACTCTCCATGTTGGAAAATCAGGAAAAAATCGTTATTCGCGGTGCACGCACCCATAATCTGAAAAACATCCGGATTGATTTGCCCCGCAACAGGCTGATCGTCATCACCGGCCTTTCCGGCTCCGGAAAGTCCTCGCTCGCTTTCGACACCCTTTATGCAGAAGGCCAGCGCCGTTATGTCGAATCGCTTTCAGCCTATGCCCGCCAGTTTCTGCAACTGATGGAAAAACCGGATGTAGATCTGATCGAGGGGCTTTCTCCCGCCATTGCCATTGACCAGAAAGCAACTTCGCACAACCCGAGATCGACTATCGGTACCGTCACGGAAATATATGACTACCTGCGCCTTCTTTTCGCACGTGTAGGCACACCGCATTGCCCCGAGCATCCTGAAAATCCCCTGACTGCCCAGTCCGTCTCGCAAATGGTCGATACGGTTCTCGCTATGCCTGAAGGAACTCGCCTGATGATTCTGGCGCCAGTCGTCGCCAACCGGAAAGGCGAACACGTTGATCTTTTCGAGCAGATGCAAGCGCAGGGATTCATCCGTTTCCGCGTCAAAAGCGGCACAAAACCTGCGACGGTTGTTGACGTGGATGAATTGCCCACCCTGAAAAAAAACGAGAAACACTCGATTGACGTCGTCGTTGACCGTGTCAGAATCAATCCCGACATCAAGCAGCGGCTGGCGGAAAGTTTCGAAACGGCGTTGCGCATCGCAGAAGGCCGGGCATTGACAGTCAATATGGATACGGGAGAAGAACAGATTTTTTCCAACCAGTTCGCCTGTCCCATCTGCGGTTATTCCCTTCATGAACTCGAACCGAGACTGTTTTCATTCAACAATCCGATGGGAGCTTGTCCGGAATGCGATGGTCTGGGCCACATCGAATTTTTCGATCCAAAACGGGTTGTCCTGTTCCCCGGCCTGTCGCTGGCTGCCGGTGCTGTCAAAGGCTGGGACCGGAGAAATCCGTTTTATTTCCAGATGCTTCAGAATTTGGCGGACCATTATCATTTCGATGTCAACACACCTTATGAAGAACTGCCTGAAAATATCCAGCACATTGTCCTGTACGGTTCCGGGAAGGAAAAAATACCGTTTACCTATCTGAACAGTCACGGCCGTCCGTGGGTCAAGGAACATCCGTTTGAAGGCATTCTGAACAATCTTGAACGCCGCTACCGGGAAACCGACTCCATGGTCGTACGGGAAGATCTCGCCAAGCTGATCAACGAACGTGCCTGCCCTTCCTGTCACGGTGCGAGACTTCGTACCGAGGCACGATTCGTCAAAGTCGGCGAAGGTTTACAGGAAAAAGCTATTCACGAAATCACTTGCCTGCCTCTCGATGAGACCCTGACTTATTTTGAAACGCTATCCCTGACCGGAGCAAAGAAAGAAATCGCTGCCCGTATCATCCACGAAATCGTTTCCCGTCTGCATTTCCTGAACAATGTCGGACTCGACTACCTGTCGCTCGATCGGAGTGCTGAAACGCTTTCCGGTGGAGAATCCCAGCGAATCCGGCTGGCATCCCAGATCGGTAGCGGACTGACCGGAGTCATGTACGTACTGGACGAGCCGTCCATCGGCCTGCATCAGCGCGACAATGACCGGCTGATCGCCACACTCAAGCACCTGCGCGATATTGGCAATACCGTCATCGTGGTGGAACACGACGAGGACGCGATCAGAACCGCCGACTTCATTGTCGATATGGGGCCTGGTGCCGGCGTACATGGCGGCAATGTCGTGGCCAGTGGTTCACCTGACGAGATCCTGCAATCGGAAAATTCCCTGACGGCAAAATACCTGAACGGGATACTGTCCATTGAAGTTCCCTCAAAACGGGTCGGACAGGACGGGGAAAAGCAACTGGTCATCAGGGGTGCCTCCGGCAACAATCTGAAAAACGTCACCCTCAAATTGCCTGTCGGATTGCTGACCTGCGTGACGGGTGTTTCCGGATCGGGTAAATCGACCCTGATCAACGATACCTTATACGCCGCCGTTTCCCATCATCTGTACGGCTCGCAAACGGAACCGGCTCCCTATACTGCCATTGAAGGACTGGAACATTTCGACAAGGTTATTTCCGTCAACCAGGCACCGATCGGCCGCACCCCCCGATCCAATCCGGCCACCTATACCGGGTTGTTCACCCCGATACGGGAATTGTTCGCCGGCGTGCCGCAGGCGCGTGAACGGGGTTATACGGCAGGCCGTTTTTCTTTCAACGTCAAGGGAGGCCGCTGCGAATCGTGTCAGGGAGACGGGGTCATCAAGGTCGAAATGCATTTTTTGCCGGACATGTACGTTCCCTGCGATGTCTGTCACGGAAAACGGTACAACCGCGAAACGCTTGAAATTGCCTACAAGGACAAAAATATTTCCGACGTGCTGAATATGACGGTCGAGGAAGCGCATGAGTTCTTCAAGCCGGTTCCCGCCATTGCCAGACGCCTGCAAACCCTGCTGGACGTCGGACTTGGCTACATCCGGTTGGGCCAGAGCGCCACGACACTGTCAGGTGGTGAAGCGCAACGCGTCAAACTGTCTCTCGAACTGTCCAAACGGGATACCGGAAGAACACTGTACATTCTGGACGAACCGACAACCGGCCTGCACTTCCAGGACATCGACATGTTGCTGAAAGTCGTCCACCGCCTGCGCGATCAGGGCAATACTGTTGTCGTCATCGAACATAATCTGGATGTCATCAAGACCGCTGACTGGATCATTGATCTCGGTCCGGAAGGAGGTGCTGGAGGTGGCCGGATTATCACCACAGGAACACCGGAAGATATCGCCGGAAATCCTGTCAGTATTACCGGGAAATATCTGGGTGCCATGCTGAAGCCACGGAGAAACGGTAATACCCGTGTATCCTCTTCTGCAAACGGATTTTCCGTATCCAGTCAGCAGAAAACAGTCGGGAGCTGATGACTCCTTCATAAAAAACAAGCGCTTTTACAAGGCATTTCTATAAATGCATGCTTCGTAAAACACACCATCCCCGGCAACAGGCAGAGGATACTTCTCGCCGGTTGAAAAAAGGTGGTTTTTGAACCATCTCCTTTTCCCCTGTCCGGAACAGCCACAGAAAAGCCGCCCCGAGGGGCGGTTTAGTCTGTTTTTCCAGAAGATGCCGTTTCGTCAGAACAGGTAGTTCACCGCAAGACTTCCTGTCACACCCTCACGCTGTCCGATGTATCCCGATATATTGGCATCGATTTTCCATGCGCTTTCTGCAGACGGGCTGAAAGAGATCCCGATTTCTCCGATTCCGGTGTCGTCCTTCAGGCTGTTGTCGTCCAGCAAATAACCATAGACGCTGCCGTCTGCCGAGCCGGAGAATTCGTGTTCCCATGCAACGCCGACATAGGGAGTGAACTGTCTGTTTTCCGTGAGGTTCAGCTTCGCGCCGACCCGGGTCCTGTGACTGTCGATATCGTCGAAGTGGTACGGGGCGTTGGCGATGTCGGCACTGTATCCGTCAAGGTGCAACCACTGTACTGAGCGGACAGGTCGAGCTGCCATGCCGGAGTGATGTCCCACAGATAACCGGCTCCGATGCCGGCGCCATAGTAGGTGCTTTCCTTGTCGTATTCTCCCCGGTTGCTGTTGGCATCATACAGATTGCTGTTGAAGTCGGTGCTGGCTCGCCCGATCCTAGCGTTGATCTGGGTGTAGGCGCCTTTCATCGAGCCTTCGTTTTGCTGGTAACGTCCGATGACGCCCACTCCGTAGTAGTGAGAGTCTCCGTGACCACGGGCGAAATGGGGGCGCTGTCGATATTTCCCCAGCCGCTTCGGCATAGAAGCTGCCGATGAGATCGTGGTCTTTTTCCGGGTTGAATTTGCCGGCAACACCCAGAAGCCAGTGAGTTCCCGTAATATCCTCAATATCGCCGCCCTTGTCGAAGTCATGGCGCATGTTGCTGCCGCTGATGGCGCCATGACAGAGCGTTGATGATTTTACGACCTGCTAGCCATACCAGCAGAGCGAACAGACCGGTTGCGCACAAGGCCATGCTGAAACTGCCGGTATATTCCCTGATTGTCCCCAGAACCAGTGTCAGCATGACGTTGGCGATGTTGGCGATCATATTCATGAAACCGGCCGCGGTAGCGAGATAGGCTGGCGACATGACGCTTCCTGTCAGGCTGAAAATCGATCCGTAATTGGCGCCTCCCAGAATGGCCAGTAGCATGCCAATTACCAGTCCGATGGATACATTGCCGGCCAGTCCGAGCATGATGTACAGGATTCCGATTGCTAGTACGGCGGTGTTGGTGATCCAGCTTCTGGAAAACCAGCGGAGAAGAATGCTTCCATAGGCGCGGCCCAGTGTGCCGACAAGCAGAACGGATCCTGTGGCAAGGCTCCATGATACGGCTGTGCTTTTTCCGTCCATATCCGCCAGAATGGAAGGAAGCCATTGGCCGAGATTGTTCAGAGTGCCATAGGAGAGGCCATGAAATATGCCCAGTGTCCAGATGGGAATGGAGGTGGAAACGGTTTTCAGTGCGGCGAGCAGATTGCCGAATGTGCCGGATGATGCAGGGTTATTTTTCCGGACGTGTGAGGGCAGGAACAACGACAGGATGGTGGCGCTTATGGCAAGAGCGGCCGGAACGAGATAGGAAAAACGCCATGCGTCATCTCCCAGATAAGGCAAGGTCATGAAAGGCAACATAGTTCCCAGACAGAACGATGCGCCCTGTGTTCCTTGTGCCTGTGCGATTTTTTCCGGTGGTGCGAGCATTCCGGTAACCTTGACGCCTGCTAGGAACAGTGTGCCGGAGCTTAGACCTGCCATAAAACGCAGTCCAGTCGCCAGCCCCGGATTGTCCGGAGCCAGAAAGGGCAGCAGGTTGGCAAGGACAGCGATGAAAATGGCAATGAGAAACCCTCGGTAAACACCGATTTTGTCGAGTATCAGACCTGCCGGTAACTGGACGAGGCTGTGTGCCCAGAGCAATCCGCTCAGAAACAGGGATAGTCCGGCGTAACCGATGCCGAAAAGAGCCATGAACTGTGTACTCAGTGGTGCGACACTCATGAGAAAATAACCTGCGCTGATACTGATGACGGCAGGAAACCAGATGATCGAAAACATATTGTTGCAAGTTGGCGGAAAAGAAACGGAACCTCCGGGACAATCAATAGACCAAAGTCATATGGAAGCGTTTTTAATATATCTGCCCGTAACGGGCAACTGAAATACTTTTTTTGCAATTATATATTTGTAAATAAATTGCCGGAAACGGCTGCCAGTACCAGCCGTTGCGTTGGCCCGGTTTTAATGGGATATACTCACCGGATATGGCGAAGAAAACATTTTTTGCTGCATACAGGTTTTTTTGCCATGGGTATGGCATTGGAAACCATCCGGAATGCAATACGGATTGTGCTGGCGATCTGCATTGATGGACAAACTTCAGAAAAAATATGAGTTCAGAAAAAACGGGGCGACAGAATAACAGGACAGGAGCCGGCTGGTGGAATATCTGTCTTCATTATTCACGGAATCACTGGTTTTATGCAGGATTTCTTTTCCTGTCGTCCCTGACGATTCTGGTACTGTTTCTGCAGAGTCTCTTTCAGGTGTTTTCCGGTGGCGTCAGCCTGGCCATGCAGTATGCCGTTGCCGGAGGATTTGCAGGATTTGCTGGAACGTCGCTGGGCGCACTCCCGGCTCTGATTCTGAAACGTTTGCCGACCTATGTCGAGGATACCATGCTGGGATTCGCGGCAGGCATGATGATGGCGGCGAGTGCCTTTTCGCTGATATTGCCGGGTCTGGATGCGGGAGCGTCCATGATAGGCAACAAAGCGTTTGGTGCCGGTATCGTGGTTCTTGGCATGGCATTTGGAGTCATTCTGATGCTGAGTCTGGACAAGTTCACACCGCACGAACATGAAACGATCGGTTCGTTCGGTCCCGGAAACGACCGTTTCAACAAGGTTTGGCTGTTTGTTTTTGCCATTTCGCTTCACAACCTGCCAGAAGGTATGGCGATCGGTGTCGGTTTTTCACATGCCGATATGACGATCGGCTTGCCGTTGACAATTGCGATCGTGTTGCAGGATATTCCGGAAGGTCTTGCTGTGGCGCTGGCCCTGCGAAGTTCCGGAATCAGCAGATTGCGTGCCGTACTGATTGCAGGGGCGTCCGGTTTGTTCGAACCGCTGGGAGCGCTTTTCGGTGTCAGTCTTTCAAGCGGACTGGCATTGTCGTATCCCATCGGTCTCGGATTCGCTGCGGGAGCCATGCTGTTTGTTGTTTCGCACGAAGTGATTCCCGAAACTCACCGCAACGGTCATCAGACACCGGCGACGGTCGGGCTGATGGCGGGTTTTGCACTGATGATGGTGCTGGATACCACACTGGGCTGACGGCGTGTTTGCGTGCAAACGGAGAAATTTCGCCCAAATTCCGTATTTTTAAAAAAAACGGTAATATTGTCTTGAAATAATGCGTCAGATCCCATGGATCATAATGGGCTTTTATTGGCAGTTTTTTTAAAAGGCATCGGCATGTTTGCGGCAATAGATCTCGGTTCCAACAGTTTTCGTCTGCATATTGGTGAATACGTCAACGGTGTCATCTGCGTGGTCAAAAGCGCGCGGGAGCCGAATCGTCTTGCAGCCGGACTGGACAAGAACAACGTCCTTTCCAGAGAGGTGATGGACAGGGGGGTGGAAGCCCTGAAAAGATTGCGGTCCATTCTGGATGCCTATCCGTTGTCGGATGTCAAAGCCGTTGCCACCAATACGCTCAGAATCGCTTCCAATGCACAGATGTTTTTGCAGAATGCCGAGAAGGTGCTGGGTTATCCCATTGAAGTGATTTCGGGGGAAGAAGAGGGACGGCTGATTTATCTGGGGGTGGCGAATGTCCTGGGGCGTCCCGAGGAAAAGCGCCTTGTGATTGATATCGGCGGGGGATCGACAGAACTGATTTGTGGCAAAGGGCAGGAAATCGAACAGGTTGAGTCGTTCAGCGTCGGGACTGTCCGGCAGAGCCTTTCCTTTTTTCATGACGGCATTATCGATGAATCTTCTTTCGAAGCGGCCATGCTGTCCGCAAGAAGCCAGTTCGAAGATGCGGTCGATTATTACCGTTCATGTGGCTGGACGGAGGTTTACGGTTCTTCAGGCACCATACGTGCCACGGCGGAAATCCTTGCGATCAATGGAATAGGGGATGGTCGTTTCACACTGGAAAACCTTGAACGTCTGAAAATGAGAATGATCGGGGCAGGGCGTCTCGGCCAGATTAGACTTGACGGCATCAAAGCGGAACGTGCTGCGTCCATTCTGGGCGGTCTCACTATTCTGATCGTATTGATGAAGGATTTCGGTATTGATGTGTTGAGACCGATCGAGGCTGGTTTGCGGATGGGTATCATGTGGGATATCTATCTGAAGGCCACACAGAAAGACCGTCGTGAGGAAGCGATCCGGGAAATGCTGAAACGCTATCATGTTGATGAACAGCGTGCCATCCGTGTCGCGAATTATGCGCTGGCTATATACAAGCAGATGAATCCTGAAGCGGACAAGCTTTTGAAGCTTCTGTACTGGAGTGCTCTGCTGCATGAAATCGGTATTTTCATTTCACCGACCAATTATCACAAGCATGGAGCCTATCTGATCGAAAATGCCGATATGGCCGGTTTTACCTCGCGGGAACAGAGACAGATGAGTCGGTTCGTGCTTGGGCAGAAAGGCAATCTCAAGAAACTGAACGGTATCATAACAGTTCCCGATGCCATCAAGGCAGTATTGGCGCTACGGCTGGCTGTCATGTTCCAGCATTCCAAGGTCAATTTCAAACCGGAAAAAATAAAGGTCAGAGTCAGGAGCCGCATTGATGCGACTATACCGAAAGAATGGCTGAATCTTTATCCGACGCTGCTTTATTGGTTGGAGAGGGAATGCGACTGGTGGGAAGACGTTGGCATTACCCTGACGGTCCGTACAAGCTGATCCGGAAACCGATCGACTACTTGTACAGGCTATAGACGTTTTTGTTCGGATTCACCTTGATATGGGCCAGCCGGACAGCACGTTCAACACTCAGGCGGGACAGAGATACTTCGGGAAACTGGCTGCCGAGTGTGAATTGCAGGATTTCGTGAACCGGGTTTTTCAGGCGTGCAAGGATCAGTTTCTTGCCTTCCTTGCTCATTTCGGCAAAAAAGTCACGCAGTGCCTCCACACAGGTTGCGTCCAGATCGGTTGTCTGTTCCAGACTTAAAATGACGGTGTGTATCGGCAGTGAGGTCGAGGAAATGATTTCGCGTGCCTGTTGCAAGATACGGTCTGCATTGGCAAAAAAAATGTTTTGATCGGGTCTTAGAATCAGGATCCCGGAAACAGGTTGAGCCTCAGGGAAGACGGATAGACTGACAAAATCGTGGCTTTGCCCGAGACGGCCCAGAACGGAAACGGTTGATTTCGAATTCTGTCGCAGCATCATCAGCAAGCTGATTGCGATGGCGATCATCAGTCCCTGCAAGACGCCCAGCAAAAGAACGGCAAGAACTGAAGCGACGATCAGCAGACGGTCGATTTTCCAGCTGAAATAAAGCCGGAAGCTGGACAGGGTCAGGGTCGTCGCCATGGTGGAAATGACGATAGCCGCCAGAATCGGAATGGGTATCCATTCGATATACGGCAAGGCTGTCAGGATGATGACTAGGGTGATTATCATGGCGAATATGCCGGCAAAACGTGTTTTGGCGCCATAGGCTTCATTGGCCGCTGTCGCCGAGTAGCCTGCCCCGATGGGCATTCCTTGGAAAATGCCCGATACGAGATTGGAGATGCCCAGCGCAAAAAGATCACGGTTGGGGAAAATCGTGTCGTGATGTTTCATCGCAAAACTGCGGATGGAGCCATATGATTCCGCGTAGAGAATGAATACGAGCGCCACACCGATTTCAAGAAGCTGCATCCATTCGGAATATGTCAGTTCCGGTATCGTCGGATTGTTCAGGTTCATGTTGATGGTGCCGACGTTGGGAATTCCGTAGGCTGGCAGGTCAAACAGTTTCCCGGCGACGATGCCGAAAACGATAACGAGCGTTCCACCCGGAATGTTTTTGAACCGACCGTTCCTGATTCTGCGCAACCATTCCATCAGTGCTAGAAAAAACAAGGCGATGACAGTGGTCAGCAGGCAGTTGTAATTCCAGGATCTGAACTGGCGGAATACATCGAGAATGAAAATGAAAAGGTTTTCTTTCTGGATGTTGATGTTCAGTACAGCAGTCGCCTGCTTGATGATGATGACGATCGCAAGACCGAATGTAAAACCTCTGAGTACCGGTTTCGCAATGAAATCGGTTACATTTCCCATTTGCGTTGCAGCCGCCAGAATGAAAATGAGTCCTGTCATGATCACGAGCCCTGATGCCAGCGTCAGGCGAAGCGGCGCACTGTTCTCTGCCATGGTCATGGTGGTCGCGGCTAGCACGACGGCCGAAGATGATGTCGGGGAAACGAGGGCGAAACGGCTTGACCCCAGCAATCCATAACAGAGCAGCCCGGCGAAGAGCCCTATAATGCCGGCTTGTGCAGGCAGGTTGCCGATACCCGAATAGGCCAGTGCCTGGGGCAGAAGCAGTCCGGCGATGGATAATCCGGCAACGAAATCCTGCCAGCTTGGTTTTCCGATAAATCGGGAATATATTTTCTGGAAATTTTCTTTTGCCAGCAGGTTCATGGAGGGACTTTTGCAACGCTGTTGTTTGTTCCGGTTTATCAAGTGCCTGACGGAAGTCCGTTGTGGGGATCATCACGATCTGGTCGGTTCCGGTATTGTATACAGATTTGGCGTTGATATATTGCACGGCATTAAAAATGCGGGATAGAAAAAGTGCGGCAGGCGTTGGGATATAGTGACGTGTGGTAAGAAATACCGTGCCATGTTATGTTAGGCAGGTATTTCCTGTGCTGAATCATCCTTTGTTTCCGTCGTCGGTTTTCCGGAAACAGTCATGTCTGGCATGGTTTCTGTGAGTGGTGAATCTTCTGCAACCGTCGTGTTGGCTGTCTCGTCATTGTATGGCGTGTCTGGCAAATCGGTTGACTGTTCCGTGTCGAGCATGGGGGGTTCAGGGCCGACGAGCTCTTTCTGGGCATTTGCGTCGTAGAGTTCAGCCAGATACTGTTGTGCACCGAAGGATATCTGTTTTTTGCGCAGTTTGCGTTTCCGGTAAGTTCCGTTCGGCTGGAGTTCCCATGAATTGGTATTGTCGCGCAGGTAGTATTTGAGGCCTTCGGCGATGACGCGTTTTTTCAGAGCTGGATCCAGCACAGGGTAGGCGACTTCGATTCGCCGGAAAAGATTGCGAGCCATCCAGTCGGCACTGGAAAGATAAAGATCGTGTTTCAGATCGTTGCGGAAATAATAGATACGTTCGTGTTCAAGGAAACGGCCGATAATCGAGCGGACACGGATATTTTCCGACAGGCCGGGAACGCCGGGTCTGAGAGCGCAGGCCCCTCTGACGATAAGATCAATTTTGACACCGGATGAAGAGGCAAGATAAAGGGCTCGGATAACGGACTCGTCGATCAGCGAGTTCATCTTGGCGA
Organism: Oscillospiraceae bacterium; assembly: GCA_963655605.1. Lineage (GTDB taxonomy): Bacteria > Pseudomonadota > Gammaproteobacteria > Burkholderiales > Burkholderiaceae_D > Oxalobacter. The sequence continues at coordinate 13,357 of CAVKGJ010000129.1, forward strand.
CGATTCTTGCTGATCTGCCCTGGCGGGCGATACGGATTTCGTTCAGAATGGCCCGGATAAGGTGTCTGTGCAGGGTGAACGGAGCCAGCCAGAGATAGTCCAGTTTTTTCGGTTTGGTCAAGCTGGTCAGATGCAGGAAAACTTCATTGACTTCACTGGTGATTTGCGGATGGGCTGTCAGGAGACCGAAATCCGTATAGAACTTGGTGGTCATGGGGTGGTAATTGCCAGTGCCGAGGTGGCAGTAGTAACGGAAGACACCCTGTTCGCGGCGGATGACCAGAGCCAGTTTCGCGTGTGTTTTGAGTCCCATGACTCCGTAAACGACCTGTGCGCCCGCCTGCTCGAGCTGTTGTGCCCAATCAATGTTCTGTTCTTCGTCGAATCGCGCTTTCAGCTCGACAATGACGATGACTTCTTTTCCCTTGTTGGCCGCCGATATCAGTGCTTCCATCAGTTCCGAGGTCATACCGGCCCTGTAAATAGTCTGTTTGATGACGACGACATCCGGGTCTTCCGCAGCATTGCGGATGAAATCGACGACCGTCTTGAAAGTCTGGAAAGGATGGTGAAGCAGGATGTCCTTTTTTTTCAGGGTTCCGAAAAGATCGCTGTCGTTTTGTGCATCGGAATTGACGGATGCCTGATAAGGCGGGAAGTAAAGCGACGGAGTCTTGACGAAGTTGCATATTTCTGTCAACCGGACCATGTTGACCGGTCCGTTGACGCGGTAAAGATAATCTTCGTCCAGATTGAATTCGTTCAACAGGAATTTGGCCAGATCCTCAGGGCAGTTCTTGGCGACTTCCAGCCGGACAGCCACGCCGAAATGGCGGTTCTGGAGACTGATTTTCAGTGCCTGCCGAAGATTTTTGACTTCTTCCTCATCCACCCACAAATCACTGTCACGCGTAACCCTGAATTGTGAGTAGGCAATCACTTCTCGTTCGGGAAACAGGTCGGAGATATGGGCGTGAATGACGGATGACAGAAGACAGAATGTAATGCCATCTTCCGACAGCTCGTCCGGCAGTTTGATGATTCTGGGCAGAACACGCGGCGCTTTCACGATGGCGATTGCGCTGCCGCGTCCGAAGGCATCTTTTCCCGCCAGGGAGATGATGAAGTTCAAACTTTTGTTCGCTACCTGTGGGAATGGATGGGCAGGATCCAGAACAATAGGGGTGAGAAGTGGACGTATCTGGCTTTCGAAATAGGATTTAACCCAGGTCCGCTGTGCTTCGTTCCGACTGTTGTGGCTGAGGAGATGAATGCCGTTTCGGGCCAACTGGGGCAGTATTTTGCGGTTCAGCAGGGAATATTGCTGTTCTACCAGCGCATGACACCGGATACTGATTTGATGAAGCAGACTGTTCGCGTTGGCAACCTGCGTCTTGTCCGGTGACTGGCGCGCATGCAGGCTGGAAACCCTGACTTCGAAAAATTCATCCAGATTGCTGCTTCCGATACACAGGTAACGCAGGCGTTCCAGCAGGGGGAGATTTTCGTCTTCAGCCTGTGCTATTACCCTGCGGTTGAATTCGAGCAGCGACAGCTCGCGGTTCAGATAAAGGTTTGGTTCCAGAGAGCCGACCGGCAGGTTCTGGACAGGTTTTGTCACGATGGACGCACGTTCAGACACAGTAAATCCTGACACTTGAATCATTCGATGTTCAAATCATAACAAAAAAAAATGACGAAATGATGACAGTGACCGGTCAACTGAATCATATTGCAGGCAGACCGAAGTGGGACTTGCTTGAAAAAGGGTGTGGCAGGAAACGGCTGTTCCGGAAGCTTGGTTGTGGCTTTGCCTCCGGACATACAAACCGGTTGTCGTCAGTTGATGGTCAGCTAGGTTCTCGCCGATCCGGGTTTTTTGGGCAGTTTCAGTTCAAGAACACCATCCTTGTAGTTTGCTTCCGCTCTGGTTTCGTCGACATCCTGAGCCAGTGCGAAGCTACGGCTCTGTATGCCGTAATAACGTTCACTGCGGACGGCTTTTCCTTCTTCCTGTTTTTCGGTTTCCTTTTTTACTTCGAATTCGATCGTCACGAAGTTGCCTTCGACCGTGACCTTGATCTCTTCTTTCGGGACACCCGGCGCGTCGGCCTTGACGAGATAAGCATCATCCGTTTCCGACACATCGATCTTGATATGCGGTTCAGGTTCCCGGCTGCTCCATGGGGTGGCCGACCGGTAATTGTTGAAAAACTCGTCAAGATTCTTCAGTGGTTCGAAACGGCTGATTTCATTGAAAGGATTGAAACCGGAAAGATTGTTTGCCATTTTTTCTCCATTATTCCGGAGGCATTTTGGAATATGCCTCGCATAATCGTCAGAAAGGAAATTTTCGAAAATCCTTTGAAAGAATATCTCTTGCCGGAAAAGCGATTTTGAGATCAGTCAAGCAAAGCGGAAATCCATAAACGGGGACATGGTGATTGTTAAAAATGTAGCAAGCGAGTAAAATAAGGGACAGAGTAATATGGCAATATCGTTCGGAGGAAGGAAAACCATGGCAAGAAGCGCAAGACTGATCGTTCCCGATTTGCCTCATCATGTCTATCAGCAGGGAAATAACCGGCAGAAGGTGTTCGGTGATGATGAGGATCATGTTTCCTATCTTGACTGGCTCAGGGAGGCTGCACGTTTGTATCACGTGAGTATCCACGCATATGCATTGCTGGACGACCGTGTCCATTTGCTGGTCACTCCGTCTGACGAGTCTGGGCTTGCACGCATGATGCAGTGGATTGGGCGCCATTATGTGCCATATTTCAACAGAAAGTATCATCGGAGCGGAACCTTGTGGGAAGGACGTTTCAGAACGTCTGTCGTTGAGGATGACTGGCTGATGAAATGCAGCCGTTTTGTGGAAATGCAGCCGGTGGCATGTGGACTTACCGCACGTCCGGAAGATTATGTCTGGTCGAGTTACTGTCATCATGCCGGTATCCGTCCCAGTCCGCTGGTCAGGGATCATGCAGTTTACTGGAATCTCGGAAATACACCTTTTGGCAGGGAAATGGCTTATAAGGAATTTTTTGTTCATGCCGGCCGGGCGGAAGTGGAAATAGACGAAATTCTGAAAAAAGGGTGGCCACTCGGTTCGGAGGCGTTCAGGAGGGGCCTGGAAGCATCAACACGGCGCAAGTTCAGGATGGGCAAACGGGGACGCCCGGCGAAAAAAGGAGAATAAATGACGGTGGTTTGTGTTTTTTTGAAAATGCAATTTGTTGTTTTTATTGCGATTATTACTATGTCCCCTTTATAATTTAAAGCAACTTTATAAGTTTTAATATTGACTCCGACCCTTTTTATTTTTGTTGTGCTGTCGGGGAAAACGGATTATTCTGTTTTTAACAGTTTACGAAATGAATGGGGTTCATATGTGTGCGCAAGGTTTGTATCGTTCTTCTTTCGAGCATGATGCCTGTGGTGTCGGATTCGTGGCCCATATCAAAGGGGTTAAAAGTCATTCCATTATCGAACAGGGGTTGCTGATTCTGAAAAATCTCGATCATCGGGGAGCTGTTGGCGCCGACAAGATGATGGGAGACGGGGCGGGCATTCTGATCCAGATACCAGACCGGTTTTACCGGGAAGAAATGGCCAGACAGGGAATCATGTTGCCTCCTCCAGGAGAATACGGGGTCGGCATGATATTTTTGCCGAAAGAACATGCTTCCAGACTGGCCTGTGAAAAGGAAATCGAACGCGCTGTCCGTGCAGAGAAACAGGTTGTTCTGGGATGGCGGGATGTTCCTGTGAACAGGGAAATGCCCATGTCTCCCAAGGCCCAGGAAAAGGAACCGGTCATCCGCCAGATTTTTATCGGTCGTGGCCCGGATATCATGGTGACCGATGCGCTGGAAAGAAAACTGTTTGTCATTCGCAAGGCGGCAGGGCATGCCATTCAGGCGCTGGATCTGAAACACTGCAAGGAATTTTTCGTTCCTTCGATGTCGGCCAGAACGATTGTGTATAAGGGATTGCTGCTGGCCGATCAGGTGCAGGACTATTATCTCGATTTGCAGGATGAACGCTGCGTTTCCGCACTGGCGATGGTGCATCAGCGTTTTTCCACGAATACTTTTCCGGAGTGGCCGCTCGCTCACCCATATCGCCTGATTGCGCATAACGGTGAAATCAATACGGTCAAGGGCAATTTCAACTGGTTTCGTGCCCGTGAAGAGATGATGAGTTCTGCGGTTCTGGGAGACGATCTGCAAAAACTCTATCCGTTGATGTATGAAGGCCAGTCCGATACCGCATGTTTCGACAATGCACTGGAACTTCTGGTCATGTCGGGCTATCCGCTGGCCCATGCCATGATGATGATGATTCCAGAGGCATGGGAGAACCATCAGCTGATGGATAGTAACCGTCGTGCCTTTTATGAATATCATGCGGCCATGATGGAACCCTGGGATGGTCCCGCTGCCATTGCTTTCACCGATGGTCGACAGATCGGGGGCGTTCTGGACAGAAATGGCCTTCGTCCGGCCCGTTATGTCGTGACGGATGACGATCTAGTCGTCATGGCTTCCGAAACAGGAGTCTTACCGATTCCGGAGACGCATATCATCAAGAAATGGCGTCTGCAGCCCGGCAAGATGTTTCTGATCGATCTGGATGCCGGACGGATTATCGATGACAAGGAAATCAAGGATATTTATGCCAATGCACGCCCGTATCATGCCTGGACGAATTCAGTTTGCATCAAATTGCACGATCTGAAGGAATACGGTCATGATGTCGTTCATTCCGACGTGCCGCTGATACAGAGACAGGAAGCGTTCGGTTATACACAGGAAGATCTGAAGATCATTTTTCCGCCCATGGCAATGAACGGAGAAGAACCGATCGGCTCAATGGGCAACGACGCGCCTCTGGCGGTCCTGTCCCACCGTCCGAAGCCGCTTTACCATTATTTCAAGCAGTCTTTCGCACAGGTGACGAATCCTCCGGTCGATCCGATTCGTGAGGAAATCATCATGTCGCTGTTGACTTATATCGGTCCGAAACCGAATGTACTCGATACGAACAATGTCAATCCACAGATGCGGCTGGAAGCATCACAGCCGATTCTCGGTTTTGCAGAAATGGCCAGCATCCGCAATATTGATGCCTATACCAATGGCAAATTCCGTTCGTATGAATTGAATATCTGTTATCCGGTCGCATGGGGCAAGGAAGGGATCGAGGCGCATCTGGCATCCTTGTGTGCCGAAGCGGTGGATGCCGTCAAATCGGGTCACAATATCCTGATTGTTTCCGACAGGAAGATCGGCCCGGACAGTCTGGCTATTCCGGCACTGCTCGCCACGTCGGCCATTCATCAGGATCTGGTCGCCAAGGGATTACGCGCTTCGACCGGTCTGGTGGTCGAAACCGGTTCCGCAAAAGAAACACATCATTTCGCCCTTCTGGCCGGTTATGGCGCGGAAGCCGTCCATCCCTATCTTGTGCTGGAAACCCTGTCGAATCTCGCGCCGAAACTGGCTGCCAATTTGACACCGGAAAAGGCGCAGGCCAATTTTATCAAGGCCATCAACAAGGGGCTGATGAAAATCATGTCGAAAATGGGTATCTCGACATACCGGTCCTATTGCGGCGCACAGATTTTCGAAGCAATCGGTCTGTCGTCCGCACTGGTGGACAAATATTTCAGGGGGACCGTTTCCAGTGTCGGGGGAATCGGTGTTTTCGAGGTGGCGGAAGAATCGCTTCGTCTGCATGAAATAGCTTTCCGGCAGAGACAGCAGCCTGTCCGTTTCCTGGACGTGGGCGGAGAATACGCTTTCCGCAAGCAGGGAGAAGAACACATGTTCACTCCGGATGCCATCGCAAAACTGCAGCATTCCACTCGTGCGAACAACTATGCGACATATAAGGAATATGCCCAGATCATCAATGACCAGTCCCGTCGCCAGATGACCTTGCGAGGCCTGTTTGAATTCCGTTTTGATCCGGCCCGGGCGATTGCCATTGATGAAGTGGAACCGGCAAAGGAAATTGTCAAACGGTTTGCTACCGGTGCCATGTCACTGGGTTCGATCAGTGCGGAAGCGCATGCTTCGCTTGCTATTGCCATGAACCGGATCGGCGGAAAATCGAATACCGGCGAAGGAGGTGAAGATCCGCGGCGATATGAAAACGAGCTGGCGGGTATCCCGATCAGGAAAGGGGAAACCTTGTCTTCCATTCTGGGAAAAGACAGGATCGTTTCCGATATCGAATTACGGGAAGGAGACTCCCTGCGTTCGAAAATCAAGCAGGTCGCGTCAGGCCGGTTCGGCGTCACTGCGGAATATCTGAATTCCGCGGATGAAATCCAGATCAAGATGGCACAGGGGGCCAAGCCGGGTGAAGGGGGGCAGTTGCCGGGAGGCAAGGTCTCCGAATATATCGCCAGCATGCGTTTTTCCGTTCCGGGCGTTGGCCTGATTTCGCCACCGCCACACCACGACATTTATTCCATCGAAGATCTGGCGCAGCTGATTCACGATCTGAAAAACGTCAATCCGCGTGCCACCATTTCGGTCAAGCTGGTTTCCGAAGTCGGGGTTGGTACCATTGCGGCCGGCGTTGCCAAGGCCAAGGCCGACCATATTGTGATTGCTGGGCATGACGGAGGGACGGGAGCATCGCCATTATCGTCGATTAAAAATACCGGCTCGCCTTGGGAAATCGGTCTGGCCGAAGCCCAGCAGACACTGGTCATGAATAATCTGCGTGGTCGGGTCCGTATTCAGGCGGACGGTCAGATGAAGACCGGGCGCGATGTTGTCATCGCCGCTATTTTAGGCGCCGATGAAGTTGGTTTCGCGACTGCTCCGCTGGTCACGCAGGGATGTATCATGATGCGCAAGTGTCATCTGAATACCTGTCCGGTCGGTGTTGCGACACAGGATCCGGAATTGAGGAAGAAGTTCAGTGGCAAGCCGGAATATATCGTCAACTATCTGTTTTTCGTCGCCGAAGAAATGCGGCAGATCATGGCACAGCTCGGCATCCGGAAATATGACGATCTGATCGGCCGTGTCGACCTTCTGGAAAAGGCGAAAGCGGTTTCAGGCTGGAAAGAAGCTGGCCTAGACTTCAGTCGCCTCTTTTATGATCCGGTTGTCGATCCTTCCGTTCACAAATACCATCAGGAAGAACAGGATCATGGCTTGGAGAAATCCATTGATCACCGTCTGATTCTCCAGTCGGCGATTGCACTGGAAAGGAAAGAGAAAATCTCGTTCATTTATCCAATCAAGAACGCCAATCGCAGTGTCGGAGCCATGCTTTCGGGCGAAGTGGCGCGACGTTACGGGCATGACGGCCTGCCTGACGATACGATCCATATTCAGTTACAGGGGACGGCGGGCCAGTCTGTCGGTTCTTTCCTGGCGCATGGCATTACACTGGATCTGGTCGGAGAAGCGAACGACTATGTCGGCAAGAGCCTGTCCGGCGGGCGCATTATTGTCCGGCCCCATGCACAGTTTCGTGGGCAACCTGACAGCAACATGATTGTAGGTAATACCGTGCTGTACGGGGCGATTTCCGGGGAGGCTTATTTTTACGGTATTGCCGGCGAACGGTTTGCCGTTCGCAATTCGGGAGCGACGGCTGTCGCCGAGGGGTGTGGCGATCATGGTTGTGAATATATGACCGGTGGTACTGTGGTCATTCTCGGTGAAACCGGACGCAACTTTGCAGCAGGCATGTCAGGCGGTGTCGCTTATGTCTATGATCCTGACAGGACATTCGAACGCAAATGCAATCTGGCCATGGTGACGCTGGAGCCGGTTCTTTCCTGTTTCGAACAGGAAGCCGTCGTGGAAAAAGCGGTCTGGCACCGAATCAACCGTCATGGCGAGCCGCAGACCGATGAGGTTATCCTGAAGCATCTGATCGAAAACCATTTCACTTATACCGGCAGTATGACGGCACGCAAGCTGCTGGAAGACTGGTCGAATTGCCGACAACATTTCGTCAAGGTTTTCCCGATGGAATATCGCCGGGCGTTGCAGGATCTGTATGCCGGCAAGGGGAATACGGAAGCGGATACGATTGTTGTGGCAGCCTAGTGCAATGGCATTGACTGGACAAATAACCGGATATTGAGGTGGAAAATGGGAAAAGTAACGGGTTTCATGGAATTCGACCGGATTGAGGAAACGCATCTGGAACCGAAAGAGAGGATCAAAAACTATCGTGAATTCACGATCACGCTTGCAGATGATCAGGCACGGCAGCAGGGTGCACGTTGTATGGATTGCGGCATTCCGTTCTGCAATAATGCCTGTCCTCTCGGCAATCTGATTCCGGATTTCAACGATCAGGTTTATCACGGTGCGGATGAAGAGGCATTGGAGAAAATTCATGCCACGAACAATTTTCCGGAATTCACTGGGCGGGTCTGTCCCGCATTGTGTGAACCAGCCTGTTCGCTCGGCTTGATCAAGGAACCGGTCGGCATTCGTTCGATTGAACGGTTTATTATCGAAAAGGGATGGGAAAACGGTTGGATCATTCCACGGCCAGCTGCGCATAAAACCGGCCGAAAAGTGGCCGTTGTCGGATCCGGGCCTGCCGGACTGGCGGCGGCACAACAATTGGCGCGTGCAGGTCATGATGTGACGGTTTTCGAGAAAAATGACCGGATCGGCGGTCTGTTGCGTTACGGCATACCTGATTTCAAACTGGAAAAACAGATCATTGACCGTCGTCTGGAACAGATGGAGGCGGAAGGTGTGGCTTTCCGTACGGGGATTCTGGTCGGAAAAACAGTTCCTTCCGCGGTCCAGAATATGGCGACGGAAACGGTTGATCCGAATGTGCTGAAACAGGAATTCGATGCCGTGATTCTGGCATGTGGTGCAGAACAGCCGAGAGAACTGGATGTGCCGGGAGCAGACCTTCAGGGGGTTCATTTCGCCATGGAATATCTGTGCGCACAGAATAAAAAGGATGCCGGAGACAAAGCGCGTAACCGGTTGGATGCGGCGGGTAAACGTGTCGTGATTATTGGTGGCGGTGATACCGGTTCCGACTGTGTCGGTGTTGCCAATCGCCAGGGAGCTGCTTCCGTATTGCAGTTTGACCGCAATGCACGGTTGCCGGATCATGTGGACAAGTCAATGGTCTGGCCATACTGGCCGAAAAAATTCAGGACTTCTTCCTCCCAGGAAGAAGGCTGCGATCGTGATTTCGGCATCATGACCAAACGGATCGAGGGCAAGCGGGGCAAGGTTGAAAGACTCGTGGTTTGTCGTGTCGAACAGGTTGGCGGGGCCTACGTCGAGATTCCCGGAAGCGAATATGAAATTCCGGCGGATATGGTGATTCTGGCAATGGGATTTTCCGGGCCTGCGGCTCCGGTATTGGATGCGTTCGGTGTTGAAAAGGATATGGCAGGAAATGTGCTGGCGAAAACGGAAGGGGGCGCTCGGTTCATGACATCGGTCGGCAAGGTTTTTGCGGCAGGAGATGTCCGTCGCGGGCAATCGCTGATCGTCTGGGCGCTTCATGAAGGACGGGAATGTGCGGATGCGGTAGACCGTTTTCTGATGGGCGGGAAGCTTTAACATTCTGATACAAATTTATGGCGCGATTCGCGATATGGGGTCGGTCCGTGCTGTGATATATTATGAAGTTGAGGTAGTATTGTTGCTGTCGCGTTTTAATTTTGATGCCGTCGCTCACGGTATCCGCTACAATCTTCTTTTTAATATTTAGTTCATATCATTATGAAAATAGAAGGCAGTATAGTTGCACTGGTCACTCCGATGAACGGGGACGGAAGCGTCGATCTCGATAGCGCGCGCCGCCTGATGGACTGGCAGATCGCAGAAGGAACGGACGCCTTGTCCGTAGTGGGTACGACGGGGGAATCGCCTACTGTAAACGTCGATGAACATGCCGAAATGATCCGGGTCGCGGTGGAACATTCCGGCAAGAGAATTCCGGTCATTGCCGGTGCCGGTGGCAATTCCACTGTCGAAGCGATTGCGTTGACCCGTTATGCCCAAATGGCAGGAGCCGATGCTTCCCTTCAGGTCGTTCCCTATTACAACAAGCCGACCCAGGAAGGAATGTACCAGCATTTCAAAAGCGTTGCAGAGGCAGTCGATTTGCCGATGATCTTGTATAACGTTCCGGGCAGAACGGTTGCAGATCTTTCCAATGAAACGATTCTCAGACTGTCGGAAATTCCGAATATCATTGGAGTCAAGGATGCTACCGGCAACATCGCGCGCGGTATCGATCTTCTGCGCAGGGTACCTGAGGATTTTGCGGTTTATTCAGGCGACGACTCCACGGCAATGGCATTGATGCTTTGCGGAGCGAAAGGCAATATCTCGGTCGTTGCCAATGTCGCTCCGAAAAACATGCATCTGATGTGTGCGGCGGCGATGAAGGGAGATGTCGAAACGGCACGCAAACTGAACAACCTGATGTTGCCGTTAAGCCAGCAGCTTTTTGTGGAATCGAATCCGATTCCCGTTAAATGGGCACTGGCCGAAATGGGCATGATTTCTCCGGGCATCCGTCTGCCGCTGGTTCCGTTGGCAGAAGGATATCATGACGTGGTCAGGAAAGCGCTGAAGGAAGCGGGTGTACTGGCCTGACGCAGGGGCGCTGTCTGTAACTGCCTGCTGAAAAAGTCATACTGAACTTATTGGAAGGTCTGGAAACTGAACATATGGCGTTTAATAAAAAAGTCGGTTCCGTACTGATCGGATCGCTGACAGTATTGGGACTGTCGTCATGCAGTACGGTTGACAGTTTGCTTGAAGCAGACCGTATCGATTACAAAAGCGAAACTTCTTCTCAGGCGCAGGGGCGGAGACTTGAAATTCCGCCCGATCTGACACAGCTGCAACGGGACAATCGCTATTCGATTCCGGAAAGCGGGACGGTAACCGCTTCCGGGTATAACCAGCAGCAACAGGAAGCACGGCCGAATGTCGCCGCTGGGTCTTACGGTGTGGTGGCGCCCAACGGAGCGACCGATATCCGCATCGAAAGAGATGGCAGCCAGCGTTGGCTTGTCGTCAATCGCAGTCCTGAGGTACTGTGGCCGCAAATCAGGGATTTCTGGCAGGACAACGGTTTCCTGATCAATATCGATTCGCCCGATACAGGCATCATGGAAACGGACTGGGCCGAGAATCGTGCCAAATTGCCACAGGATTTCATTCGAAAGACGCTGGGCAAGGTCTTTGATGCGCTTTATTCGACAGGGGAGCGGGACAAGTTCCGGACACGTCTCGAACGCAATGCCGATGGAACCACTGACATTTTCATCAGTCATCGCGGAGCCCAGGAAGAGATTGTTGGCGTGAACAAGGACACGACCATGTGGACTGCACGCGCTTCGGATCCGGAACTGGAGGCGGAGTTTCTGTCCCGTCTGATGGTTCAGTTAAGTGACATGAACCAGAAAGAAAAAGCCAAGGCTAGAGCGCTTGCCGAGCGGAAGACGGTCGTGTTGCCTTCCAGAGCGACCCTTGTCAAGGGAGATGGCAGTTCGAAGGTCATCGTCGATGAAACCTTCGACCGGACTTGGCGTCGGGTTGGCCTGGCACTGGACCGTGTCGGGTTCACGGTAGAAGATCGGGATCGTTCGAAAGGGCTGTATTTCGTCCGTTATGTCGATCAGGATAGCGACGCCAAGAATACGCCTGAAAAGGAAAAAGGATTCTTCTCGAATTTGTTCTCTTTCTCTAACAAGGAAAAACACGCACAGCGTTACCGGATTTCCATTGAGGAAACAAACGACAAGAGTGAAATTGTCGTGCTGGATGACAAGGGACAGCCGGAGAAAACCTCCACAGGTCAGAAGATCATGAATCTTCTGTATGAACAGTTGAGGTAGCGGACATTTCGGAAGACAACGGCGAATTTTGAAATTAACGAGTTTAGGAAGTGGCAGCAAGGGAAATTCCCTGCTTGTTTCCGCAAAGGACGGGCTGACGGAAACCACAGTCATGTTTGATTGTGGTTTCGGTATCCGTGAAACACTGCGGCGTCTGGAACGGGCAGGTTGTTCCCCTGCAGATGTGTCGGCACTGGTCGTGACACACGAACACAGTGATCATGCCGGAGGGGTTCTGGCGTTTGCTCGGCGTTACCAGATACCGCTCTGGATGAGCTTCGGTACTTTCCAGTCTCTGGGGAAGGATTTTTCCGGAATCGATATCAATTTTTGCAGGGATGGTGATTGTTTCGCTATAGGTGACTTGCAGATATCGGCTTTTACCATTTCACACGATGCAAGAGAACCCTTGCAGTTTCATATGACCGATGGCGCAGTGAAATTCGGTATGCTGACAGATACCGGCCAGATCACGCCTCATATCGCGAATGCACTGTCCGGTTGCGATACACTGATGGTTGAGTGCAATTATGACAATCATATGCTGGAAAAATCAGCATATCCTTTTTATCTCAAGAAACGCATCAGCAGTATCTATGGACACTTGTCCAATAGCTGTGCAGGTGAATTTTTGGCTCGGATGGACCAGTCGCGGTTGAAAAAGATCATTGGGGCACATTTAAGCCAGAACAACAATCTTCCTGAACTGGCACGGCAGGCCATTGAAGAAACCGTCGATACCGGAAGAATCGAAATAGTCGTTGCAGGACAGGACAACGGCTTTGAATGGACAGATATGTCCCCGTCATAATCCAAGTTGCTGTCAAAAAAAAGCCGACCATAAGGTCGGCTTTTCTCAGGC
>CAVKGJ010000130.1:0-31440 GCA_963655605.1 Oscillospiraceae bacterium
CATTTAATGAGTATTAGCGGTCGTTACATTTTCACTACACTTTCGAATCGAACATTTCTTTGCCTTTTCTTCCCTGCTGTTTGGGATCAGATGCATGAAAACTCATTCAAGGCCATTTCTCCCAAACGGAGATAAAAACAGAAGAAGACATTCCATCCGGACACGATGGATTTTGTCCCAGGATTTCCACAAAATTCACCTGATTGACTCTCTCTCTCCGCCTTCTGGCAGAGGCTTGTAAAAGCAAATCGGATTGATTCGCTCGGGTGAAGCGAAAGCTGAATGACGTTGGTTGGGAATGTACAGACACCGCGGAATGTCAATCCAAATCCCGCGCCGGTGTGGTAGTCAGTCGTTAAAAACTCTGCAAGACAGGAGCGGTGCGGTAGCTAGCAACAAACTTCTTCCAACATTGAACAGTACCAAAGTTATTAACCCTGTATCCACTTTCGTGTCTTCTTGCAAAAGCTCCAGTTTGCACATTTTTTCAATTAAAAAACAATAATTTATTGAATATCAAACATGTCAATTATTCAATGTTTTTCAATATCTCCCTAGTAGGAATCTCACCCCTGAGAGGATGTCAAAGGACAAAAAACGAGAGATTCACTACTAACCGGAGATTTTTCAGGATGATTAGTCAATGCAAAAGTATCTGGACGAAATTACACGTTATACAAGTTATAGAATCGATTCTGTGTCCAATGAAGTGGAGAATTTTCAGGATAAATTTCAAATATTTGGAAACATAGCACTTTTACAGGAAAAACCTGCATTCATCCTGCTGTTTCGCTTATCAACCGTGCCATAACCCCCTGTCCTTTAGGACGAGGATATAAAGCACGGATAACGAAGCGATCCTATGTACCAAAAACATCCCTTCTCTTTTCTGTGTTAAACTCGTCACAGACGACAGGGCATACCGTGTCAGCCTGTGGAAAGATCGTGAAACCTGGAGGAATATGTGGTTAGTTCGATACCGTAAAATTCCCCACGGGGAGAATATTTGCGGCGAAAACAAGGCCTTTTCCTCTGGATAATCTCGTTGAAGCAGGAACCCACCGAGGAGACCGGAACGCAAGCGTTCGTACTCAGTAGGAATCTCCTGTCTTCAGGCAGGGGAGAATGTCAAACTGGGTCCTGACACCATGAGCGAATTCCTTTCGTTTCCAGTCTTGTTGGTCCAGACCGATGTACAGTCCCTTGTTTGGCAAGACATCGATTTTTCCGGAACCAGATGTTTTCGTGTCAATAGCAGATAACATGTTCTGATATTTATCATCCTTTGTCCGACCACCCATTGCGAGAGTAAAGATATGAACCAGCTGGAACAACTGAAACAATTCACGACTGTTGTCGCCGATACAGGTGATTTCCAATCCATCGAGCGCTACTCGCCGCAGGATTCGACAACCAATCCTTCCCTGATTCTGAGAGCCGTCCAGAAAAATACCTATCATGCACTTCTCGAAAAAACAGTCCGGGACAACCGGAACCTGTCCACCGGAGCAATCATGGATCGCCTGCTTGTCGCGTTCGGTGTCGAAATCCTGAAAATCGTCCCCGGCCGGGTTTCCACGGAAACCGATGCCAGGCTCTCATTCGATACGGAAGGCAGTATAAAAAAAGGCCGAGAACTGATGGCGCTCTACAATGAAGCCGGTATTCCGAACGATCGTGTTCTCATCAAGATCGCCTCGACATGGGAAGGGATCCGGGCCGCGGAAATCCTTCAGAAAGAAGGTATCCGCTGCAATATGACACTCATGTTTTCCATGCCACAGGCCGTTGCCTGTGCTGAAGCGAACGTTCAGCTGATTTCCCCTTTTGTCGGACGGATTTATGACTGGTACAAAAAGCAGACCGGTCATGAATACACGGGAGAAAACGATCCCGGCGTACAATCTGTCAAGAGAATCTACAATTACTATCGAAAATTCGGATATCCGACAGAAGTCATGGGAGCCAGTTTCCGCAATACATCCCAGATCGTCGAACTCGCAGGATGCGATCTTCTCACCATCAGCCCCGAATTGCTCCAGAAACTGTCCGATTCTGATGCACCAGTCACCCGGAAACTGAGCCTGGAAAAGGCGAAACAGGATCCTGTCGAAAAAGTGACTTGCGACGAGAAGAATTTCAGACTCGCTCTGAACAACGATGCCATGGCAACCGAAAAACTGTCAGAAGGGATCCGGCTGTTTTGTGCGGATACGATAAAATTGGAAAAAATGATCGACGAACTTCGCTGATACTGCATTTTTTCCGCCTCGCGTTTCCGAATGGTGTTTTCTCCTGCATGGAGAAAACACCATTCTTGGTTTCGGGGCACGATTTCTTGATTAATACTCGTTCTCACTTCTCAGGATTCATACAGGGACTCAGACCATGATGTCACCTCAGCAACTCGACAAGAAAAAGAGACAAGCGGCATATTTTCCAGGACTGGATGAAAAACAGGTACAGCAAAGGCTGTCAACGGACGGTCCGAACGAGCTGTCTTCTTCCAGACCGCACTCCATCCTGTCGATTGCATGGGAAATCATTTCGGAACCCATGTTTCTGCTGCTGATTTCCTGCGGAATCCTTTATCTTGTTATCGGCAACATAGAAGATGCCCTCATTCTTCTGGGATCCGTATGCATCATCGTCACCATGAGTTTTCTTCAGGAAAGAAAAAGCGAACGGACACTTGATGCGCTAAAGGATCTGACAAGTCCCAGAGCACTCGTTCTGAGGGAAGGTATCCGGAAACGAATTGCAGGGCGGGAAGTGGTCAGAGATGACATCATTTTTCTTTCCGAAGGCGACCGTGTCCCGGCTGATGCCCTTGTACTCGAGGCACAAAACCTGTCCGTTGACGAATCGCTGCTGACCGGGGAATCCGCTCCTGTCAGAAAGCAGACATGGACAGAAACCGGAAAATTGCCTGACGGCAAACCGGGCGGCGACGATTTGCCCTATCTTTTTTCCGGCACCCTCGTCGTACAGGGAACAGGCATCGCGAAAGTGATCGCCACTGGCGAGAAAACGGAACTGGGCAAGATCGGCAAGGCGCTCTCCGTACAACAGGATGAAACGAGCCGTGTCCAGGTTGAAACCCGCCATGCCGTCAAAATCGTTGCCATGACAAGTACCGTCCTGGTCGGTATTCTGGTGATCTGGTACGGCATGACGCGCCACGACTGGCTACACGGAATTCTTGCCGGCCTGACATTGGCGATGAGTATCATGCCAGCGGAATTTCCACTGGTTCTGACGATATTCCTCGGACTCGGCGCATGGCGTATGGCAAAAAAAGACGTGCTGACCCGCAAGATTCCCGCTATCGAGATGTTGGGTGCGGCAACTGTACTCTGTGCCGACAAAACCGGTACACTCACCCAGAACCGCATGGTTCTTTCCAAAATTATCGTCAACGGCGAAACATATTCATTCGATCATGGTATTTCCCTCAATCATGACAACTTTCCGGAACGGTTTCACGAAACGCTGGAATTCGCGATGCTGTCCAGCCAGAAAGACCCGTTCGACCCGATGGAAAGTGCCATCAAACAGACCGGACAACAAGTACTGGCCGGTTCTGAACACATTCACGACAGCTGGAACCTGATAGAAGAATATCCTCTTTCCCGCGATCTGCTCGCCATTTCCCGTGTCTGGCGTTCTCCCGATTTCAGCCGGTACATCATCGCCGCCAAAGGTGCGCCTGAGGCGATCATAGACCTTTGTCATCTGGATGCTGATACAACAGAAAGACTTTTGGCTCAGGTGAATTCACTGGCGACTCAGGGACTGAGGGTACTTGCAACGGCAAAGGCATCTTTCCGGCACGGTGAATTACCTTCCCAGCAACATGATTTTCACTTTGAATTCATCGGTATCATCGGCTTCGCTGATCCTTTGCGCCCCGCCGTCAGGCAGGCGATCGGGGAATGCCGTACCGCCGGAATCCGGGTCATCATGATTACAGGCGACTATCCTGCCACCGCCAGGAAGATTGCCGAAGAAGCCGGCCTGGATACGAACGGTGCTGTCCTGACAGGACAGGACATGGAAACACTGCCTTCCGAAGCATTGAATGAATGGGTAAAAAAAGGAAATGTCTTTTGCCGCGCGACGCCGGAACAGAAATGGTCACTGGTCAACAGCCTGAAAAAAAACGGTGAAATCGTGGCGATGACCGGAGACGGCGTCAACGATGCACCTGCACTGAAATCGGCCCATATCGGTATTGCCATGGGGAAAAAAGGCACCGATGTGGCACGCGAATCAGCGTCACTGGTTTTGCTGAATGATGATTTTTCATCCATCGTCAGCGCCATCCGGCTCGGGCGACGCATCTTCGACAATATCCGCAAAGCTGTCGTTTTCATCATAGCGGCCCATCTTCCGATCGCAGGCCTGTCTCTCGTTCCGGTCATGCTGGGCTGGCCTCTGGTGCTTTTGCCCATCCATATCGTGTTTTTTGAATTGATGGTCGATCCGATATGCTCTGTCGCATTTGAAAACGAGCCGGAGGAAATCGATGTCATGACCCGCCCGCCAAGACAGACAAACGCCAGAATCTTCGACAAATCGCTGTTATGGCTTGGCATCAGACAGGGACTGGCGCTATTGACATGGGTCGTTTTCGTTTACTGGCTTTCCCGGAAAAATGGATTCGATTCCGAACAGGCCAGAACGCTGACTTTCACTGCCATGATTGTGGGTGATATATGGCTGATTCTGGTCAACCGTTCATGGAGCCGGTCATTCGCTGACTCCCTGAAACAGAAAAACGCCATCCTGTGGACTGTCCTTGCCATTACCGCTTCCGTTCTGCTTGCAGGAATATTCATTCCCCCTGTTCAGGCACTTTTCCATTTTGGCCAAATCCAGTGGAAATATACCCTTCTCGCCATCGCAGCGACGATTGGTTATACCGGACTGCTTTCGTCCATCCGCCTTTTCCGCAAAAGACCCCAAGCCGTCATTTCTTGAGGTGAGGACTCGATTTCATCAAATCGAAAATAGCGTCGTTCATTTTGCGCGCACTTTCGATCAGATCGAAACTGTCCGGCATGAACAGCCAGCTAGCCAACAATCCCTTGAACATGAAACCGAGCAGATTGTTTGCCAGGTCAATATCCAGATCGGAAGGCAGCTGGTTCTTTCTCTGTGCATTGGCCAGAATTCTCTGGATGATCCCCTTGGAATAGGTATGCCATTCCTTTTGCTGGATGACGATCTGGTCCGTTTCCTTGGTGAACTCGCATTTGTGAAACAGGATGGTCAGTATTTTCCGGTAATGGGAATTCTCGATCACCTCACGCATGATAAATTCATGCGTCTCGCTTAACTGGGCAATCGGATCGGTCGCGTCCTTTTCGACGATTTCCTCGATCATTTCGTTCATGGGCCGCCTCACCCTGGAACACATGGCCTCGAACAGATCTTCCTTGTTTTTGAAATGCCAGTAAATGGCGCCACGGGTCACGCCGGCTGCTTCCGCGATTTCATTCAGAGTAGTATTCGAGTACCCCTTGTCATAAAACACATCTTCAGCGGCATCCAGAATACGGTCACGGGTATCCAGTGTTTTCTTCCGACTTGCGGTATCCGCCCCGACACGTTCCATAACTCTCCCCATTTACAAGTTGTAACAAATTTTAACGCATGTTGCGGGAAAATCCTTCCTGATAGATAATTCCCGAAAAAAGATAGCATACATTCATGATTGTATGTTAACTTACCGTACACGTCATCTGTAACATGACATTTCGTTTTTGTATATGAACCATCCACGCTTTCAGGCTCGAGCCTGAAAGCGGTCAATTTTTCTTCGAGAAAACCATGAGTTCCTTTCTTTCCCTAAGAAATGCAAGCGCCATTTTCGCTATGGCCACTCTTCTCTCGGCCTGTGGTGATAAGGCCGCGCCTCCGGCCCAGCCACCTGAAGCAGCGTTTGTCACCATCACTCCGGAAAAAATGGCGGTCGAAAACGAATTGCCCGGGCGTCTTGAATCCTACCGGACCGCCGAAGTTCGCGCCCGTGTTCCCGGAGTCATTCTGAAAAGGGCATTTGAAGAAGGTTCTTATGTCAAACAGGGACAACTTCTGTTCCAGATCGATCCGCGCGACTATCGAGCCGCCGTCCAGAGCGCGAAAGCCGCGCTTGCACGCGCAGAGGCCAACAAGGTCCAGGCCGACCTGAAACTGAAACGGTACACGCCACTGGTCGAAATCAATGCCGTCAGCAGGCAGGAATACGACGACGCCGTCGCAGCCCGGAAACAGGCAGCCGCCGACGTCGATGCTGCGAAAGCGGAACTGGTCAGGGCAAAACTCAATCTGGAATATGCGACCGTTACCGCTCCGATCTCGGGAAAAATCGGACGCCAGATGGTGACGGAAGGCGCCCTGGTCGGTCAGAATGAAACGACATTACTGGCGACCATCCAGCAAATCAACCCCATTTACCTGAACCTGACCCAATCCAGTGCCGAACTGCTCAAACTGCGCCAGATGATGCAAAACGGTATGCTGAAAAATACCGATCAATCCGGTGTAAATGTGACGATGGTCATGGAAGATGGTTCTGTTTTCCCACAGACAGGAAAACTGTTGTTCTCCGACATTTCCGTCGATCCGACGACAGGACAACTCACTATCCGCGCACTGTTCCCCAACCCTGACAATATGGTGCTTCCCGGAATGTATGTCCGCGCCAGACTGGAACAGGCCGTCAACGAAAATGCCATTACGGTTCCTCAACAGGCTGTCCAGCACGCGAACAACGGCTCCTTTGTCATGATCCTGGACAAGGATGACAAGGTGGTGGTTCGCAAAGTCAAGACAAGTGTCGCCGTCGGCAACAAATGGCTGGTGACCGAAGGCCTGCAACCCGGTGACCGCGTTGTTGTGGAAGGATTGCAGAAAATCAAGGCCGGATCGCCCGTCCATGCCGTTCCATGGGAAGATCCGCTGAACAAGCCGGTCAACACGCCGGAACAGCAGGAACCTGCCGAAAATACGGAAGCATCCGTGCAGGAGAAAACCACGGCCGGAACTTCCGGCGAGACACCGCAACCGGCTCCTGCACAACAACCTGCAGCTCCCGCAAAAGCTGAATAGGCGAAAAGGAGAATCACTTTATGGCTAGGTTTTTCATCGACCGTCCTATTTTTGCGTGGGTAATCGCGATTTTCATCACTCTGGGCGGCATTCTGTCCATCCTGAATCTGCCGGTCTCGCAGTACCCGAACGTTGCACCGCCGCAAGTTACCGTTTCCGTTACCTATCCGGGCGCAACGGCCAAAACCGTGGAAGACAGTGTCATCCAGATCATCGAACTGGAAATGAACGGTGCAACGGGACTTCAGTATTTCGAATCCGAGAGCTCTACCGGTTCCGGCAAGATCACGCTGTCCTTTACGCCGGAAACCGATGTCGAGCTGGCTGCCGTTGATGTGTTGAACCGCCTCAAACGTGTCGAATCCCGTCTGCCGTCCGCTGTCATGCAGCAGGGCGTCAATATCAACAAATCACGCAACAACTACATGGCCATTATTTCCCTGATTTCCACAGATGGAAATATGACGCCGATCGAGCTTGGCGATTACCTGTATCGCAACGTGCTCTATGAGATCAAACGGCTTCCCGGGGTGGGTGACGCAACCGTGTTCGGTTCGGAAAAAGCCATGCGCATCTGGATCGATCCGATCAAGCTGACCGGTCTGAAACTGACAGCCGGCGACGTCGCCAATGCGATCAAAAACCAGAACGCAGTTGTTTCGTCCGGCGCCATAGCGTTTCCTCCCAATGTCGGCACGGAAACCTTCACCGCCAACGTTGACGTGCATGGCCAGTTGCAGACTGTTGAAGAATTCGAGAATATCATCCTGCGCGCCAATACGGACGGTTCCGCTGTCCGTCTGAAAGATGTCGCCCGCGTTGAACTGGGCGGCCAGACCTATGAAAAGTATGCTCGTCTGGACGGAAAGCCCATTTCCGGTTTCGGTATTCTGCCGACAGCGACAGCCAATACCATGTCCACCGTACAGGCTGTCCGCGACAAGATGGAAGAACTGTCAAAATATTTCCCGGAAGGCGTGACATACAGCATCCAGAACGACACTTCCAAATTCGTCAAGGCATCCATTCACGAAGTGGTCAAGACCCTGTTCGAAGGTATTTTCCTTGTTTTCGTAATCATGTATCTGTTTTTGCAGAATTTCCGGTACACGATTATCCCGACAGTGGTTGTCCCGATCGCTCTGATGGGAACTTTCATCATTATGAAAGCGCTCGGTTTCTCGATCAACATGCTGACCATGTTCGGCATGGTGCTGTCGATCGGTATTCTGATCGACGATGCCATTGTGGTCGTCGAAAACGTGGAACGTATCATGGCCGAGGAAGGATTGTCTCCCCGTGAGGCGACCTATAAAGCCATGGGGCAGATTACGGGAGCCATTGTCGGTATCTCGACCGTTCTGACGGCCGTTTTCATTCCAATGGCCTTTTTCAGCGGTTCGGTCGGTATGATTTACCGGCAATTTTCCATCACCCTGGTCGCCTCCATGGTCTTTTCGGCATTCCTTGCCCTGTCGCTGACCCCTGCCTTGTGTGCGACCATTCTCAAACCGATTGACCCGAATGCACACGGTGAGAAAAAAGGCTTCTTCGGCTGGTTCAACCGGCGCTTCAACAGCATGACGATGACCTATGAACGCCAGGTTTCCAGAATGATGGGGAAAACCATGCGCTACATGGCCATTTACGGTGCGATCATCCTGTGTACCGCTTTCATGTTCTGGAAACTGCCGACCGCATTCCTGCCTGATGAAGACCAGGGTTATGTCTATGCCAATATCCAGCTGCCGGCCGGTGCGACACAAGCCAGAACACTGGAAGTGCTGAAAGTGGTTGAAGACCAGTTCGCGAAGGAACCCGGAGTCGAAGGAACGATTACGGTGGTCGGACACAGTTTTTCCGGCAGCGGACAGAACGGTGGTCTGGCTTTCGTGACGCTCAAGGACTGGGAAGAACGGGATTCGGACAATTCGGCAGACGCCATCGTGAAACGTGCCTTCGCCCGTTTCTCGCAGATCCGCGATGCGATCGTTTTCCCGCTCAACCCGCCCCCGATCAAGGAACTGGGTAATGAAACAGGCTTTGTCTTCCGTTTGCAGGATCGCGCCAGCAAAGGGAATGATGCCCTGGTAGCCGCGCGCAATCAGCTGCTCCAGCTCGCCCGCGAAAGCAAGGTGCTCAAAAACGTCCGGTTCGACGGTATGGAAAATGCGCCCCAACTGTCACTGAATATCGACCGTGACAAGGCCAATGCCCTGGGTGTGTCTTTCGAAGACATCAATACCACCTTGTCCACAGCGATGGGTTCCAATTATGTCAACGATTTCGACAGCAACGGTCGCCAGCAGCGTGTGATCGTCCAGCTTGATGCACAGGAACGCATGACTCCGGACGATATCAAGAATATTTACGTCCGCAACGCATCCGGCACCATGGTACCGTTTTCCGCTTTCTCCACGACAGAATGGGCAAAAAGCCCTATCCAGCTGATCCGGTACAATGGCTACCCTGCCATGCGTATTACCGGTGCACCGGCAGAAGGTTACAGTACGGGTGATGCCATGAATGAAATGGTATCGCTGATGCAGCAACTGCCTGACGGTTTCGGTTACGAATGGACCGGACAGTCGCTGGAAGAACAGTCATCCGGTTCCCAGGCGCCCATGTTGTATGCGCTGTCCCTGCTCGCGGTGTTCCTCTGTCTGGCAGCCCTGTACGAAAGCACAACCATCCCGGTCGCTGTCCTGCTCGTTGTACCTTTGGGGGTTATCGGTGCGCTGATCGGCATGTTCCTGCGCGATATGCCAAACGACGTTTACTTCAAGGTCGGCCTGATCGCCACCATCGGTCTCTCGGCGAAGAACGCCATTCTGATTGTCGAATTCGCCAAAGATCTCCAGGCGCAGGGCAAGGGACTTATCCGTTCGACGCTTGAAGCGGTACGTCTGCGTTTCCGCCCGATCATCATGACATCCATGGCTTTCATTCTCGGCGTCATTCCACTGGCGATCGCTTCCGGTGCCGGCTCCTCATCACAACAGGCTATCGGTACAGGCGTGCTGTTCGGCATGATCACCGCTACGGTGCTGGCCGTCTATCTGGTGCCGATCTTCTTTGTCGTCGTCCGCTCCATTTTCGGAGGAAACAAACGCCAGCAGGCCATGTACGCCAGAAACAATACTCAGGAATACAAAAAGAAACCATGGAAAATCACATTGCCATTCCTGAATCGCGGAAGCAGGAAGGATAAAACTGATGATTAAGAAATGTACACTGGCTTTATTGGCTGTCGGAATTCTGAGCAATTGCAGCATGGCACCCACTTATGTGCGACCGGATGCGCCGGTTGAAAACCGGTTCCCGGGCAATACGGATTCTTCTTCCAAAACGCCTGCTGCATCCGAAATCGGATGGAATGAATTTTTCCGGGAACCCCGCCTCAGGGCACTGATTGCTGCCGCCATTGAAAACAATCGCGATCTGCGGCTTGCCGCACTGAACATCGAGGAAGCCCGAGCGCTTTATAATGTCCAGTGGGCTGACCGTCTGCCGACCTTTCAGGCCGAAGGCGATGCGACCCGATCCAGAACAATCGGCGGTCTTTCTCCAACAGACTCAATGATTACACAGGGAAATTACCGGGTAGGCCTGGGCATCTCTGCTTTTGAGCTGGATTTTTTCGGACGTGTCAAAAGCCTGACGGACGCTGCGCTGGCCCAGTATCTTGCCACAGAAGAAGCGCAGCGTTCCGTTTACATCAGTCTTGTTTCGGAAGTCGCCAAAACCTATCTGACTGAACGTGCCCAGACGAAACAGATCGAGCTGGCGAAAAAATCGTACGAATCATACAGGCATTCCTATGAATTGATGCAGAAGCGTTATGAGGTCGGAGCCTCGTCCGCCCTGGAACTGAGACAATACGAAACGTTGATGCAATCCGCACTTGTTTCCCTGTCTACGCTTCAGCGGCAACACGCCCAGACAGAAAACGCGCTGGTCATTCTGATCGGAGGCAAACAGATCAAGGATTTGCCGCCTCCTCACGAGCTTTCCGAAGATGACATTCTGCAGGACATTCCCGCCGGTCTCCCTTCCGATCTGCTGACCAACAGGCCGGACATACGCCAATACGAACAGCTCCTGAAAGCAGCTAACGCCAACATCGGCGCAGCCAGAGCCGCCTTTTTCCCTCGCATCACACTGACGGCCTTCGCCGGAACGGCAAGTTCAAGTTTGTCCGGTTTGTTCGATGCGGGAACCGGAGCATGGACATTCGCGCCCCAGCTGACACTGCCGATTTTCGATGCCGGCCGCAACATCGCCAACCTTGATCTGGCGGAAGCCCGTAAAAACATCGCTGTCGTCAATTATGAAAAGGCCATCCAGACCGCTTTCAAGGAAGTCGCCGACGCGCTCACTGCACGTAACTGGCTGAACGAACAGGTCAAGGCGCAGGCAGCCGTTCTGAATTCGGAAATGGAACGCCTGAAATTGTCTGAAGCGCGATATAATAACGGTATAGCCAGTTCTCTGGAGGTTTTCGATGCACAACGGCAGCAGTTCGCGGCGGAACAGTCTCTTGTCGATGCCCGGCTTGCACGTCTGATCAATGCTGTCGAACTGTACCGTTCCCTGGGAGGCGGACTGACTGTTTCGGGCATGGCAAAAGCCGAAACGCCAAAAGACGTATCTGTCCCGCAGAATAACGAAAATACATGATGTAACTGTTTTTCCGGGATTCCGGAAAAACGGCACGGTATCCGTAAATTGTCAGGACAGGTGCCAAAACTGGCATAAATTGCCCTGTTTTTGGTTATAATCAACCTGTATTTCCTGAATACCGGCATCATTTTCAGGAATCTGTTTCCGACACGATTTCTGATTATAACCACAGGATTTTCCGTTAGTGGATTACAATATCACCGATTGATCAATCCATACTTGTGCAGGCTGATTTTTCCGGCGATATTGGTTCATGCATTTGCTATGATTGTTTTTTAATGGACCTACCCCTCATTTTCCGAGGACATCATGACGAACAATATCAAAACCATCAGTGACGCTTCCTTTGAAGCGGATGTACTCAAATCTGACAAACCCGTTCTCGTCGATTTCTGGGCAGAATGGTGTGGACCATGCAAAATGGTCGCTCCCGTTATCGATGAAGTGGCAAAAGAATATGTCGGTAAAGTCAGTTTTGCCAAAATGGATGTCGATTCCAATCAGTCCACTCCTGCCAAATTCGGAATCCGTGGTATCCCGACATTGATTCTGTTCAAAAACGGCGCGATTGTCGCCCAGAAAGTAGGGGCATTGAGCAAAAGCCAGTTGACGGCTTTTATTGACAGCAATATCTGATATCATCAGCCGATGGCGGTAAAAACCGCCATTTCCTCATCGTCATCAATCATCAGCTGCAAACTTCTTCTTGTTTTTCTCTGGTTGTGAATCCTTAAGTTTTAAATTATGCATTTATCCGAATTAAAGTCTCAGCACGTGTCCGCACTGCTGGAAATGGCACTTAGCCTCGATATTGATAACGCTGCACGTATGCGCAAACAGGAATTGATGTTTGCCATCCTGAAAAAGCGGGCCAAAGCCGGGGAACAGGTATACGGTGACGGAGCACTCGAAATCCTTCCGGACGGTTTCGGTTTTCTCCGCTCCCCCGATGCCAGTTACATGGCATCCACGGATGATATTTATATTTCTCCCTCACAGATCAGGCGTTTCAATCTTCATACGGGTGATTCCATTGAAGGTGAAGTCCGCACCCCCAAGGATGGAGAACGTTACTTCGCTCTGGTAAAAGTCGACAAAGTCAACGGCGCTCCGCCCGAAGCGTCAAAACACCGGATGCTGTTCGAAAACCTGACGCCCCTGCATCCCGATGAACCGCTGAAGCTGGAACGCGATATCAGCGCCCAGGAGAACATTACCGGACGCATCATCGACATGATCGCCCCTATCGGCAAGGGACAGCGTGGTCTGCTCGTCGCTTCGCCAAAATCCGGCAAAACGGTCATGTTGCAGCATATGGCTCATGCCATTACCGCCAATCATCCGGATGTCACTCTTTTTGTCCTGCTGATCGACGAACGTCCGGAAGAAGTGACGGAAATGCAGCGCTCCGTCCGGGGCGAAGTGATTGCGTCCACATTCGATGAACCTGCAACCCGACATGTCCAGGTCGCTGAAATGGTACTGGAAAAAGCCAAACGGTTGGTCGAAATGAAAAAGGACGTGGTGATCCTTCTCGATTCGATTACCCGTCTGGCCCGGGCCTACAATACCGTTATTCCCGCATCCGGCAAGGTTCTGACCGGTGGTGTCGACGCAAATGCCCTTCAGCGGCCGAAACGTTTTTTCGGTGCTGCGCGCAATGTGGAAGAAGGAGGTTCCCTGACCATCATCGCCACCGCACTGGTGGAAACCGGCAGCCGGATGGACGATGTGATTTACGAAGAATTCAAGGGTACCGGCAATATGGAAGTCCATCTTGAACGGCGTCTTGCCGAAAAACGCGTCTATCCTGCCATCAATCTCAACAAGTCCGGTACACGCCGTGAAGAATTGCTGATCAAGCCGGATCAGCTGCAGAAGATATGGATTCTGCGTAAACTGCTTTATGGCATGGATGAAATCGAGGCGATGGAATTCATTCTCGACAAGATGAAAGCGACCAAAAACAATGCCGACTTTTTCGATCTGATGCGTCGCGGCGGCTAGATCCCGGAAAACCATCCGCAATAATAACGGTTATCTGATTGATTCAGACAGATAACCGTTTTTTCATTTCATTCCGGATGACACGGCATTATCCGGCTCCTGTCACAAAAACGGGAAAATATTCCGGTATCCGCTCTTCGGATAATCAAAATATTTTGTAATAAATGTTTTCTGTATTTTAAAGATGACCGATAATGAAATGACTGTTCGATATCAGTAAAAAATATTCCTTATCAACAACCGGCATTTTCTCTATCATAAAAAAACGGTTCAGGGAGTGAGTATATGGATCTTAAAGGAACGAAAACAGAACAAAATATCATTGACGCTTTTTTGCATGAAACCCGATCCGCCATGACATACGATTATGCGGCCTATCGTGCCGATGTGGAAGGCCATAATGAAATCACGACAAAACTGCGTTCAAGCGCAGCGATCCGTCGCGGGCATGCCATGGGAAACATGCAATTGTTACAAAAAGATCCTGTCACCGGCCGACGTACAAATATTACCCGACTGAATCTGCAATCCGCCATTGAAACGGCGACTCATCTCTATCACGATGTCTACCCGAAAATGGCCGAGACAGCACGCGAGGAAAATCTGGAAGATATCGCCAACTGGTTCGAAACGCTGGCCAAAGCCGAGCGAATGGAAGCAAAACTGTACGAGGAAGCACTGAAAACCCTGCTCGATTAGATTTTCTGTTCCCCTTCATCACAACACAGGCAGACAGGTTCAATACTTGTCTGCCTGTTGTTTTCCATTTTCCGATGCGGGTTATTCCTCTTCCGGAAGCAGGATTTCCTGGTTTTTGCTGAACTGATAGTCGTGGAAAATGTGTTCGGCACTCACAATCCGGTAAGTCCCGTCCGGCAATTTCCGGGTCGTGTCCTTCAAACGGTATGTATAGTGACCGCAAGTCCAGACATTGTAGTTGCGCATGTGCGTGCACAGACAGGTTTTGTCCTTGATGCAGATATTCTTGCCATCAGGATGAAGTTCCAGCTCGCGGTAATACGATTTCAGGTATTCGCATTTTCCGTTTTCAAGAATATAGCCGTAAGATTCGCAATTCGGACGCAGGCCTTTCGCAATGGCCGGAGAATGCTTCAGCATCCGCATTGGATAACCCGTCGGTGAAATTTGGTTTACTTCAATATCATCCGCACTGGCTTTCAGGTACTCCTGCTTGACGTCATCAGGCAAACCGCTTTCCTTCGATACGGTAAAGCGCGTCGCGACCTGGACACCTGACACCCCGTTCTCGAGAAACGACACGGCATCGGAACCGGTAAAAATACCTCCTGCAGCAATCAGGGGGATATCCAGATTTTCCGCCTTCAAAAACCGGTCTATTTCGGCAACGATTGTTTTCAAATCATATTTGGCCCAATCCATGCCGAACCCGAGATGTCCTCCGGCCAATGGTCCCTCAACGACAACATAATCGGGCAACCGGTTCAATTTGGCATTACGCCGCAAAAAGATCTGCAATGCACGCAAGGAAGAAACGATAATACCCAGTTTGGCATCCCTGAAACGGGGATGATCTTCAATCAATCTGAACGAATTCGGATGCAACCCGGCAGCAAGAGTGATTCCGTCGATACCGGCATCCAGAGCGGCACGAAGCCTGACACGCAATGTATCGCGCGAAGCGTTCATCGTCAGCTTTTCCATGCAATTGGTAAAAATCAGACCGTCGCCCCGCTTTTTTTCCATGACATTGCGGACATGCAGCTTTGTCGATTCCTCAATCGCTCCCAGATCGAAATGAATTTCGCTCTTGTCCTGGAGCTTGATGTAGTTCTTGTACTGGCGCGTTTTGTCCCGTGTGAAATGGGTACCGAAATAACGGTCTGCCGTATCAAGTGACATGGCATCGGAAATATGGCCAATTCCTCCCAGACGGGCTGCTTCAAGAGCCAGCTGCGGAGTGGAAATATCGACTCCCATTCCTCCGATAATGATCGGTACATACTCCTTTCCGTTGAAAACCAATCGGAAATCATCAACACATTTCATTGCTATCCCTGGACTACTGTTAAAGTTAGGCGCCTTATTTTTGTTTATTCCAGATAAAAGGGAGCCAAAAATACATAATTGCGTCGAACTTGTTCATTAATAGCCCTATTTCCTGATAAATGTGTTTTTCCGTTCCTGAAAAAACACGGATCACCATTTTTGATTGAGGCCCGACAAGCCAAACTGCACCATTATAATTTTACCTTGTGATATTGCAAGACAGGAACCGGAAATACGCAACATATCCGTCATTCCGACACACTGCTGCTGCCTGGATATTTGCCGGAACAGCGATCAATGCGACATCAGGACAGGGATATCCGACTCTTCCAATACGGTTCTTGTGACACCGCCCAGTAAAAATTCCCTGAACCGCGTATGGCCATAACCTCCCATTACGAACAGATCCGTCGATTGCTGTCTTCCCAACTCGAGCAATGCAGTCCCTATATGCTTGCTTTTCTGGGGAGGCAATACTTCTACATTGATGCCATGGCGTGCCAGATACAATGCAATATCACTTCCTGCAAGTTCGGCATTCACATCGGGTTCATTGTCGATATTGTACATAACGACCTGTACCAGTTCGGCTTTTCTCAGGAGCGGTATGGCATCCGCCACTGCCCGTATCGACTCACGGCTCGCGTTCCAGCATATCATCACCCGTTGGCCGACAATATCTTTTTCATACCCGGGCGGAATGATCAGAACTGGACGCCCGGAATTCATCATGACATATTCCGGAAAATCCGGTGCCACAATCGGGGATTTTTCTTCCAGATTGGTCCTGCCGATAACCACCAGATCCGCAACACGTCCGAGCAGGCTGATTCCCTGATTGGCCTCACCATCCACAATTCTTCCTTCATAGGATGGGACATCCATTCTTTTGACTTCCGTCTCGAACTCCCCGACGAAACGGGCTGCCCTCTCATGCAGGAACTTGAGATGGGAAGCAAGCACAGGATCCTTTTCGTCGATATGGGCCTGCTGAAAGGTGAGCGTTGAAATACCGATCATGGCGACGCCGATCACACACGCCCCTTCCGCAATCGCCAGATTTGCCGCAATACGTACACGACGCTCTGCCACCGACTTTTTATCCAGATGAACCAGTATCGTTTTATATGACATGTTGTTCGCCTCCGAGCGTGTTCTTCAGTTGATAGGGCGCGCCGTAAAATGCCGTCCGGCAAAACGCATGGAAACAGGTCTCTATACTTTTTCCAGCCCGAACGCCTTATGCAACGCCCTTACCGCCAGTTCCATATATTTTTCGTCGATAATGACCGAAATCTTGATTTCCGAAGTCGAAATCATCAGTATGTTGATGCCTTCCCCAAAAAGTGTTTCAAACATTCTGGATGCGACACCGACATGGCTTCGCATGCCGATCCCGATAGCGGAAACCTTCGATACCTTGGCATCCCCGATGATGTCGGTCGCGCCGACTTCCGCCTTGACCTTGTTGTTCAACAGATCCATTGCCCGGTTATAATCCGGACGAGGTACGGTAAAGGTAAAATCGGTCTTTCCGCCGACAGACTGGTTCTGGATGATCATATCGACTTCAATATTGGCATCTGCAATGGCGCCGAGAATCTGGAAAGCGACACCGGGTCTGTCTGGCACGCCCAGTACCGTGATTTTCGCTTCATCTCGACTGAATGCGATGCCGGAAATAACAGTTTGTTCCATATCAGTGTTTTCTTCTTCAAAAGTGATCAAAGTACCGGACCGGACTTCTTCTTCCAGAGGCATATCCGGATCGGTCAGCGACGACAATACCCGGGTCGGGACATGGTAACTGCCTGCGAGCTCAACCGAACGTGTCTGCAAAACCTTGGACCCCAGGGAAGCCATTTCCAGCATTTCTTCGAAAGTGATTTTCCTGAGTCTTCTTGCATCGGTTACCACACGAGGATCGGTCGTATAGACTCCATCCACATCTGTATAAATGAGGCATTCGGATGCCTTGAGCGCCGCTGCCATCGCCACGGCTGAAGTATCGGAACCGCCGCGACCAAGTGTCGTGATGTCGCCTGCATCGCTGATCCCCTGGAAACCGGCGATAATGACGATCCTGCCCTTTTCGAGATTCTCCCGGATCCTCTCATCGTCGATGGACTGGATACGCGCCTTGGTATGGGATGTATCCGTCCTGACAGGAACCTGCCATCCGGTAAAAGAAACCGCTTCTTTTCCAAGCTGCATCAACGCCATCGACAACAGCCCGATCGAAACCTGTTCGCCAGTAGATGTCACCATATCCAATTCGCGCTGATCCGGTTCCGGCATGATTTCTCTTGCCAAAGCGATCAGCCGGTTGGTTTCACCCGCCATTGCGGACGGAACCACAACAACCTGATACCCCGCATCGTGCCACTTGGCAACCCGTCGCGCGACATTCTTGATGCGATCGACCGACCCCATCGACGTGCCGCCATACTTATGAACGACTAAAGCCATATTTTTCCAACAATGAAATGTAAATAAAAGTTCCGTTTTCAACTTTACCGTTTAGGGTGGAAATGCACAAGAGAAACACCGGGGATTGTCACCTAAAAAACATTTATGGCAGCGGTTTCCATGCGAACCGTATACATTTTTTCCCTTCCCGGACAAATTTTGCCGATGGCCCCAGTCTGCCCACATACACAAGCTCATCCCCGACAAAAACCAGCGGCAAGAAAAGTCTTTCCCATAACGGGATTCCCGCTTCCTGACACAGGATCTTCAACTTTTTGGTCGGCCGACGGAGCAGTTTCAATTCCGCATTGCCCTGATAAGGGGCGATTCTCAAGTCGCTTTTTCCCAGCCAGTCCCTATCGAATCCTGTTTCCGACTCTTCAAATTCCAGTACGCCACGCCACGATTTCAGGCATACCGATGATTCGCCATTCCACCGGAAATGGAACGTGCCGGAAGGCACAGCCCGTTCTTCCATATTCTTTTCGACAGACAGGACCATCCTGTACTTCCTGATGACATGTCCACCCGTCTGCACGCTGACTTGTGCGTCTGGTCTGGCTCCCAATATCTGTTTTCTGGCTTGTGCGAACCATGCCGCAGACGGGATCTGGACGCCATTTTCGCCAAGCCAGCAACGCAACAGATTATCCGTGCGGGCAATATCGAAAGATTCTGTCCGTGCCAGATCGAGCCTGTTTCCCGAAATCCTGCACGCCTGAAGGTCCTCTTTACCCAACTTGTCCAGCAGTTCTTGTGCTGAACGGACATGTTCCGCCATTCTCGTCAACCGTTTCTGAAAACCGGGAAAGATATCCAACATGACGGGCACCAGACGATGCCGGATCGCATTTCGTGTATAGTCGGTATCGGCATTGGAATCGTCTTCCACATGCGACAGATTATTTTGTCCCGCCCATTGTGAAAGATTTTCGCGTGACAGCGACAGAAGTGGCCGCCCCAGATAAATGGCACTGTTTTTCAGCCATTCAGGCGCACAGATGAGGGAATCCATACCGGACAACCCGGACATACCC
Organism: Oscillospiraceae bacterium; assembly: GCA_963655605.1. Classification (GTDB taxonomy): domain Bacteria; phylum Pseudomonadota; class Gammaproteobacteria; order Burkholderiales; family Burkholderiaceae_D; genus Oxalobacter. Next base: position 19,341 of record CAVKGJ010000130.1, read on the forward strand.
GTACCGCGCATCAGATGAAACAGTATCGTTTCCACCTGATCATCCTGATGGTGCGCAGTCAGCAGCAGAACAACCCCGTTTTTTCTGCACATGTCGCCCAATGCCTCATACCGTTTCGATCTGGCATCCGCCTCGATACCGTTTTTGCCATGCCGGTCAACCTGTACCCTGCGACTTTCAAAACGGACGCCCAGAGCCGTACAGACTTCCTCGCAGTGATCGTGCCATGCATCGGCCTGACGGTTCAGACCATGATGCACGTGAAATGCAAACACGGAAATATCATTCTGTTTCGAATATCGCCAGAGCAAATGGAGCAGGACTGTCGAATCCAGTCCACCGCTGTAAGCCACAGCGACAGAAACAGGACCTGATCCTTCCTTCGCGTTTGCCGACAGGTCCTGTCCATGAAAAACGCGCATCAGAATGGCTTCCAATGCGCGTTCAAATTGTATTTCGACTGCAAGATTCTGCAAAACAACACCTCTATTCGGGTTGTGCTGTATCCCTGAATTTTCCGTAATTAAGCCATTTTTCACGGCGTGCCGCCAGAAGCTCGGAGAGAGGAATATTTTCAAGCTGACGATACGACTCGGCCAACGTGCGTTTCAAAACAGCTGCCATGCCTTTCATGTCACGGTGAGCGCCTCCGAGCGGTTCGTCGATGATCTTGTCGATCATGCCGATTTCCTTGAGGCGTTGTGCCGTCAATCCCAACGCTTCCGCCGCTTCGTTGGCCCGTTCCGCAGTTTTCCAGAGAATAGACGCACAGCCTTCGGGAGAAATGACGGAATAAACCGAATACTGCAACATCTGCACTGTATCGGCTACTGCAATCGCCAATGCACCACCCGATCCTCCTTCACCGATAATCGTGGCGATAATTGGCACCTTCAGATCCGCCATGACAAAAAGATTGCGGCCGATAGCCTCGGATTGTCCCCGTTCTTCGGCATCGATTCCCGGAAAGGCACCTGGTGTATCGACGAACGTGAAAATCGGCAAGCCGAATTTCTCGGCCATACGCATCAAACGCAATGCCTTTCTGTAACCTTCCGGACGCGGCATACCGAAATTCCGGAAACTTCTTTCCCGGATATCCCTGCCCTTCTGATGTCCCATCACGACGCAGGGCATACCATTGAAACGTGCAAGTCCTCCCACGATAGCGGGATCGTCAGCAAAAGAACGATCTCCATGCAATTCATGAAAATCCGTAAAAATCTCGCTGACATAATCCAGCGTATAAGGCCTGTTGGGATGACGCGCTATCTGGGACACCTGCCACGGTGTCAGTTTGGAATAGATCTCTTTGGTCAGCTGTTTGCTTTTCTGTGCCAGTTTGGCAATTTCATCAGAAATATCGACAGCCGAATCGTCCTGAACAAAACGCAATTCCTCGATCTTGGCATCCAGTTCAGCAATAGGCTGTTCGAAACTGAGAAAAGTTGTTTTAGCCACACTATCTCCTTCTTGCCGACTGCACGGCATTTTCGCAGTCGCATTATTCAATTTTTCAGTATTCTACCGGAAGTGGTGTCAAACTGCGCCACAAATACCAGGTAGCGACCGTACACCAGGGTCTCCAGCTCTTCGCAACCTGAAGAATATCGCTTCTGGAAACCGGATTTCCGGAAAAATAGATCCTGCTGATTCCTTTTTGCAATCCGACATCGTCCACCGGCAACACATCCGGTCGCAACAGGTTGAAAATCAGAAACATTTCCGCCGTCCAGCGCCCGATGCCTTTTACCTGCGTCAAATCCGCAATGACTTCCTCATCCGTCATGGAGGTCCAATGATCGGGCCGGATTTTACGCTCGAGAAAATGAAAAGCCAAATCTTTCAGATATCCGGCTTTCCGTTTTGAAAGACCGCTTGCACCAAGCGAATCAAAACCGGCCTGTGCAATTCCGGACGGTGTACAATCCGGACAAACCTTCAGAAAACGCTGCCAGACGGAATCCGCGGCCCTGACGGAAATCTGCTGTCCGATGATGGAACGAACCAGTGTCCGGAAAGGTTCGCCCCGGCAGGCCAGTCTTCCCTTTCCCGCTTCCCGTATCAGTTTTCCCAGTACAGGATCGCTATACGTCAGTTTCCGGCAGGCCAGTTCCCAATTGCCCGGCTCATCCAGCGAGTTCGTGGTATTACCGGCCATTTACAGGCGACGCCATTCGGTTTTGCCACCCGGTTTGTCTTCAAGCACAATGCCTTTCCCAAGCAACTCGTCACGTATTCTGTCCGCTTCTGCAAAATTTTTCAGTTTCTTGGCTTCGATACGTGCCTGAATCTGTTCTTCAATCCACTTTTCCTCATTTCCGTCGATACGTCCGTTCCCTTGCAAAAACTGGCGCGGATCACGTTCCAGCAATCCCAGAACGCCTGCGAGCGCTTTCAGTTGCGATGCCATTTCAACAGAATGCGTCCTGTTGATCTCATTGGCCATTTCGAACAATACGGCCACTGCTTCCGGTGTATTGAAGTCATCGTTCATCGCCTGCGCGAAATGGATGGCATGTTTTTCTTCCCAGTCAACCGCTTTTTCCCGGATATCGATATCTTTCAGCGCTGTATAAAGACGGGTCAACGCCGCTTTTGCATCATCCAGATGGGCGTCGGAATAATTCAGGGGACTGCGGTAATGCGAACGGATGATGAAAAAACGCAGAACCTCCGCATCATAATTTTTCAGCACATCGCGTATCGTGAAGAAATTGCCCAGGGATTTGGACATTTTTTCATTGTCCACCCGCACGAAACCGTTATGCATCCAGTAATTGACGAAAGGATGACGGGAAGCCCCCTCGGACTGTGCTATTTCGTTCTCATGATGCGGGAATTGCAGATCGGCGCCGCCGCCATGAATATCGAAATGATCGCCCAGAAGTTTGCTCGACATGGCAGAACATTCGATATGCCATCCGGGACGGCCGACTCCCCATTTGGAAGGCCATTTCGCTTCGTCCGGTTCCGCCGGTTTCGCCGATTTCCATAATACGAAATCCAGTGGATCATGTTTGCCGGTATTGACCTCGACCCGTTCACCTGCCCGCAAATCATCCAGCGATTTTCCGGAAAGTTTTCCATATCCTTCAAAATCTCGCACCGAATAATTTACGTCACCATCTTCGGACTGATAGGCCAGACCGTTTTCTTCCAGTTTGCCGATCAGCTCCAGCATTTCCGGAATATATTCCGTCGCCCGAGGTTCATGATCGGGAGGAAGAATCCCCAGCGCACCGGTATCTTCATGCATGTATCGGGTAAACCGTGTCGTCAGACTGGAAAGGGTCTCTCCGTTTTCCCTGGCACGATTGATGATTTTGTCATCGATATCCGTGATATTGCGTACATAAGTCACCTGATAACCCAATGCTTTCAGCCAGCGATAAACGATATCGAACGACATCATCATGCGTGCATGGCCGATATGGCAATAATCATATATTGTCATACCGCATACATACATACGGACCTTGCCCGGTTCAATCGGTTTGAAAACCTGTTTGCTTCTCGTCAGGCTATTGTAGATCTGGAGACTGTCCATCTTCGACTTTGAAATGAAAAACAAATAAACGGTTATTTTACTTTGTAACGGCATGTTTTGACATGCCTGTATTTTTCTTAATGCGATATTATGGACAAGAAACAGGCCAAACCGGCTTTCTTTGAACTTCTGGCGATATCGCACGATTCAAGAGTTTGCTAGAATGCTTTCCAGTTATATTCATGCGTTTCACGCTTTTCGCGAAATTCGCATGAACAGACAACGGCATTTGTCCGGCAGTCTGGTCGTGCGAACGAAACAAACCGTTTTTTAATTGACAAAGGAATATTATGGCCGTCACCCTGCATACCAATTTCGGTACAATCAAGATTGAACTGGATGCTGAAAATGCACCGAAAACCGTCGACAACTTTCTTTCCTACGTTCGTTCCGGTTTCTACAACAACACCATTTTCCATCGCGTGATCGACGGTTTCATGATCCAGGGTGGCGGTTTCGAACCTGGCATGAAACAGAAAAAAACCAATGCTCCGATTGAAAACGAAGCCAGCAACGGTTTGTCCAACGAAACCTATTCCATCGCAATGGCAAGAACGCCGGACCCCCATTCCGCAACCGCCCAGTTTTTCATCAATGTCAACAACAATGATTTTCTTGACTATCCGGGCCAGGACGGCTGGGGCTATTGCGTATTCGGCAAGGTAACGGACGGCAAGGATGTCGTTGACCGTATCAGAAGAGTGGCGACAGGCCGCGCCGGCATGCATGACGATGTCCCGCTTGAAGACGTCATCATCGAAAAAGCCGAAGAAGTCTGACCACTTCACATCCCGTATCCATATGAATCAGCCAGCTGAACCGAAAATGCAATCAAAAGCGCTTTTCATTTCCGATTTGCACTTGCAACCGGCATTGCCGAAAACCACCCGTGCCTTTCTGGATTTTTTGCAAAACCAGTGCGCACAGGCCGAACAGCTTTATATTCTGGGCGATCTGTTCGAGTACTGGGCAGGCGACGACGATATGGATTCGGAGTATCTGAAAACCGTTACCGGTTCCATCAGAAAAGTGGCCGATAACGGTACCGCCGTGTTCTGGATTTGTGGCAACCGGGATTTTCTGGCCGGAGAAAAATTTCTGGAAGCGACTGGAGCGACAGCGCTTCCGGAACTTTCCGTCATCGATTTCGGAGAAAAAAAAGTCGCACTGGCACACGGAGATGCCCAATGCACGGATGATCTGGCCTATATGCAATTCAGGAACATGGTTCGCAATCCGGCCTGGCAGAAACAGTTCCTGGGAATGCCGCTGGCTCAACGGAAAGCCATCATCGCCGGCATGCGGCAGGACAGCCAGAAAGGCAATCAGGAGAAATCCGCCAGCATCATGGATGTCAACGCTTCCGCCATTGCAAAACTGTTTGAACAAACAGGTGCATCCGTACTGATTCATGGCCATACCCATCGGCCCGGGCAACATACGTACGATCACGAACGAGGTGAACGTCTCCGTCTGGTATTGTCCGACTGGAATCTGGATGGCGAGCCCTCTCGCGGAGACTGGATCGAATTGACCGGTCACGGTGAACTGGTGCGGCATGCGGTAAAACCGGTTTGACATGGTTTTTGCCGACATGGGAAACTTTTGCAACGGAATCGACTTTCTGAGTTCCCCGGATATTGTCGCGCAACAGCTGATCGGTTCATTTTTTCTGTACCGCGGAGTCGGTGGTATTATTGTTGAAACCGAAGCTTATGACCAGACAGATCCGGCATCGCACAGTTTCTGTGGGCCGACTGGCCGCAATGCTGTCATGTTCGGTCCGCCCGGATCCATTTATGTTTATCGTTCATATGGCATCCACTGGTGTTTCAATTTCGTCTGCCGGGAAGAAAATCATGGATCGGCAGTCCTGATCAGGGCCATGGAGCCTGTCGAGGGTATTGATGTCATGCGCCAGCGGCGCAAGCTGTCGGATATCCGGTTATTGTGCGCAGGACCGGGACGGGTATGCCAGGCACTCGGCATCTCACAGGAAGAAAACGGTCTTTCCCTCAACTCGGCAATGTGTTGCCTGAAGCCCCGTCCAAAACCTGTCGATATTATTGCCGGACCAAGAATCGGCATTTCCCGCGCAACCGAGACACACTGGCGATTCGGACTGGCTCATTCTCCTTTCCTGAGCAGGCCTTTTCCAAAACCGTCTCCCGTATCCAGAAGCGATTGACCGGTTCAGTTTTTCCAGCGCAGATTGAAATTAACCCGGCGTGCCGGCATATCCTTTTCCGTTTCACCTTTCTTGCTGGCCAGCAAATAGATCCGTTCGTCCGGAAGTTCGCCTTTCAGAACCAACCAGTTCTTGACGGCTTCCGCTCTTCTGTTGGCCAGAAGAATCAGACTGTCTGTCGAGGAAGCGTAATGTTGTACCAACAGTTTTTCCATCTCGGAAACAGGCAATGTCTTATCGAAAAACAGCAGTTGTCCGGGTTTGTCAAATTTTTCGTTCCGATATACTTCCCTGACCAGTTCGGGATACTCGCTCTCCGAGACCGTGACTTCCCCGAACGACTGCAATCCGAGTTTTTTTCTTTTCATGGCACGGACTTTCCGTTGCAATACAAACTCGCCAAGTCCGGCCCGATCCGACACTTCATCGTACAATCCGGTGATCTCCAGCTTGATCCTGGGCCGTTTGGCAAGTCCTTTCGCCATTCTCTCCAGACGCTGTTCGTTTTCCGCCGACAGGGAAGAACTGCCTGGCTCGAAAACCATTCCGGACAAGGCCTTTTCATTCTCGCTTAATGACGCAAGAAAAGCGAAAGGTGCCGTCACCACCTTTTTCAGGGTATTCATGACCACTGTACCGACAACACTGCCCAGCGAAAAATCAGGGTCGCTTAACGAACCGACAATCGGGACATCAATATCGATAATCCCATCACCGTCTTTCAAAAGTGCCAGCGCCAATTCAATGGACAAATCCTTTGCTTCCTCGCTTTCGACTTTTTCTCCCAATGTAAGCTGGTCCAGGACAAGCGAGTTTTCCGCATTCAGTTTACCGTTCTCGACTTTGTAAGTCGCCTTGTATGACAACTTCCCTTTTTCGATTCCATAACCCAGATATTTGCCGGTATAGGCACTGAATTGCGCCAGTTCCATCCCTTTTACCTGTGCCTTGATATTCAGTGTCAGCGTATCGCCCAAAGGATTGATGTATCCCGAAACAACCAGAGGTGCACCATTGACCTGTCCTCTCAGCCATAACCTTGACTGTGTGGCCGGATCGTTGGATAAATTGAGGAACGCTCCACGCAGATTCAGTATATTGGCCGTATAACGCGGCTTGATAAAGTTATCGGAAAACCGGACGCTTCCGTTACTGACAATCCATTTTCCGATCATCAGCGAAAAATTATCTTTCCTTCCGGAACCGGACACGACCGCCCTATCAGCCCCGACCGTAACCGGCTGCGCGACAGGCATCTGATCCGGTTTGTTCGAACCGGATACAGCCGGATCATCCTCTTCGTTTGTCGCCAGACTTTTCTGACCGCCTGCCGTGCTGCGCAGGATATTTTGCAAATTCAGCCGTCCATCCGCCAGCAGAATGATCCTTGCTGCCACATCGCTCATTTTCGCCTTGTCGATCGTGACGGAAAACGGCTCCAGATTGACATCCACCCCTTCAAACGCCAGATCTTTCCAACTGATCACGGGTCTTCCCGTCAACTGGTCAACCGCCGCCAGATTAGCGATGGCAGCGCCCCCACTGAACTGTCCCCGCAATATGTCTTCCTGTTTTAATGCCAGTTTTCCCTTCATGGACAAATCGGCCCGTCTTAGCGACAGATTCACATAATTATCGATATATGGCTGGATGAAACGGATGTCGACATCCCGGATATCGACATCCAGATCGGCTTTTACCGGCGAAACCGTTACATCACCTTTCACCGATATGTTTCCCCGGTCATTGACTTTTGCCCGTACAGACAGCGGAACCGGTTTGTCCATTGAATCGGACAAATTTTCCGTCGCTATTTCAAGTTGCGATATACGTGTGACGATGGGCTGTTCGACATTCCTGTTTTCGAAATGAAACGACCAGTCTGTTATCCCCGCCTGTTTTACCTGAAAACGGAAACCCGTTTGTGCCGTGATTTTGTGCGCAACGTCCTTCGCTATACCGGCTCCCTTTTCCTTCCGGTACTTTTCAAACAGTTCCGGCATACTGTGAACGATCTGAACGCGTGTTCCCGATGAAACAATCCGGTTGACCGTCAACCTGCGTTCCGCGACATCCAGCAAAAGCCCGTTGACATCAAGCCCGAAATTCCTTGCCGACACATTCACCGGCTTCGTGAAAATACCGTCTGTAAATTGTAACTGCCCGCCACTGACAACGAATTGCTTGAGATCGACGGCCAAAGCGTAGCCAGAACCGGTTTTTCCGTTCCCGGAAGAGCCGCTTTTTCCCGGAACCGGTTTTCCGGCAACCAGCAGCCTCTCAACATTCCACTGCCCCCTGGCGTTCCGGTCAAGCGAGACCTTCGGTTTTTTCAGGCTGACACGTTCAACACTGATTTTTCCGGACGTTATGTCGCTTTTGCCGACATTGATTTTCAATTCGGGGATTCTGAGCACATCGGCACCATTCGGTTCGGTCAGCCACAAGGACTGCAATGTGATATCCCCTTCGACATAAACAGGACGCCTGTCCCCGTCTCTTTTGGCGAACGTGACATCCAGATCCGTCGAGAATTTGCCGCTTTTCAGCCGGAACCCCGGATCGAACGGAAAATATCCCAGATAGGTCGGCAAATCAAGCTTGTCCAGCTTGATGCCCAGTTTGCCGCTTTTCTTGCCGAATGCCGGTCTGGATTTGCCGGTCAGTTCGATTTTGTCCTTGTTGATTTTCGCACTGATTCCGAATCTGACAAATATATCGATTTCGGAAGGCATATTGGCGATGAACGGTATGCCGATATTCAGCTCCTCGATCAGCAGCTGTTTCCCGCGCGCCTTATCATCAACACGAATCGTTCCGTTTTCGACCTGGATATTGTTGATGGAAAAAAGCGTTTTCTCCGAATCGCTTCCTTCCTTTTTCATGAAATAGGCCACTATGTCACGGATATTGGATCTTTTATCCTGATCCCTGACAATATGGATCATCGGATTGACCAGTCTGGCCTCCCTGACGACCGGATCGAATCCCGAAAAAGTTTTCGGAGACAGTTCGACAAACAAATGATCGAACGATGCCAGCACGGTTTTCCGGTCCGGATTGGATAGCTGGACGCCATCCAGCCTGACCGCAAGTCGGAACCAATCCAGATCCAGCTTCCGGATAGTCAACTGACGATCGAATTTCTCGGCGACAAACTCCTTCGCTTTCGATTCAATCATACCCGGTAGAAAACAAATACCGGCACCGACCAGAATTCCCAGCGACAGGACAACTAGCAACAGCATTCCGGCAACCGTCCGTTTCCAGCGTGAACGCTTCCCGAAACTGGTGGTATCCTGTTCTGCCATTGAAGTCTCCTCCTTCCAGAACCGGTTTTTATTTCAGTGAAAAATCTACCCGGTTACCGGATTCTCCCCCTTCGGTTTTGCGAAGGTCGCTCGCCTGCAGAAAAAGTCTTTCTTCCGGAATTTTTCCATTTTTTGTCAGCCACTCTTTTACAGCCTGTGCCCGCCTGTTGGCCAGCTGCAGCATGTCGTCGTTCTTTCCTGCAAAATGTCGGGACAACAGTTTTTCCATTTCAGGCACCGGCAAGGATTTGCTGAATCCGATCCAGTTTCTCGGCTTCTTGAAATCCTCTTTGTCATACAAGCGCTTCAGCAAATCCGGATATTCCTCGTCACTGACTGTCACCTCCCGCAAATCCGCATACTGTCCGATTTTTCTGGCTTTCATGGCACGGACTTTTCTCATGATGGTTTCCTTGCCCAAACCGATACTGTCGATATCCGGATCATATTTTCCGGCAATTTCCAGACTCAATCCGGGCCGGTTCTCAAGCGCTTTGGCAAGTGATTCGAGTTTTCGCAACCCTGATTCCGGTATGGTATCGCTGCCCGGATCAAAAACGATCCACGACAATTCCTCTGCATCGCCCACGATCGAAGCAAGCAAGGAAAACGGCGCAGTCACGGCTTTCTGGATAAGGTTGATAAAGACCCTGAGAACGATTCCGCCTACCGAAAATTCCGGATCATTCAGCGACCCGCTAACAGGCAGATTGATATCAATAACACCGTTTCTGTCTTTCAGCAGCGACAAGGCCAGCTGGACAGGCAAATTGAGCGCATCCTCGCTTTCGACTTTCTTGCCCAGCGTCAATTGATCCAGAACCAGTGAATTTTCCGCGGACAACCGGTCGTTTTCAATCTTGTAGGCAACATCGAAAGAAAGTTTCCCTTTTTCGATACCGTATCCGATATATTTGCCGGAATAGGCACTGAACTGTGCCAGCTCCATCCCTTTGACATTCGCCCTGATATCCAAAGACAGGCGTTCACTTAACGGGTTGACCGTACCGGCGATCACAAGAGGTGCGCCATTGACACGCCCTCTGACATTTACGACCGCCTGTTTTTCAGGATCCGTCGTCAGACCGGAAACGGCTCCCCGCAAGTTGACCAGATTGGCTGTATAGCGTGGTTTGATGAAATTGTCGGAAAACTGTACTTTTCCATTGGAAATCAGCCATTTTCTGATTTGTATCGAATAATCCGGTTTTCCTTTCTGCCGGCTCTGCGTTTCATTTGCTGCCATTGATGATGAACGGACAGCCGAATCTGAGGCCTCATTTTTTTCCTCGCTGGCGGTCAGACTCTTTCGCCCGCCGGATTCACTTCGGAGAATATCCTGCAGATTCAGCCGCCCCTGCGAACTCAGGATAACCCTCGCCATCAAATCGTTGAGCCGGATCTGATCGACAATGACGGAAAACGATGCCAGATCGGCATGAATCCCTTTCAGGGACAATGTATTCCAGCTGATGAACGGCTGTCTGGTCAACTGGTCCACCGTTGCCAGACGACTGATTCCCGCATCTCCTGAAAATTTCCCTCGTATGTTCTGACCTTTCGCTTGTGAAAGCTGCAGTTTGCCCTTTACGGTCAACTCGGCCTGTCTGACAGACAGATTGACGAAATCTTCAATATACGGCTGGATGAACCGGATATCCACATCCTTGAGATCCAGATCAAGCTCCGTTCCGAATGGCGACAGATTCATATTGCCGGCGATGGCAATCGTCCCTTTCTGGTTGACATTCGCCTTGACAGAAAGCTGGACCGGTTCCTGATAACTGCTTGACAGATTATCCAACGCGACCGTCAATCCATTCACTTTGGTCACGATGGGTTTGTACGCATCACGATTTTCGAAATGCACGGCCCAGTCATTCAGCTCAAACCGGCCAATACGAAAACCGAAACCGGTCTGTTCCCCGATTTCATTTGCAGCTTTCTGTACCGCTTGCCGGGTCTGCTTTTCATTTTCCTGAAATTTCAGTTTGCCATGGACGAACCGCACTTCGGTTCCTGCAGACGCTATTTTGTCAATCGTCACATTTCTTGCCGCAACATCCAGCACAACACCATTTACATCCAACGCCAGATTTCTGACCGAAAAATCGGCGGGTACGACATGGATCTGATCGCGAATCTGAAGCTGTCCTCCCTCAACAGACAATTTCCCCAGGCTGATGGAAAGCGGCTGTGCACTTTTTTCCGCACCCGGATCTTCTGCAGCTCCGGAACGGCCTTTCGCAACCTGGTCCTCCAGATCGAATTTCGCCATCCGTTCGATGTTCCATTGTCCTGCCTTGTTACGGTCGAGATATATTTCAGGCTGTTTAAACAGGATATGGTCAATACCGATTTTTCCAGACAGTACATCGCTTCTGGCAATGCCGATTCCCAATTCAGGAATTTTTACTGCGGTCTGGCCACTTGTTTCTGCCAGCAGAAGTGAATTGAAAACCACGTTCCCATCCAGAGTGAGTCCCAACTTTCCATCATCCGGCGTTCCGAATCCGGCCTGGAGATCAACGGACACCATACCTTCTTTCAACACGAAATTCGGCCGGAACGGCAAATATTCCACATATGCAGGCAAACTGATTTTGTCCAGTCTGATATTGACTGTTCCATCCCTGTCCTTGAAAAACGGTCTTGCTTTTCCTGTCAGCTCTATTTTTTCCTGATTGAATTTCCCGCTGACTGCCAGATCCACAAAAATGTCAACCTGCGATGGAATGGAGGAAATGAACGGAATCGAGATGTTCAGTTCGTCGACGACATGCTGTTTTTTCTTCGGCAAGTCATCGAATTCAATCACCGCATTTTCGATCTGGATATTGTTGATGGAAAACCTTGCCGGCGAATCGTCTTCTTTCGGTGTCATCGCAAAAGCGACAAAATCGTCGAAATTATAATGATTGCTTCCGGTACGGACGAGATGAACCCGTGGATTGACCAATTTGATTTCTTCCACAACAGGCGCCATCCTGAAAAGCGACTGGATCGACAAATCAACTGTCAAATTGTCGAAAGACGCGAAACTGTCCTCAC
>CAVKGJ010000131.1:0-12400 GCA_963655605.1 Oscillospiraceae bacterium
TTTCCATACTACCCTCACCCCTTCAATCGCATTTTGAATCCACCATCATCGCAAACACCCATAAAACGCGCCAAAAAAATCCTGCCCAAAAAACGGTGAATCACCGTGCCTCATCACCCGAACAAGAAACCTTCGGAGAAACCCCTGTTTTTATGCCGGATGGAGTGAATATTTTTCCTGTCATATCGCTGAAACAGAATACAGGTTATAATAGAAGACTGCAGTAAATCGGAAAATCAACATCTTATCCGATTTCCGTTTTCGGACAGACGGACAGGGTGGTTATCAGTGTACATCATTGCCGGATAACTGCCGGGAACAAGAAACGGTTGGCCTGAATCAGGTTTCGGACCGGAATCGAATCATCCCGATTATCTCAAAAAGATTTTTAGGAAAGGATTTTCAAATGAAAAAATCAATGTCCAGAGAACATGCCGATCTTTTGAAACGGTGTTACATGAGTATGGGAATGGATCGTGACATCATGCTTGGGGTTCAAAACCGCAAGACAGAGGCTTACGATTTGCTGGCACATATACACTCACAGGTTCATGCACCACGTGTTGCCGATTGTGGTAATGAACCTCATGTTTCACGCAACCACGCGAATTCCTGAATGGATGGCGGTGTGCCTGTTTTTCCGGAACACGCTGCCGCCTGACCGATCTTTTGCCGTGATTGGATTGTTATTCCATATGGTACGGAGAGTGCCGTGATGGATGAATCAATTCATGGGGGTAGTTTTTTCCGTTTTTTGTTGTTCTCTTCTGGTTTTCGTGAGGCGGAAATACAAGGCGATATCAATTTTCACAAAATTTTTCTTTTTTTGTGCAGGGAAAAAAAGTAATTTGCGCTGCCTCTTGATATCATGTCTTCTTTTATGAAGTCAGGTTTCATACTCTATGCTGAATTTCCTATCGCAAATTTTTGGTAAAAAACATTCGATCGATAAAACCGCTCAGCCGGAAATGAAAAAGGAGCCTTCTGTTTCGCAGGAAGCAAAACTGGAAGCGCTGAGAATGGCGGGACAGTTGCCTGATGATGAGCCGGTTATTGTCGATTTTCTGATGCAATGCCGTTTTGCGGATGCACGTTATATAGCGGCACAGAAAATTCAGTCGAAACAGGTCATGGAGCAGGTCAAGTCGGCAATGCAGAAATCTGACCGACGTGTTTACAAGCTTATGCAGGTACGCCTGAGTGAAATGGCACATGACGATGCACTGCTTACTAAAGTCAGCATGCTTGTCGGAAAAGCGACGGTATTGGCAGAAGAAGCTGCACTGACTCCCAATCTGGTCGCTGATCTTGATCGGGAATGGAATGCGGTAGTGGAAAAAGCTGCTGGCAGATTGCCGTCGGATGCCGGAAAACAATTCGAATCTGTACGTGCACGGTTGGAATCGAGGTTGTCGGCCCAGTTGGCCTTGCAGCGAGAAGTGAAATCCGGTTTTGATGAATTGCTCGATTCGGGCAGAAATCCCGGGTTGACGCCGTCGGCACGTGCAGCCCTGATACAGGAATTTGCCTCAAGGCTGGAACGTTGGAAACAGTCACCGGAACGGTTTTCGTTACCGCGCCAGCTGCTTTCCGATTTTGAGGCGGAATTGACGGCGCTGTCTGAATTGTCGGAGCAATTCCGGAAAGCATTTGAGGCAGTGGAAAGTCGCGTACAATGGCTTCTTGAAATGGAACGATCCGATTTGTCACGGATGGACGAGACGGAACTGAAGAAACAGTGGGCGGAGTTGCCGGAAGTGAAAAATCGCGATCACCAGAATGAGCTGGATGAACGCTTTCGTGCCATTCTTGTGCAGCAGGTGGTTGAGGAGTTGCCTGTCGCGGATTCATTGCCGAAGCTGAAGCTTTCCGCTTCGGAAGCGCAGGATTATTTCAGGGAACATCTGATTGCATTACAGCAGGCGGTGGAATCGGGCTCCGTGCAGGATGCGGTGATACATGACGATGCATTGTGCCAGCTTGATCCGGAAATTCTGAATGCCAGTGAAGAACAGCTGGAACGGTTGGGACGTTTCAGAACCGAACTCCGTCGTTTGAAAGGATGGGCGAAATGGAGCGGGCAACTGTCACGTGAAAAACTGATCCGTTTCATACAGGAATTGCCGGAACAGGAACTGGAAATCAGTGAATTGGCAGATACAGTCAGCCATGCAAGAGAGCAGTGGAAGTCTCTGAATGCCGTATCGGGCATGGCAACCCGCGAACAGTGGTCCCAGTTTGACAGTGCGTGTAACCGGGCTTATGAACCTGTACTTGAGCATGCAAGGAAACAGGCCGGTGAAAAAGAAAAAAATATACTGCATGCAGAAACGATTATCGAGAATACGCGTGCTTTTGCACATCATTTCGAATCTGATCTGGCTGATGCGACTGCACATCGTGAGGAATTCGACTGGAGAACCGTCATCAATTTTTACAGGCAAACGACGCAGTTATGGCGTCAGCTCGGGATGGTGGGAAGGAAAGAAAAAAAACGGCTTGATGAGGCGTTTTCCAGTGCCATGCAACCTGTCAGGGAAAGGCTGTATCAGCAAACACAGCTTGAAATCGATCGTCGTGAGCGGCTGATCGAAGAAGTGGAAAAGATTGATCCGGACCAGAGGGATGCAGGCAAGATGTTGCGTGCCGTACAGGAGAAGTGGCAGATTTATGCCAAGGCATTTCCGCTGGATAACAGGGAAGACAAGAAGTTGTGGACCCGTTTCAGGGAAGTATGCGAACGTCTTCATGCCAGACGCATGGAAAAGTACCGTGCTGAGGATCTTGAGCGTCAGGAGCACCTCAAGCAGAAAGAAGCGATATGTGCAGAACTGGAATCACTTCATGTCGTGGATAAGACAGGTGAAATTGAACGTCGTCTTGGCGAGCTTCTGAATCGGTGGAAAAATCTCGGACATGTTCCAAGAAACGCGGAATCCGAAATCCGTAACAGGTTGGATATGGCGGTTTCCGTATGTCGCGACCGGATTAGGCAGCTGAAAGCGGAAAAGATGTCCAAAGCACTGAAATCGCTTTATGACAAGCTTTTGCTGTGTCGTTCACTGGAAGGTCGGATTGCGAGCTTTTGTGGGGAAACGGAGGATGATGATCCGGTAAATACCGTTTCGGAAGACGAGCAATTTGAAACGGCATGGCAATCGTTGCCGTCTCTGCCTGAAAAGATGGAAGCGGTTCTATCTCACCGTTTCTATAATGGGCTGAAAGCGGTAGCGAGCAGGAATGTAGCGTATGGGAAACGCATACTCAACAACGTGTCTTCCTTGAAGGAAAACATCCTGCGGTTTGAAATCATGTGCGGGCTTGATTCACCGGAACATCTGGAGAGCGAACGGCTTGAAAAACAGATGGAAATACTTCAGGAAGCGCTCGGTGGGGGTGAGGAACTCAGGGCTGCCGAAGTGACGAGACATTTGCTTGAAATGCCTGTCCTGATGGATGAAGAAGACATTGACCGGATCAACAGATTGATCATCAAACTGAATGAACCCGGCTGATGCCGGGTTTTGACGGTTTTTTCAGTGCAGGGATCGTTTGGCAGGGCTGTTTCGGGTGCTGTCAGTGAAAAGCTGCGCACAGTCGACAGGATCGAAAATATAGGTCTGCCCGCAGAAATCGCAGTTGATTGCCAGATTTCCCTGTTCTTTCAGGGCTTCCTCGACTTCCCTTTTTCCGAGCATTTTGAGCATGTTGCCTACTTTTTCACGATTGCAGTGACAACTGAAAGCGGGATATAGAGGGTCGAATGCAAAAAGGTCTTCCTTCCAGAAGAGACGATGCCGCAATGTTTCGATATCGGTATCGAGCAATTCTTGTGTTTTAAGCGTTGATGCCAGAGCAAGGAGATGTTCCCATGCCTTGTCATCTTCATCGTTTTTTTCGACAATTCCGTCCGGCCCGGTTTCTGGAGGCATTTTCTGCAGCAAAAAACCGCGAATGACAAGGGAGTCTGCGGCGAGCCAGATGCGGGTATCGAGCTGTTCCGACTGTTTCATGTAGTTTTCGATGATTTGCGAGATGGAATCGCCCTCAAGTGAAACGATGCCCTGATAAGGCTGTTGCCCCGGAAGTTTTTCGTGTGGATCCAGGGTGATGACGAAACGACCTTTTCCATTCGGGTTGATCAGGTCGGTGAAGGTGGCTTTTTCACTGATAATGATGCTGTCATCCAGTTTTGCCGTGGCGCGGATTTTCAGGGACGAGTCGCATTCCACAACCAGCAGGCGCACGGGACCATCACCTTGTACCTGCATGATAAGGGAACCGTCGAATTTGATATTGGCACTTAGCAGAACGGCTGCGCCGATCATTTCACCCAAAAGACGGGTAACGGGAAAAGGGTATCCGTGATGCGATTGTATGTGTGACCATGTGTCGGGCAATTCGACAAATTCACCGCGGACGGGAGCGTTCTGAAAAAGAAGTTTTTGTAACCGGTCTTTCATTTGAAAATTTCCATATAAACAATATACGGATTTTACCTGTAAAAGTTATTCCTGCTTCAGGGATTCAGTCGTTTGTTTTTCTTCGACGATCGAGTATTCTGTTTCCGGTCGATCGATTTCGACAAGTGTCTCGTGAAAACGCTGTTTATTCCAGACATAATGGCTGGCAGCACGCGGCATTCTGGCGGCTTTTTCGTCATCCATGGTTCTGGCTATCCGTGCCGGTGTTCCCAGCAATATGACACCGGGCCTGAAATGCTTGTTTTCAGCGATCAGGGTACCGGCACCGACCAGGCAGTTTTCTGCGATGACGGAACCGTTCAGGACAGTTGCACGGATTCCGATCAGGGTTCCGTCTCCGACGGTACAGCCATGCAGCATGGCCATATGTCCGACAGTAACGTTTTTTCCGACAGTCAATGGATAACCGGGATCGGCGTGAAGGACGGAACCGTCCTGGATATTGCTGTTTTCACCGATAATAATGCGGTCGTTATCTCCACGGATGACGACATTGAACCAGATGGAGGCATGTGCCTCGATGACCACATCACCGATGATCATGGCGTTGTCCGCGACGAAGGCGGTCGGATGGATTTGCGGGATACGGTTTCCCAAACGGTAAATAGACATGGCTGATTTGCGAAACATGTGGCAGATAAAGGAGCCATTTTACCTGTCGATGCCGGTGTGTCATTGTTCTGAAAAGAAAAATGACCGGACTTGTGATTATAATGTTCCACTTTACGGGTAATTTTGTATTCATAGATGAAAGTCTCGCGAACAGAATTTGTTGATGCTTACGATATACGTTTGTGTGTCCGCCACTGGGGGGATGAGGACGCTCCGAAAGTGTTTATGGTTCATGGCTGGATGGATATATCCGCTTCGTTCCAGTTCGTCGTGGATGCATTCAGGCGCGACTGGCATGTGATTGCGCCGGACATGCGGGGATTCGGCCATTCCGGCTGGGCAAAGGGAGGATACTGGTTTCCGGATTATCTGGCCGATCTGGAAGCCTTGCTGGATTATTATTCTCCCGATGAACCTGTCAGGCTGGTAGGTCACAGTCTGGGCGGAAATATTACGAGCGTTTATTCGGGAGTCAGGCCTTCACGGGTAGCGCAGCTGGTCAGTCTGGAGGGGTATGGCATTGTCGAGAATCGTCCCGAGATGGCGCCGGAAAGACTGGAGCGCTGGCTCGATTCACGAAAAAAACCGGAAAGATTGCGACCTTATCCGGACAAGGAATCTGTTATTGCTCGATTGCAGAAAAACAATCCCAGACTGACTTACGAGCGGGCCTTTTTTCTGGCGGATTACTGGACAGAAGTCAATGACAAGGGAGAACGTATCGTGATGGCCGATCCGAAGCATAAATCGCTTCCTGTCTTGTCGCGACTGGATGAGATTCTGGCCTGCTGGAGCAGGATTGAAGCAAAAGTGCTTTTTGTCGAAGGTCAGCATTCCCTTTTGGGTATCCGCATGAAAGACCAGGTCAAGGCTCAGGAAGAGATCAGGCGCCGTGCCTCATACATCAGGGATGTACGGATCGCGTTGGTGGAAGGTGCCGGCCATATGTTGCAGCATGATCAGCCGGAAGCTGTTGCGAAATTGATTGAGGATTTCCTTGTTTGACGGAGAATGTGGCTGTCCGCGTCAGGCATGCGGTCGTCGTACAATACGATTTTGAAGAAATGGTTTATCTGCTTTATGTTGAATATTGATCTGCATTCCCATTCACGTATCTCTGATGGCGTGCTTTCTCCGGCCGATCTGGTCGTGCGGGCATGCAACAATGGCGTCAGGATGCTGGCGCTGACGGATCATGACGAAGTGGCCGGTGTAGCGGAAGCGAAAAAGGCGGCTGCCGAAGCGGGAATCGAACTGATTTCAGGAGTGGAGATTTCGATTACCTGGGCGGGGACATCCATTCATATTGTGGGTTTGCATGTTAACGAAAAAAATCCTGTATTGATTGACATGCTTCGCAGAAACCGGATGGGGCGTATGGATAGGGCGCAGAAAATGGGGGAGCGGTTTGCCGAACTGGGTGTTGAAGGAGCCTATGAGGGAGCGTTGAAGTACGTTACCAATCCCAATCTGATTTCCCGAAAACATTTTGCCCGTTTTCTAGTGGAAACGGGTGTTTGCCCATCAATTTCCAGCGCGTTTGATCGTTACTTAAAGGAAGGCGGACCTGCCTATGTCCGTCATCAATGGGCGACCCTGACCGAAGCGGTGCAATGGATTCTGGATGCAGGTGGAATCGCTGTCGTCGCGCATCCTGGAAGGTACAAAATAAAGGATATGGCGCTATATGCGTTTCTGGATGAATTCAAGCAACTTGGTGGAATGGGTATTGAAGTGGTGACAGGCAGTCATACCCCTGACCAGTATCTTTATTTTGCCAGGTTGGCGAATCGTTACGGTTTGATGGCATCGGCCGGATCGGATTTTCATGCTCCCGGTGAATCTTTTGTTGATGTTGGCTGTCTTCCTGATTTTCCATGTCCTGTGGAACCGGTCTGGAAAAACTGGTGAAGAAGAGATGGTTGCCTGTCTTTTTCCGGTAGATGCCGAAATTGCTGCAGGATTCCTGATCTGTCATTATATTCGTTTATCTCATGTGTAAAAATTAATGAACAGTTTCCGTTTTCAGGCAATCTTGTCCATTCAGGACTTGAATTTCAGGAAAACGGTCTTATTTAAATTTCTCTTCATATTCGGAAATACGGAATTCATACATGAAAAGAATCTTTCTTTTTCTGGTGACCAATTTGGCGGTTATTCTCGTCATGTCGGTCGTGCTGTCTGTTCTTGGCGTCAACCGCTATCTGTATCGCAGTGGGCTGGATCTGGGCAGTCTGCTGGTATTTTCTCTGGTTGTCGGTTTTACCGGCTCCATTATTTCATTGCTGATGAGCAAACAGATGGCCAAGTGGTCAACGGGGGCCTATGTCATCAGTTCTCCATCCAACGCAACGGAACAGTGGTTGCTGAATACGGTCCGGAAACTGTCGGCTGAAGCAGGTATCACGATGCCTGAAGTTGCCGTGTACGAAGGGGAACCGAATGCTTTTGCGACAGGTGCTTTCAAGAATTCGGCGCTTGTTGCGGTATCGACCGGTTTGCTGCAGAGCATGAATCATGAAGAGGTGGAAGCGGTTCTCGGTCATGAAATCGCTCACATCGCCAATGGCGACATGGTGACCCTGACCCTGATTCAGGGAGTCGTCAATACATTCGTGATTTTCTTGGCGCGTGTGGTCGGCTTTGTTGTCGATAATGTGTTGTCGAGAAATTCTGAGAATGGAAGAAGTGGAGTCGGCTATTTCTTTACGGTGATCGTCTGCGAGATACTGTTCGGTATTCTGGCGTCCATGATTGTGGCATGGTTTTCACGTTACAGGGAATTCAGGGCAGATGCAGGATCCGCAAGATTGCTGGGCAGCAGCAGGCCCATGATTCATGCCCTTCAGCGGCTCGGACATATGGAATCGGGAGACTTGCCGAAAAATATGACGGCAATGGGCATTAATGGCCGGAATGGTTTCATGTCGCTGTTTGCAACACATCCTCCCATTGAAAAGAGGATTGAAGCGTTACAGAGCGGTCGTCTCTGACAGTCAGAAGCGTCAGGGTTGAAAAATATGGCAAGTTACTATCTGGAAATACATCCTGTCAATCCACAGAATCGCCTGATCAAAAAGGTTGCCGATATTGTGCGGAGTGGCGGTGTTATTGTCATGCCGACCGATTCCAGTTATGCACTGGTTTGTCGTCTTGATGACAAGGCTGCAGTTGATCGGATACGGCAGATTCGCCAGATTGACGAACGGCATTTGCTGACGCTGTTGTGCCGCGATTTGCGTGAGGTCGGTTCCTATGCGAGAGTGGACAATTCGGCTTATCGTCTGTTGAAAACGGCAACACCGGGTGCCTTTACTTTCATTTTGCAGGCAACGAAGGAAGTGCCGCGTCGTTTGTCTCATCCTTCACGCAAAACGATCGGTTTGCGTGTTCCGGACAACCGTATTGATCAGGCATTGCTGGAAGAGCTGGGGGAACCGTTGATCGGAACGACGGTTATTCTTCCGGGAGACGAAGATCCCATGACGGAAGGATATGCCATTCAGGAAAGACTGGAAAAACAGGTTGATGCGGTTGTCGATGGTGGAGCCTGCGGGTTGCTGCCGACGACGGTCATTGATCTGACTGGCAAGGAACCTGAGCTGGTTCGCAGCGGACGGGGTGATCCTGCCCTGATAGGGTTGTAAGAAAATAACGGTCCGATGTATTTTTTGTCGGCTGTTTCGTGATTTGAAAGCGTGGAATGGAAAATATTGCTGAAACAGCTATAGTCTGGGTTATTCCCGTTCTGCTTGCCATTACCCTGCATGAGGCGGCACATGCCTTTGTCGCACGGTTTCTCGGTGATTCGACGGCCTATCTGGAAGGACGTATGACGCTCAATCCGTTCAGACATATCGATCCACTTGGAACCGTTGTCATTCCTGCCGTACTTTTGCTTGTGGGTAGTCCTTTTATTTTCGGTTATGCCAAGCCGGTGCCCGTCAATTTCGGGCAATTGCGTCATCCCAGAAGAGATTCCGCGCTGGTGGCTTTGGCGGGGCCTGGCTCGAATCTTGTCATGGCTTTGCTGTGGAGCCTGTTCAAGATCGGGTTGCTGCTGGCGCATGTACAGAACGGTTTTCTTCTTTTGATGGCCGATGCAGGCATCATGATCAATCTGGTGCTTTTCGCTTTCAATCTTTTCCCATTGCCACCGCTGGATGGAGGACGCATAATGACAAGTCTGTTGCCGGCGAATATGGCGTACAAGTTTGCCCAAATCGAGCGGTATGGTTTTTTCATTGTGTTGGGACTGGTTTATCTGGGGCTGACGAATTACTGGATGCGTCCGGTAATGTATCTGGGACGCTGGATTGTCAACCTGTTTCTTTATCCATTGTTATATTTTTTGTCTTTGTGATTCATTATGTATCCTGATCGTGTTGTTTCCGGCATGCGTCCGACAGGCGCATTGCATCTCGGCCATTATCATGGCGCCATTAAAAACTGGGTTCGTATCCAGTCGGAAGTGGAAAGTCTCTTTTTTGTTGCGGACTGGCATGCGTTGACGACCCATTATGATGAAGTGGAAACCATCGAAAAGAATGCATGGGAAATGGTGATCGACTGGCTGGCAGCCGGTATTGATCCGGAAAAGGCGACGATTTTCATCCAGTCGAAAGTGCTTGAACATGCCGAATTGACTCTGCTGATGAGTATGTCCACACCACTGTCGTGGCTGGAACGGGTTCCGACTTACAAGGATCAGATACAGAAACTGGCGCACAAGGATCTGACGACTTACGGTTTTCTTGGTTATCCGCTTATGATGGCGGCTGATGTGCTCGTTTATCGTGCCAATAAAGTGCCAGTCGGAGAAGATCAGTTGCCGCATATGGAGATTATGCGGGAGCTGGCGCGTCGTTTCAATTATATGTATGGCCGGGAGAAAGACTTTGATGAGAAAGTACAGGCGAGCGCGAAAAAACTCGGAAACAAACAGGCCAGGATTTTCATGGAATTGCGTACGGATTACCAGGAAAAAGGGAATGCCGAATCGCTTGAAAAGGCAAAGGCCATGCTGGATCAGGCAGGCAGTCTGTCGGCAAGCGACAGGGAGTTGTTATACGGTTATCTGCTGGGCAGCCGCAAACAGATTCTGGCCGAGCCTCAGGCATTATTGACAGAGGCATCCCGGTTGCCGGGACTCGATGGTGCCAAAATGTCGAAAAGTTATGGCAATACCATCGCATTGCGCGACGACAAAGAAACGGTTACCAGAAAGGTCCGTACCATGCAAACCGATCCTGCACGAGTCAAACGGACTGATCCCGGAGATCCGGGAAAATGTCCTGTTTGGCTTTTTCATGTGGTCTACTCGGACGATGAAACGAAGGAGTGGGTACAGAAAGGGTGCAGGTCTGCTGGAATCGGTTGTATACAGTGCAAACAGCCGATTATCGATGCGGTTGTCCGCGAACTGGAGCCGATGCAGGAGAGAGCGCAACAGTATATCGCCAAACCGGCGCTGGTTCGGGAGGTCGTTGAATATGGTTGTGAGAAAGCGCGCAGGCTTGCCGGAGAAACCATGCGCGATGTCCGGGAAGCGATGGGGTTGGGGTATTCCGGGAAATAATGGAAGCCAGCAATTTGCTGGCATATTTATTCTCGGCTATAATTGAACCGCTTAACAAATTCAATCATTACCGTAGCGCCTGCGTTGTTTGAATCCTATTGAAATCGAACGTTCCGAACTGGTTTCACAGCAGTTCGGGAGGCTAATGCGACCTGATGGAGCGGGGCCGTTACGGTAGCACTAAAAGGAGTTACCTTGCGATTCCCTTTCGGTCAACAGGTTCCAGCCGTTTTGGCACTTGCGGATGGCACTGTTTTTCACGGCTATTCCATTGGCGCTTCAGGTGAAACTTCCGGTGAGGTCGTTTTCAATACTTCCATGACCGGCTATCAGGAAATTCTGACAGATCCCAGTTACAGCGGTCAGATCGTTACCCTGACTTATCCCCATATCGGCAATACAGGCGTCAATCTGGAGGATGTCGAATCCGGAAAAATACAGGCTGCCGGTTTTATCGTCAAGGATGTACGGCCTGTCATTTCCAATTTCCGTGCGACCCAATCTCTTCCCGATTATCTGAAAGAGCAGAATATTGTTGCGATTGCCGGTATCGATACCCGCAAATTGACTCGCATCCTTCGTGAAAAAGGGGCCCAGAGTGGCGCGATTGTTGTCGGGAACGATGAGAAAAGAGCGCTTGAGCTGGCGTGCAGTTGTTCAGGGCTTTCCGGCCAGGATCTGGCCAGGGAGGTCACGACGGATCATTCCTATGAATGGACAGAAGCAGGTTGGGAACTGGGATCGGGCTACAAGCAACTTGGTGACTACAAATATCATGTCGTTGCTTTCGATTTCGGGGTCAAACGCAATATTTTGCGTATGTTGACCGATCGTGGATGCAGGGTAACTGTCGTTCCAGCGCAATCCTCGGCCAGGGATGTGCTGAAACTGTCGCCAGACGGAGTTTTTCTGTCAAATGGTCCCGGAGATCCGGAACCATGTTCCTATGCTGTTGATGCAGCACGTGAACTGATCGAACGCGGTATTCCGACTTTTGGTATTTGTTTGGGACACCAGATTATGGCGTTGGCCGCCGGTGCAAAAACCATGAAAATGAAGTTTGGTCATCATGGCGCCAACCATCCTGTACAAGATCTTGAAACGGGAAAGGTATTGATCACTTCGCAAAATCATGGTTTTGCTGTCGATGCTTCCACTCTGCCATCCAATTGCAGGGTGACGCACAGGTCGCTTTTTGATGGCTCCTTGCAGGGATTTGCCAGAACCGATAAACCTGCTTTCTGTTTTCAGGGACATCCGGAAGCATCTCCCGGTCCAGGCGACGTCGATTATCTGTTTGACAGATTTGTCGGATTGATGGAAAAGGCCAGAAAGAACAAGTAATGATCCTGTTTTGCCGCAGCAAAATTTGCCTTGGCAAGAGAAAAAAGCATTTTCGCCGTTTTCAGACGGTTTTTTGAAAACGGTAACATATACAACTGGAAAATATGCCAAAACGTACAGATATCAAAAGCATTCTTATTATTGGCGCCGGTCCCATTATTATTGGACAGGCTTGTGAATTCGATTATTCCGGCGCACAGGCTTGCAAAGCTTTGAGGGAAGAAGGTTACAAAGTCATTCTGGTCAACAGCAATCCTGCAACCATTATGACTGATCCGGATATGGCGGATGTGACGTTCATCGAACCGATCACCTGGAAAGTGGTCGAACGGATTATCGAGAAAGAAAAGCCCGATGCCATTTTGCCGACCATGGGTGGCCA
>CAVKGJ010000132.1:0-3397 GCA_963655605.1 Oscillospiraceae bacterium
GTTATCGTCAGGCAATTATCTACAAAGCCCCTGATAAATCTCAGGGGCTTTTTTTTTATCCTCCTTCTCCTCCCGCTGCAAAACAGGCCGCTTCTTTCTGGCACCTCTTATCCAGTCTTGCAGACTGGTTGCCCACTCCCGACATCCATCATGGAGTCGAAGCTTTCTTGCAACGCTTCCTTGTTTCTCGCACAGTTCGCCCTCACTCCGAATATGTTCATCACCATGATCCCGCTTCCTCTCGCGTCTGGTACGTTACGGCAAAATTCACAAGTGTCGAAATTCGGACAAGATACTGTTTGATTGTACTGATAGGTCTCTAAAAAATTAAATGAATTGAGGTATGCTATGTATTTCCTTGTATTTGATGTTGCGTGACGGTAAGATCTGATCGGAAGCGTGTCATGAATTTTTTGGGCTAGTGTATTTTTTTCCTGTGGGGGTTTTGGAGAAAAAGCTCATGGATCAACCAGGTCTGGTTTGATCCAGTAAAGAAATGAAAGAAAAAAATGAAAAACGGGCCAGTCAGAATGACTGGCCCGCCTGAGTAATGGCGCGGCTGGCAGGAATCGAACCCACGACCCCTTGGTTCGTAGCCAAGTACTCTATCCAGCTGAGCTACAGCCGCGAAAGAGTGTATTATATCCTAATTTTTTAGTTTGGGCATCATTTTCTTCGGTAAGTTGTATAGAAATGAAAAAATATCCCTTTTCTTCAAAGAAACAATATTATTGTTGAAGATGGAATTTCCAAGCAAACAGACGGGTAGAATGTTGTTTGTTGGAAGAACACTATTGCTCTGAATGATTATGCTAACAACAATTCAAAAAAAAGATTTCGTACAGATTTTTTTTGTCATGATGTTGGGCTGTTTTTTTGTATTCCCGAATCCATTACTGGCGGATTCTGTTGATAAAGCCGATACATCTGCAGGAAAACTGAATTCTCAGCAGAATTTTCCAAAGGAAACCATATCTTCCGGAGGTAACAGGAATAAGGTGGATTTGCTGACAAAGTCATCTTCAGAACAAGACAGTGCAGGAGACGCGTTGCCGGTCAAACCACTGACGAATGACTTGCTCTATCAGATATTAAGTGCGGATATTGCAACACAACGCGGTCTGGATGTATATGCTTATGAAACTATGCTAGATGCGGCAAAAGAAACCAAGGATCCCCGTCTGGCCAGAAGGGCTGCAGAAATTGCCGTAAAGAACAGAAACGCAAAAGATGCTCTGCAGGCTGTACGGTTTTGGCACAAATTGGCTCCTCACTCTGAAGAAGCTGAGAAATACTTGTTGGGTTTTCTGGCTCTGGATAACAGACTTGGTGAAATTAAGGATTATTTTTCAGCCAAGCTGACGATAGCAACGCCGGAAAGACAGGTCGCGTTGTTTTATCAGCTTCAGCAGCTGCTATCCGGGATCAAAAATAAATCGGATGCTTTTACTGTAATGGAGGAAGTGACAGCACCTTATCAAAATGTGCCAGAGGCACACATGTCGTTAGCTATTTCGGCGTTGATGAAAAATGATCGCACGAGAGCTCGGGAAGAAGCTGAAAAGGCGATTACCTTGAAACCGGATTCGGAAATGGCTGCTTTGACTTGTGCACAGGTTGCTTCCAGTACAGGTGAGGCGACTGAAATACTTTCGGCATTTCTTGAAAGATATCCAAGTTCACGTGAAGTGAGGATTTCACTTGCCCGTTTGCTGGTAGGACAAAAGAAATACGGGAATGCCAAACAAGAGTTTGAGATACTGCTGAATTCCGATCCACAGGATTCGATGGCGCTTTATTCGTTGGGATTGTTGTCAATTCAGGAAAACAATTTCCTTGCGGCAGAAAAATATCTTATGAAATATCTTGAAACGGCTTCAGCACAATCCAAGGAAAGCCATCAGGAATTGACACAGGTTTTGTTTTTGCTGTCACAGATAGAAGAAGAACAGCATCAATATGACAAGGCACTTCAATGGCTTGCGCAGGTAAGTCTGGATGAGGATGACGAAATCGTTCTGGGGGTGCAGATCAGGAAAGCTCAGATTTATGCGAAAAAAGGGAATATCAACAAGGCCCGAAAAATTATTACTGATCTGGCAGAAGAAAATCCTTATGAGCGGGAGAAATTGTTACTGACGGAAGCGCAGATATTGAGAGAGGTCAAAAGAACGAAAGATGCATTTAATGTTCTGCAGTCAGGTGTCCAGCAGTTTCCCAAAAACACAGGTATTTTGTACGATTATGCTTTAACGGCCGAAAATCTCGGACAATATGGTGTCATGGAAGAATCTCTGAAGCGGATTATCGAGATCGATCCGAATTATCAGCAAGCTTATAATGCTTTGGGCTATTCATTGGCCGATCGGAATCTCCGTCTGGATGAAGCTTATTCTTTGATTGAAAAGGCCATGGAGTTGGCGCCAGATGATCCTTATATTACCGACAGTCTGGGCTGGCTCTTGTTTAGGCAGGAGAAACTGGACTTGGCTGAGCAGAATTTGCGGCATGCTTACGAATTGCGTCCGGATAATGAAATAGCGATTCATCTTGCAGAGGTCTTGTGGATTAAAGGAAATCGGCAGGAAGCAAGATCGTTGTTCGTCAAGGTCAAGGAGAAAGATCCTGATAATGAAATGTTAAATTCGACATTAACACGCCTGAAAATCAGTCTTTGACAAGAATTCTGTTAGATTTTAGAAGGAGAAATGCTGGATGGTTATATCCCATGTCGTTGCCATGTCGAAAAACAGGGTAATCGGAAAGAATGGCCAGATGCCTTGGCATATTCCTGGTGAGCAGAAGATTTTCAGGGCACTTACTATTGGAAAAGCATTAATAATAGGCAGAAAGACTCACGAAGCAATTGGAAAGGTGCTGCCGGACAGAACGACGATTGTCGTTACTCGTCAGGATGATTATGATGTTGTTGGCGCTCATGTCGTTCATAATATCGAAGACGGTATTGCACTGGCTAGAAAATTGGGGTTGGAAGATATTGTCATTGGAGGTGGAGGAGAATTGTTTGCAGAGACTTTGCCGTTTACCGATAAAATTTATTTAACTGTTGTTCATGCTGTTTTTGACGGTGAAACGACTTATCCGGTATTGCCGAATGATCATTTTGTGGAGATATCGAGAAAGGATGTTAATGCATCCATTCCGTATTCATTCATTGAATTCGAAAGAAAGCGAAGTTAGATGAGCCTGTACGCGTTCTGTGGACATTTATCTGTACTAGTTCAGATTACATCTGACAGTTAAGACTTGCAGCAAGCGGGTTTTTCCAGTTTGATAGAGGAGTGAATCTTTATCAAAAGGCGAAAGCCGGAAAGGAAAAACCCATGAGCAGTATGTCTCAAAACATCATCAAACACAAACCCGGTCTTTTGAATCT
>CAVKGJ010000133.1:0-6831 GCA_963655605.1 Oscillospiraceae bacterium
TAGGAGCGATCAGCTGCCTGAAAGTCCGGGTACACGTCGTCCCCATTTCCGGCAGGTGAAAAAATGTGGCCGGATTATCGTACGACTCCGGAAAACAGGACTGAACAGGAGACGTATCGATTTCAGTGATATCCATGGAGAAGTTTCCGTGGGCGAGAACTGGCAGTTCGACAGGAAATCGTTTGGCTATGCACAAATGAAGGAACCATTCGCAGCGGATATGGAAATCCACCGGGCAGACGTCAGAATCCGTCGGAATCCGTCGCTGATTCGGCTGGCTCTTTCCCGAAAACTGGCCTGGCTGATTTTCGTGGGAGGTCACCGATTTTCGTCGGCTATGTCGCTACCTGTTCCGGCAGAATGGTTTTTCCTTAATTTCTGGTTGACCGGGACGGTCTGAAAGAGACGGCCCGGATTCTTGCGGAAGGCGGGATTGATCAGATGAACGCCATGTACCCGTTTGATGGCGCAGATAAGGTAAATGGCGCCCAGATAGGGCCACCACCGGTTGCCGGCTTTTTCCATGAACATGAACCTCCTCAGCCAGAGCCGGGTACGGCAGGGAGGACGGTAACAACCGAAATAGCCACGGCTGATTTCGAAGTTCAGCAGTTTCAGCCAGTCTTTCAGGCGGGACAGGCTCAGGAATTCGGCATATTCAGGTAGAAAGCGGTTGCCGGACAGACGGCTGAACTGTTGCCGGATTCCCCAGAGGCTGGCCGGGTTGAAGCCGCTGATGATGACCTGTCCTTCCGGGATCAGGACGCGGTTGACTTCACGAAGTATCTGGTGGGGCGATTGGGCGAATTCAAAGGCGTGCGGCAGTACGATCAGGTCGATGGATTCGGATGCGAACGGCAGTTCGTCGATGTCGTGGACAAGGGATATCTTCACGGAATGGCTGTCGGGTTCACTGATATGTCCAGTTTCCAGCATTTCGCGGATTTCGGATTCCGGCATGAACGGGTTGGTGTACCAGCGGTTGGTCATCCGGTTTTCTTTCAGAGCATTGATTTCGGGAAAACCGATCTGTACGGCATTGAATCCGAAAATGTCTGCCGAGAGGGTTTGGAAATGGCTTTCTTCCCATCCGAGAATATATTGGCCGACCGGAGTCATCAGCCAGTCGTGCATGGTCTGGATTTTTTTTCGGGTATGGGATTTCTTCATACCGGTTCTTTCTCGCGGAACGCTCCGGGAAGAGCCAGCCTGCCACTGCCGGTTTTGCAGGCGGTCGCGGATGGCGGGAAAAAGTTGAAAAAAGAAGATTCCGATATTGTTGAAACAGTTTCATTCTACTGGTTCGCGACGATGAAAACCACAGCCTTTCGTGAAAATCCTGGAGAAAAAACGTTTTGTTTTGCAGGTTCTTGACGCAGGCAGGATTGCAGGGAAATAATTTTTTGAGACATCGCGTTTATAAGGTATCCTGTTGCAAGGGACAGCAACAGGATTTCCGGAATCCGCCGCCGTTTACGGTTCTTGTTTTTTCGACAGAAAATAAGGAGGAGAGAAAGATGCAGATTGGACATATTTGTTCGAATAATGTCGTGACTTGCCATTCGAATACCACGGTGCTGGAAGCGGCACAACTGATGCGGCGCAATCATGTCGGAACGCTGATCGTGATCGAGGAAATCAACGGCATGATGGTGCCGCAGGGAATCGTAACCGACCGGGATATCGTGGTCGTCGTTCTGGCAGAAGGGCTGGATCCGAAAAGCATCAAGGTGATCGATATCATGAAGGTCGAGCTGATGACGGCCGTCGAAACGGAGGATGTCTTCGAGACGGTGGAACGGATGCGCTTTAAGGGAGTGCGCCGCATTCCCATCGTGGACAAGATGGGTGGTCTGGTCGGCATTGTCAGTGTGGACGATATCTGGAAATTCCTCTCGAAGGAAATCAGTGAACTGGCCGACGTGACGACACGGCAACAAACGCGTGAAAAGGTTGCCCGTCGCCGCTGATGCGATGAGAACGGATGGAAAAGGGGCCTTTTGCAGCCCCTTTTCTGTTGGCGGAGCAATGGAACGGCGGACATGAAACCGGTTTGTCCGGTCTTTCAGGTGGACGACCGGTCGCAGTGTTTTTCTTGCAGGATGGCTCAATTGGCGTATGACATTTGTCTGGCCGATCGGAAGGCACTGGTGTCGTTGTGGCTGTGCAGATGCTTGCCGGAATGCAGGACGACTTCCCGGGATCATTCTTTTCCGGATAGGGTGGTCGTGGTAGCGTGTTTGGAAAAAGGCCGGGTCATTTTTTCCATGGCGTTTGCCACAGGATTTCTGGTGCTAGGGGCATACAGCTATCTCGGAGCGAGTTTGCATGAGGTGGCTGACGGTTTCCTATGCCGTATCGGTCTGGCTTCGTTTACAGTCGGGATGGTTGGCAAAGCGGTTTTC
Source organism: Oscillospiraceae bacterium (assembly GCA_963655605.1). Lineage (GTDB taxonomy): Bacteria > Pseudomonadota > Gammaproteobacteria > Burkholderiales > Burkholderiaceae_D > Oxalobacter. Next base: position 2,406 of record CAVKGJ010000133.1, read on the forward strand.
TCCTTGCCTGTTGTTGGCTCTGGGCGGTGTGCAGGGAGCCTTTGCATTGGTTCCGTTGGCTTTTTTCTCCGTCACGGCAACGGGAGAGTCGCAGTAGTGTTGCTGTTCTGTTTGTCTGGCTGTCCTTTTTTTGCCCCATACGGCAGCTTCTGGGGTGAAATGGAAAAGACCGGGCGTCGCATATCTAGCCCGGTCCCGATATTGCAGGTTGACGTATCAGATGTAGGTATTTTTCCATTCGCGCATGGCGGCGAAGGAATCGACCGGGTTCCTGCTTTTCAGATGGCCCAGTTCTTCAAGCCGTTTCATGACATCTTCACGGCCTGCCCGCAAAAACGGGTTGGTGGCTTTTTCCAGACCGATGGTCGAAGGCAGGGTCGGACGGCCACGGTTGCGTCGGGCAAGGTCTGCCCTGGCACGTTCGGCGATCGCTTCATTGCCGGGTTCGATTTCACGGGCGAATTTCAGGTTGGAGAGGGTGTATTCGTGCCCTGCGAAAACTTGCACATCGTCCGGAAGGGCAGCCAGTCTGGAAAGGGAGGCCAGCATCTGTTCCGGTGTGCCTTCGAACATCCGGCCGCAGCCGGCGCCAAACAGCATATCGCCGCAAAAGAGCCATTTTTCTTTTTTAGCATAATAGGCGATATGGCCTTTCGTGTGTCCGGGGACGTCCAGTACGGCCAGATTTGGTCCGTTCTGTCCGAAAGGAGTGACGGTATCACCGTCCTGTACCGGATGTGTGACGGATTCGATGGCATCCAGACGGGGGCCATATATAGGGACGCCGGTTTTTTCCAGCAGCCTGGCGACGCCGCCGATGTGGTCATCATGGCGATGAGTCAGTAAAATGGCGGACAGTTGCAGGGAGCGTTTTTTCAGTACGGCCAGAACAGGACCGGCATCACCGGGATCGATGACTACCGCATGCGTGCGGTAGTCGATCATCCAGATGTAATTGTCACGGAAGGCAGGAATCGGACTGACAGAAAAAACCGGATCGGTAGGCATGATATCGTGTCTCCAGAAACAAAAAATCCATTATAACCAGAGTTGTGTGCGAATGTTTGGGATTGACGGATGAACAGTGAAAAAATGAGTGAGGTCGAAATTTTTACTGATGGTGCCTGCCGGGGAAACCCCGGGCCGGGAGGATGGGGGGTCTGGATGGTTTCCGGCAGCCATGAAAAGGAAATGTTCGGGGGAGATGCCGATACGACGAATAACCGCATGGAGTTGACAGCTGTCATCGAGGCACTTCGTGTGCTGAAAAAGCCATGCCGGGTCATATTGCATACGGACAGCCAGTATGTCCAGAAGGGCATTACCGAATGGATCCGCAAATGGAAGGAACGCGGTTGGCGTACATCCGACAAGAAACCGGTGAAAAACGTTGATTTGTGGATGGAACTGGATACGGCGACGCAGCGTCATGATATCCGGTGGCGCTGGGTGAAAGGTCATGCTGGTCATGAAGGAAACGAAAAGGCCGATCAGCTTGCCAATCGGGGTGTCGATTCAGTCATGTGAAAAATGCCCTGTTATACGGGATTTTGTTGCGGAATTGACAGGAAGCTATCATCAATACAATATGTATATCAGTTTAACTGGCGAAATTTCCTTTTCAGGGGTGATGATGAAAAAAATTCGTAGATTTTTTAATATTATTGTACTTATTACAGCTGGTTATTTTTTATTTGGCAATTTGGTGTGTCATGCCGGGACGCCTGCACCGGAGGTGTATGGTTTCAAGGTGGAGAAAATCAACAAGGACGATGACGCCTACCGCTACGGCAATTTCTATCTGTTGACCGGTCCGGGAGGCAAGGAGCAGTACATCATTGTGCGCGATGTATCCGGTGCGGTGGCTATTGTCAAACGGGAGCCTGCAAAAACCGGGAAATAGATTTTTCCGTCAGGCTGGGAGATCCGGCATGGCGCGTTTCTTGCACTGTGAGAGTGCGCCGCACCGTGCAGGTGCAAATGCCCATGTCGTTTCTGGCAAGGTGACGGGTAAAGCCGGGGTGTATGGCGAACATTGCCGGAAAGGCTACGATGCCAGTATTTTTTCCAGTTCGTCCTGTTTTTCCAGCCATTCTTCTTCGCAGGCGCCCAGTCGTTTTGTGCATTCGACCTGATCGGCCAGCAGTTTTCTCAGCCGGTCCTTGTTCGCGGGTTCGTAAATGGCGGAGTCGGCTAGCTGGCTGTCTATCGCCGTTTTTTCCTCGTTCAGTTTGCTGATTTCGTTTTCCAGCCAGGCAATTCGTTTTTCCAGTGGTTTTTTCAGGGCAGAGATGCGTTGCCGTTCTTCCGCTTCCAGACGTTTCTGTTCCTTGCGGTCAATGGCCGGTTTCTCCGGTTTGCTGGTCGTGGTGTCCTGGCGGTCGGCCTGGGTTTTGGCAAGGCGTGTATCGAACAGCCAGTTGCGGTAATCGTCCAGATCGCCATCGAATTCACGCAGGTGTCCGCCGGAGACGATATAGAAGCGGTCGGTTGTCGCACGCAGCAGGTGGCGGTCGTGCGAGACCAGCAGGAGCGTGCCTTCGTACTGGGCGAGCGCTTCGGTGAGGGCTTCGCGCATATCCAGATCGAGATGGTTGGTCGGTTCGTCCAGAAGCAGGAGATTGGGGCGCTGCCAGACGATCAGGGCTAGCGCGAGCCGCGCCTTTTCGCCGCCCGAGAAAGGAGCGACAGGGCTGGTGGCCATGTCGCCCTGGAAGTGGAAACCGCCCAGAAAATTGCGCAGTTCCTGTTCACGGGTATCGGGCGCGATTTTCGCAAGATGCCAGAGTGGCGACTCGTCATTTCTCAGCATTTCAACCTGATGCTGGGCGAAATAGCCGATTTTCAGACCCTTGCCGGTCGTGAACAGCCCGGATAAGGGAAGCAGTTCTCCGGCGATGGTCCGGATGAGTGTGGATTTGCCCGCACCGTTGACACCCAGGAGGCCGATGCGTTCGCCGGTTTGCAGGGTGAATCCGATATCCGATACGATGGGCGTGGCAGATATTGTGTCGTTGTTGGCGTCGCGTTGGGTATAGCCGGCTGTAACGCCATCCATGACAAGAAGGGGATTGGGCGACGATTCCGGTTCGAAAAAATCGAAGGAAAATTCGGCTGCAGCCCTGAGCGGGGTGAGTGCTTCCATTTTCTCCAGCGCCTTGAGGCGGCTCTGTGCCTGTCGTGCCTTGGTGGCCTTGTAGCGGAAACGGTTGATATAAGATTCCAGATGGGCACGGCGTTTGGCCTGTTTTTCGATCATGCCTTGCATGAGCGTCATCTGTTCGGCACGCTGGCGCTCGAATGCGGAGTAGTTGCCGGTATAACGTTTCAGCTTGCCGTCGTCGATATGGAGGATGGCGCTGGCGATTCCGTCAAGGAAATCGCGGTCGTGCGAAATGACGATCAGTGTTCCGGTATAGCGTTTGAGCCAGTCTTCCAGCCATAAAATGGCATCCAGATCGAGGTGGTTGGTCGGCTCGTCCAGCAACAGCAGATCGGAAGGGCACATCAGGGCCTGCGCCAGATTCAGCCGCATGCGCCAGCCGCCGGAAAACGTCGCCACATTGTGCCGCATTTCTTCCATTGAAAAACCGAGGCCGAGCAAGAGTTGTTCGGCACGCGATTTAACGGTGTAGGCTCCGGCATCGGCCAGTGCCGTGTGCAGTTCGGCGATGCGCATGCCGGAATCGGCGTCTTGCGGATCCGGTTCCAGCCGTGCCAGTTCGGATTCCAGTTTCCGGAGATGCGTGTCGCCATCGATGGCATAGTCCAGTGCACTGCGTTGCAGCGCTGGTGTTTCCTGTGCCACATGCGAGATTCGCCAGCCGGCCGGAAAGTCGACATCCCCCCCGTCGGGATGCAGTTCTTTTGTCAGCAGGGAAAAAAGGCTGGTTTTTCCTGCTCCGTTGGGGCCGACCAGCCCGACTTTTTCGCCTGGATTGATGGTAGCATCGGCTTTGTTAAACAGCGGTTTGGTTCCGCGCATCAGGGAAAGCTGGGAAAACCGGATCATGCTTTTTTCAGACCTTTCAGCTGTTTGGCCGTCAGGAGGAACACGCGGTCGTCGCCGCCGGATGTGGAGAGCCAGGTCAGTTCCAGTTCGGGGAAAGCAGCGATGGCGTTTTCCGCCTCGTTGCCGATTTCGACGATCAGCAGGCCATCGTCGGTCAGGCGTTCGCCTGCCGTGCGGACAATGCGGCGGACGATGTCCATGCCGTCGAACCCGCCAGCCAACGCCATGTGCGGTTCGTGCCGGTATTCGGGAGGCAGGTTGTCCATGGAGGACTGGTTGACATAGGGCGGATTAGTTACGATCAGCTGGTAACGTTTGTCCGGAATGCCGTCGTACAGGTCGGCATGATGGAGCAGGACACGGTCTTTCATGCCGTAGCGGCTGATATTGGTCTGGGCGATGCCCAGTGCAGCC